>JAMCVR010000032.1:0-11508 GCA_023475455.1 Thermoplasmatota archaeon | reverse complement strand
CGGCCGGCAGTGTAGGCCGCAATGTAGCGGGCTTGCCCGAAATCGAAGGTGCGGGTCTGATTCCACTTCGGATCGTAGACCGAATAGCGATCCGCAAAACCGTCGTAGAGCTGCTCGGGATCGGCGTTGCCGATATCCACGACCTTGCCGTTGAGCGAAAGCTTGCTGGTGCGGCCGAAGCCCGCCTGGTAGGCGATGCTGCCGCCGGACACGTCGAGCGTCGCGCCACCCTGCAGCACCAGATCGCCTTCCGAACGCAACGTGATCGTTCCGCCGACGGCGCTTTTCTCCGCCACCGTGCGCTCCAGCTTGGCGATGTCCGCCGCGACGTCGGCCAGCGGCGTGCCCTGCTCGGCGTCGATCCACACCTTGCTCTTGTTGAGGAAGGTGTTGCGTTGCAGGGGCGAATCCGCGAGTTGCGAGCCGCGCAGTTCCACCTGAATGTAATTGCGCTCCACCGGGATGGCCACGTCGACGAGGCCGGCGGTGTCGAGTACCGCGCCGTCGTCCACTTGCAGGCGCACATCGTCGACCTTGGGGAAACCGGCAATCTGGAATGTCTGGCCCGCCTGGGCCGACAGGTCGATCACGCCGCTGGTGGCACGGACGAGTGCACCACCCTGCACATGAACGGTCCTGCCCACGCCCTCGATGCGCGAACGGTTGAACGCCTGCTCGTCGGTGAGCGTCTTGCTGTCGGTCGCGTCCGGCAGCACCTCGGTGGTGCTGTTCGCCCCCAGCACCAGCGTGCCGGTGCTGGTGCCCAGCGGAATGGCGCGCTCCGTGCCTGGCGGGGTGTACGACGACGCGCTGTCGCGCGCCAGCAGACGGATGGAGCCGTTGAGGGGAAACCGGCAATCTGGAATGTCTGGCCCGCCTGGGCCGACAGGTCGATCACGCCGCTGGTGGCACGGACGAGTGCACCACCCTGCACATGAACGGTCCTGCCCACGCCCTCGATGCGCGAACGGTTGAACGCCTGCTCGTCGGTGAGCGTCTTGCTGTCGGTCGCGTCCGGCAGCACCTCGGTGGTGCTGTTCGCCCCCAGCACCAGCGTGCCGGTGCTGGTGCCCAGCGGAATGGCGCGCTCCGTGCCTAGCGGGGTGTACGACGACGCGCTGTCGCGCGCCAGCAGACGGATGGAGCCGTTGAGGTTGACCGACGACGTGGCGGTGACACGACCCAACTGATTGACCGTCAGGCCAGCCACGCTGACGTTGCCGCGCTCGGCGAGGATGCGGCCGGTATTGGTGGCGGTGCCGCCGTTGTCCACTTCCACCAGGAAACCGCGCAAGCTGGGGTCGTCGCCCACCGCCAGATAGACTTTCGAGCCTGCGGCGAGAATGGTCTGCCCTTCAGGCGTTTCAATGACGCCGTGGTTCTCCACGTTCTCGGCCAGCAGCATCACCCGCCCACCAGTGTCGGTCTTCAGCGTCGCGCCGGTTTCCAGCGCCACCAGTCCGCCTGAAGAGCCCGCGGCCGCCTCGAACGCGGCGAGCGTATCGGCGTCCACGTTGGAAGCAAAGCCTTCGATGAAGAGTTTCTCGTTCGGCGCAAGCGTCGAGGCCACCAAACTGCCCACGTTCACCTGCGCACCGTCCTTGAACAGGATGCCATTCTGGTTGTAGAGATAAATCTGGCCGTTCTGCCCGGGCTGCACCTGGATGCGCCCCGCGATTTCGCTCGGGCTGCCTTGCCAGATGTTGTTCAGGGTGGAAAAACTGGCGACCGCCGGCAGGTTGCCAGCGCCGTCCTGGAAGCGATAGGTCATCGTATTACCGGCGCCCAGGTTGTAGCTCTGCCAGTTGACGATGGCCTTGCCGGTGGTCTGGGTGACGACGCCCTGGTTGCCATTGACTGCGTAGCTGGCCGCGCCATGGGTGACGAAGGCCGTGGGGTTGGGGTTGATGCCGCACGCACCGCCCGCGCAGGGCACCGGCATTTGCGCCAGTGCTGGCACCGCTGTCAGCAAGGCGGAAGCTGCCAGCACGGCGGAACCTGTCTTGCAGCCCGCCGACTTGCTCCGGCCCCGTGCACGCTCCGCCACCGGCACCTGCATGCCTAAAGTCGCGTTGAATACCAGACGATAACGGTTGCGGTTCATGGGCTTCTCCTGTAGGCGACCGGCATTCCGGAATGCTTCGTGGCCGCCTGTCTTGCGCTGACGTTGCCGCGCTCGGCGAGGATGCGGCCGGTATTGGTGGCGGTGCCGCCGTTGTCCACTTCCACCAGGAAACCGCGCAAGCTGGGGTCGTCGCCCACCGCCAGATAGACTTTCGAGCCTGCGGCGAGAATGGTCTGCCCTTCAGGCGTTTCAATGACGCCGTGGTTCTCCACGTTCTCGGCCAGCAGCATCACCCGCCCACCAGTGTCGGTCTTCAGCGTCGCGCCGGTTTCCAGCGCCACCAGTCCGCCTGAAGAGCCCGCGGCCGCCTCGAACGCGGCGAGCGTATCGGCGTCCACGTTGGAAGCAAAGCCTTCGATGAAGAGTTTCTCGTTCGGCGCAAGCGTCGAGGCCACCAAACTGCCCACGTTCACCTGCGCACCGTCCTTGAACAGGATGCCATTCTGGTTGTAGAGATAAATCTGGCCGTTCTGCCCGGGCTGCACCTGGATGCGCCCCGCGATTTCGCTCGGGCTGCCTTGCCAGATGTTGTTCAGGGTGGAAAAACTGGCGACCGCCGGCAGGTTGCCAGCGCCGTCCTGGAAGCGATAGGTCATCGTATTACCGGCGCCCAGGTTGTAGCTCTGCCAGTTGACGATGGCCTTGCCGGTGGTCTGGGTGACGACGCCCTGGTTGCCATTGACTGCGTAGCTGGCCGCGCCATGGGTGACGAAGGCCGTGGGGTTGGGGTTGATGCCGCACGCACCGCCCGCGCAGGGCACCGGCATTTGCGCCAGTGCTGGCACCGCTGTCAGCAAGGCGGAAGCTGCCAGCACGGCGGAACCTGTCTTGCAGCCCGCCGACTTGCTCCGGCCCCGTGCACGCTCCGCCACCGGCACCTGCATGCCTAAAGTCGCGTTGAATACCAGACGATAACGGTTGCGGTTCATGGGCTTCTCCTGTAGGCGACCGGCATTCCGGAATGCTTCGTGGCCGCCTGTCTTGCGTACTTACTTACGTTAATTTTCGAATGTGATGATTGCGTTTCATGCGAGCCAGGCCGAACGGCTTATGCAAGCGACACGTTTGGGGGCGCGCCTGCGGGCAGCCCACATCACCATCAGGCCGCCCACGCCGAATAGCGTGTAAGTGCTGGGTTCAGGAACCAGGCCCGCTGTAGGTTCAGCCAAAACGAAATCTGTCGATTCGATGCTGGTCTCGGCTGAAACGATTGCAGAAGTTTGCGTGCTGATTTCGACTGTGCCAACCGGTACGCCCATTTGCAGCGTAGTAATGGCGGCCCCATACTCGGGATGCACAATCGGGCGCGAGACCTGATCGTCGAAAGTTCTCAGGTAAAGGCTGCCGCTCGCTACCTGGCTCAACGCAGTCATGTCCGGATAGGTATCCGTCAGCCCGGAAAACAAACCGCCGCCCACGCTCAAATCACGGTTCGCACTCAGCGAAATTTTCGGAGCCACCAGGGTTCCCCAAAACGTCACGTTGCCGCCTGAAACGATGGTGATCGATTCATCTGCGTGGATTACGCTCGAGGGGTCGATGTAAAGATTCCCTGTGCATGTCGCCGTAAATGCCGGCCCCAGGACAAAGGAAATCTCGCTGTTCTGGCAACTAAAGCCAGGGCTATCCTGCGTCGCAGCTTGCACGGGCAAGGCAATCGCGGCGATCAATACAAGCGATGCATTCGCAATATTCAAGCTCATTCTCGGCTCCCTCTCATTTCATTCACCATTTACTCCCTACCACTCCATCCCCAGCCGGAAATGCACCCGGCCGTCGCCCGCTTCCACCTGCCCGGCCTCCTCGAAGGGGTAAGCCAGGTCCAGGCTGCCCGAAACGCCGCCCCGGCCCTTGAAGCGCAGGCCCAAGCCGGCGGCAAGCAGGTCGAAACGGTCGGTCTGGCCGGGCAAGGGTTCGCGTATGCGCAGGCTGGCGCCTTCGGCGAAGGCATACAGGATCAGCTCGTCCAGACGTTCGGAGGCCTGCCTGGCCAGCGAGGGGGTGCGCAGTTCCAGACCGCCGGTCAGGCCGTCGTCGCCGGAAGCGGCGGATTCCGTGTAGCCCCGCACCGTGTACACGCCGCCGGCGATGAACTGCTCGTTGGAGATCAGCGGGCCGCTGGCCGTCTGCCCGCCCACGCGGCCGAACAGGCTCCAGCCGTTTTCGAAGCGGCGCGTGTGCTTCAGGTCCAGGCGCAGGGCGGCGTAGTTCGCCTTGCCCAGATAGCGCTTGCAGGCGAACTCGTTGAGGAACACCCCCGGCACGCATTCCACCGTCTCGTCCGCCAGGCCGCGCACGGAAAAGTTCAGCAAGGCGGCGAGCTGGGTGGTGCTCCGCTCGCCCTGCACGGTGCCTTCGTAGCCCAGGCTGAACGGCAGGTAGGAAATCGGCGTATTGGTGGCGACGGGCGTGTCGTTGTCCGTCGCCGTGAGACTCACGGTCTCGCTGAAATCCTTGTAGTCCGCGCCCAGGGTCAGGGTGTGGAAATATCCGGATCGGGCGCGCAGGGGCACGATGTAGCGCAGCCCCGCGATCCTGCCCTTGCCGATCACGTTCACGTCGCCCAGGGCGGCCACGTCGCTTTCGGAAATCACCCCGTAGGCCGCCAGGTAGTTGCCCTTGTCCGTGGGCCAGACATAGGTGGCGGAAAACACCGTGCTTTCGGCGGGTTCCTGGGGCGCGGTCTGCACGCCGAGCGACAGGCTGTGCTCGCGCTGCCACAGGTTGTCGTAGCGCATGTTGGCGTTCAGGCGGGTGCGGGTGGTATTGGCGGAATAGCGGTCGTTCAGCTCCACGCTGCCGTGCAGCGGCAAGCGGTCGTCCACCTTCAGGTCCACCTCCACCTTGCCCGGCGAACGCCCGGGGCGCAGCACCGGCGTCACCCGGCGGTCGCCGCCCCGATTCACCGCCGCCAGCTGCTTCTGCACGTCGGGAAAATACGGCACGCTGCCCTCGGCCAGGTCCGGCGTCTTTTCCCGGATGCGGCCCAGGCTGAAATAGCGCGAGCCGGTCACCCGCAGGCGTTCCACCCGGCCTTCCGTCACCCGCAGGCGCACCACGCCGTTCTTCACTTCCTGCTCCGGGATATCGACCAGCACGGTGAGATAGCCATTGTCCTGATAGAGCTTTTCCAGCGCGGCGCGCGCGGCTTCCACGTCCTGGATGCCCTTTTTTTCGCCCAGGCTGGGATAAACCGCCCGCTCGATCAGCAGCGCCGGCAAAACCGTATTGCCTTCCACCCGGATTTCGAACAGATCGAAGCGGCCGTCGTCCGCGGCATGTGCGGATGCAAACAGGAAGGCGGCGGAAAGCGGCAGAAAATGAAACAGGACGGTGAGGAAAGCGCGCATCGAAATAAGCAATCGGCAACAAGCAAAGCAGAAAACCCTGCGCCGTCGGCTCCCAAAAAGCCGATGGCGCAAGGCTCCCTTACAAAAAGCCACTCCCCGCCAAGCGGGGAGTGGGTGTTCAAACAGGCGGCATTGCACCGCCCGCGGGCTTAAACCCGACGGCCAACCAGGTGATCAGTACTTGCGCACCATCGGCTTGCACATGTTGCCCTGGTGGCTGCCCAGCGCGGTATGAGCCGTGAAGACGCCGCCGGCGGTGGGGTCGTAGTAGTCGGGCAGCGCGGCGTAGACCTGCTTCTTGGCGTTCAGGTCAATCTTGGCGGGGTCGCCCGAACGCTTGATCAGCTCATCCGCAAAGGCCTTCTTCACTCCAGTCAGGGCCGAAATGGTGTCGCCCTGGACGTTGGTCACGTTGGCGTTGCGGTACTGCATGGTCAGTTCCACCGCAAGCTCCCAAGCGCCGGTCAGCAGGTTGGCCTTGGACGGGGCGATGCCGGTGGCGCCGGCGGAAGCGGTCTGGGTGGCGGGCGCGAAGCTGCCGGCGCCGTAGATGTTGCGGTAGGTCCAGCCGTTCTCCTTGCCGTAGCTGTCGGCGGAGAGCACGGCGATGGCCTTGAACGGATCAACCGAGTTGCCGAACCTGGTCACATACCATTTGCCGTTGTCGGCCTTGATCTTGTGGTCGGTGTGAGCCTGGGCGTTCTTCAGGCAGTTGGCCACGTCGCCCAGGGCGGCCACGTCGCTTTCGGAAATCACCCCGTAGGCCGCCAGGTAGTTGCCCTTGTCCGTGGGCCAGACATAGGTGGCGGAAAACACCGTGCTTTCGGCGGGTTCCTGGGGCGCGGTCTGCACGCCGAGCGACAGGCTGTGCTCGCGCTGCCACAGGTTGTCGTAGCGCATGTTGGCGTTCAGGCGGGTGCGGGTGGTATTGGCGGAATAGCGGTCGTTCAGCTCCACGCTGCCGTGCAGCGGCAAGCGGTCGTCCACCTTCAGGTCCACCTCCACCTTGCCCGGCGAACGCCCGGGGCGCAGCACCGGCGTCACCCGGCGGTCGCCGCCCCGATTCACCGCCGCCAGCTGCTTCTGCACGTCGGGAAAATACGGCACGCTGCCCTCGGCCAGGTCCGGCGTCTTTTCCCGGATGCGGCCCAGGCTGAAATAGCGCGAGCCGGTCACCCGCAGGCGTTCCACCCGGCCTTCCGTCACCCGCAGGCGCACCACGCCGTTCTTCACTTCCTGCTCCGGGATATCGACCAGCACGGTGAGATAGCCATTGTCCTGATAGAGCTTTTCCAGCGCGGCGCGCGCGGCTTCCACGTCCTGGATGCCCTTTTTTTCGCCCAGGCTGGGATAAACCGCCCGCTCGATCAGCAGCGCCGGCAAAACCGTATTGCCTTCCACCCGGATTTCGAACAGATCGAAGCGGCCGTCGTCCGCGGCATGTGCGGATGCAAACAGGAAGGCGGCGGAAAGCGGCAGAAAATGAAACAGGACGGTGAGGAAAGCGCGCATCGAAATAAGCAATCGGCAACAAGCAAAGCAGAAAACCCTGCGCCGTCGGCTCCCAAAAAGCCGATGGCGCAAGGCTCCCTTACAAAAAGCCACTCCCCGCCAAGCGGGGAGTGGGTGTTCAAACAGGCGGCATTGCACCGCCCGCGGGCTTAAACCCGACGGCCAACCAGGTGATCAGTACTTGCGCACCATCGGCTTGCACATGTTGCCCTGGTGGCTGCCCAGCGCGGTATGAGCCGTGAAGACGCCGCCGGCGGTGGGGTCGTAGTAGTCGGGCAGCGCGGCGTAGACCTGCTTCTTGGCGTTCAGGTCAATCTTGGCGGGGTCGCCCGAACGCTTGATCAGCTCATCCGCAAAGGCCTTCTTCACTCCAGTCAGGGCCGAAATGGTGTCGCCCTGGACGTTGGTCACGTTGGCGTTGCGGTACTGCATGGTCAGTTCCACCGCAAGCTCCCAAGCGCCGGTCAGCAGGTTGGCCTTGGACGGGGCGATGCCGGTGGCGCCGGCGGAAGCGGTCTGGGTGGCGGGCGCGAAGCTGCCGGCGCCGTAGATGTTGCGGTAGGTCCAGCCGTTCTCCTTGCCGTAGCTGTCGGCGGAGAGCACGGCGATGGCCTTGAACGGATCAACCGAGTTGCCGAACCTGGTCACATACCATTTGCCGTTGTCGGCCTTGATCTTGTGGTCGGTGTGAGCCTGGGCGTTCTTCAGGCAGTTGGCCACGTCGCCGGAAGTGGAGTTGTTGACCACGGTGTAGCCGGCGGTCGGGTCGATCACGTACGGATCGGCCTCGGTGCCGGAACCGCTGACGATGCCGCTGGCGTTGTCGGCATACATGCTGGTCGGCGCCTGCTGGCCATTGAAGGCGGACTCGCAGGGGAAGTTGTTGAAGAACCAGTTGTAGCTGGCCTGGGTGCCGGAGCCGTTGACGCGGCGGCAGGCCACCACCTGGGTGTTGCCGGTCAGGCTGGCGTCGATCTGGGTCCAGTCCTGGATGTTGCCCATCAGCATGTTGCCGTAGTCGGCACGGTTGATCGCGGTAGACAGCGGCACGTCGTCGGTGGCGACGATGCCCATGATCACGGTGTTGACCGGCTTGATGGTCAGCTTGGCCACTTCGGCGACAGCGAGTTCATTCTGGCCGAATTCCACGTTGTAGGGCGCCTTGAACAGGGCCGGCGACACGTCGGAAACGCCGAAGTCGCTCACCACGCCGTTGTTCAGCGCGGGGTTGGCGAAGTCGGGGCTGTCGGGATCCAGGCCCTTGGTCGGGCAGAAGTAGTCGTACACCGTGCCGCCGTCCTTGGCGACAGCCCCGCCGGTGGTGCAGGCGGAGAAGTCCAGCGACTCGATGCGCGAGGCGCGCGCCACCGGGTCGACGCCAATGACCGAGCCGCCCTTGGAACGCTTGACGAACAGGATGGGGGTGCCGGCGGCCACGCCGGGGATGCCGGCCTTGGCGTTGCCGAACCAGGCGCGGTGCTGGAAGGCCAAGGTGGCGTAGGCGTTGTCGCGGTAGGTCTTGATGCTGGCGGGTTCCAGCATTTCCTTCACCGAGCTCTCGACGAAGCCATCGGGGGCGGTGGCGCCGGAGAGGACGATCTTCACCACGCCGGGAACGGTCTCGGGAGCGATGTTGGCGAAGGCGGAGGGGGCGGCCAGGGCGGCGGCCACGGCCAGGGTGATGTGCTTCAGTTTCATTTGATTCTCCAGATTAAGCAGTCAGTGATTTGCCGGCGGCAGCCGGCAAACGGATAGGTACGTTCCTTGCGCGCGCTACCCGCCCAGGCAACAAGACACACCTGGGCCGATAGCGCGTCAATGCATCAAGCCTGGCGGCGACGCGCGACCATGAAACCGACCAGGCCGAGGCCGGCGAGCATCATGGCGTAGGTTTCGGCCTCGGGCACGGCGGCGATCATCAGATTGCCGTTAGTGCTCAGGTTGGCATAAACCTGGTTGCCGTCCTGCAGGATGGCCGCGTAGCTGGACGGCTTGAGACGGTCGGCGAAGGCACCGCCAGGGGCCTGGCGCAGGAAGTACATGCCCAGATCAGTGGCTTCCACGATCTCATCGGTATCGGTCAGGCCGGTGCTGGTGAAGTTGGCTGAGGTACCCCAGTTGCTGCCCCACTGGGCGCTGCCGGCGTAGGCGACCAATGAGGAGTCGGTGACGATGAGGGAATCCGCGTTGCCGATCAGGCCGTTGGTGTTGCCCAGGAATGTTGCGCCGCTACTGCCAAGTTGCTTGAGGTTGGCGTTGGTCACCGTGTTGTTCAGGTCGATCGCGCTGGCGGTGGAGATGTAGCGGTGGTAGTCGGTGGCGGTGGCGCCGACGGTGTCCATGGCGCCGATGGCGAACACCAGGCCGGATTTGTCGGCCGGCGCGACCATGGACAGGAAGCTGGCCATGTTGGCGTCGGCGGTGTAGTTGTACGACTTGCCGGACACGGCGATGCCGGCCAGGAAGTCGTTCATGGTCAGGTTGAGGTCCAGGGTGTAGGACTTCAGGCCGACGCTGTCCAGAACGGTCATGAACAGTTCGCCGTTGCCGGCGGAGCCGTCCTGGATGGTGGCGTTGGCGGAACCCGCGGCCAGCATGGCCGCAAGTGCGATGAGTTTGAGTTTCATGTAGTGCTCCTCTTTAAAAAGACCCAGAAAGTGATGAAGCTTTCCGCCCCCCTGCGGGGAAGGCCTGCCGGTGCAGCGCAGGTCAACCGGAAATCGAGCCCGCCATAGCTGCGGACAGGCTCACTTTAGAGGGCTTGTATGACAAGCGATGGAGAGGTGGAGAGGAAAAAAATGAGCCGAACGGCTCATGTGGGATCGGAGCACCCACGCTGCGCGGGCTTCAGGGTTTCAGCTTCCGCAGGGCGGGTAAACCCCGCCGTTGCGCGGCTTCGATCGACGCCAGCGTTTGCCATGCGACCGCACCGCGTGGGCTTTGCCCACCCTACCCACCTTCGCGCCGGCCCGTAGGGTGGGTGAAACCCACCGTTGCGCGGCTTCGATCGGCAACTGCGCCTGCCATGCGACCGCACCGCGTGGGCTTTGCCCACCCTACGCACCTTCGCGCTGGCCGTAGGGTGGGTGAAACCCACCGTTGCGCGGCTTCGATCGACGCCAGCGTCTGCCAGCGACCGCACCGCGTGGGCTTTGCCCACCCTACCACCTTCGCGACGGCCGTAGGGTGGGTGAAACCCACCGTTGCGCGGCTTCGATCGGCAACTGCGCCAGCCATGCGACCGCACCGCGTGGGCTTTGCCCACCCTACCCACCTTCGCGCCGGCCGTAGGGTGGGTGAAACCCACCGTTGCGCGGCTTCGATCGGCGCCAGCGTCTGCCATGCGATCGCACCGCGTGGGCTTTGCCCACCCTGCACCCTGCGAATTGATCCGGATGGCTTGCAACCCGTGACGTCCCGGGCGGCGGCTATCCGGACGGCTCCTCGACCGCTTCCTCCGCGTCGCCGCGGACGCTCTGCACGCGCAGAAACCCCAGCGCGATGGCCTTGGCGATGGCCTGGCCGCGGGTGTGGACGTTCAGTTTCTTCATGACGTTGCGCAGGTGGTTTTTGACGGTGAGCTTCGACAGGCCGATGATGGCGGCGATTTCGTCGTTGGTCTTGCCGTCGCGCACCCAGGCCAGCACTTCGGCTTCGCGCACGGTGACGAGGCTGATGGGGCGGCGCGCGGTGACAAGGTCGATGGGGCGGCTGCTGTTGGCGCGGGTGCGCGCCTCGTTGGCCAGCACGCGCGCCAGGGTGGCGAGCAGGGGCGGCAGCAGGATGTCGATGTAGAGCGCCAGGCGGCCGTCGAACGGCGCCCGCACGCGCGAGAAACTGGCATAGCCCTTGATCTGGCCGTTGATCCAGCCCATGCCGTGGAAGGCGACGTTCTTCAGTTCGAGGTCGGTGAGGCGGGCGTTCCAGCCGCCCGGATCGTCGTGCTGCGCCGCGATCAGGCGCGGCTCGCCGAAGGCCTGCCATTCCTGCGCCAGCTGGTTGATCAGGCCGTCGCCGGGATGGATGACGCGGTGGTAATGAACGTCCCTGAAGTAGCGGCAGGCGGTGAAGCGCTCGTGCAGCAGATAGCCGCTCTCGTCCGCCACGCCGCACAGCAGGATTTCGTGCGGAATGAGCGCCTGCACCGGGCCATGCGCCCAGCTGAAAAAATGGTGGCGCAGCATGACCCGGCGCGAAGCGAGCAGGATGCGCGCCAGATGGCCGCACTCCTCGTCGGTCAGTTCGTTTGCGTGATGCATGGAGCCCCCTGTTGGCAGCGAGCATAGGCGCACGCAATGACAGCGGTATGAAGGTTTTCTGACGCCGGCGGCAAGGCGCCGATAAAGCCCGCGCGGGCTGCACCCGCCTTTACCCGCCACGGCAAACGCCAGCGCCCGATCGACCGCCGTACCGCGTGGGCTGCGCCCACCCTACGCACCCGCGCATCATCGTAGGGTGGGTGAAACCCACCGTTACCCGCCACGGCAAACGCCAGCGCCCGATCGACCGCCGCACCGACCA
>JAMCVR010000059.1 GCA_023475455.1 Thermoplasmatota archaeon | reverse complement strand
CATGTTCCGCGCCGCGCGCTACCCGTTGAAGCAGTGGGACAAGGACGCCGCCGGCATCGAGGACGTGGCGAAGATCGGGCTGAAGGGCTCGCCCACCATCGTCAGCAAGGTGTTCGCGCCGCAGGCCAAGTCGCAGCGCGCCGAGATCATCGACTGCGAAAGCCGGGAGCCGAAGGACCTCGCCGTCACCCTGCTGGCGAAGATGTTCACCAAGCATCCGAATCTGGCGGAAGAAATCGGCAAAAACGCAGCATAGAAAAACATGTTCACCACAGAGACACAGAGGCACGGAGAAATGCAAAACCGCATTACTGCAACAACGCAGCGAGCGTATGGCTTGATCGAGGGGCACTTTTTTGCCTCCCTGGTTTTTCTCTGTGCCTCTGTGTCTCTGTGGTGAAAGATTTTTAGCTAAAAGGACTCGCGACATGAGCGAAACAACCGAACAAAAGAAACCCGCCGGACGGCGCAAATTCGAACTGGACCCGCGCCTGGCGTCCTACAAGGGGGTGTGGGTGTTCGTCGAGCACGAGCGCGGCGCCGCCCACCCCGTGTCGTGGGAACTGATGGGCGAAGGCCGCAAGCTCGCCGACAAGCTTGGCGTGCCGCTGGCCGGCGTGGTGATGGGCGCGCCCGGCATCCAGACCCGGCGCTTCTGCCAGGAGGCGTTCCACTACGGCGCCGACCTCTGCTATCTGATGGAAGACCCGCTGCTGGGCGACTATCGCAACCAGCCCTTCACCAAAGGCCTGACCGACCTGGTCAACGCCTATGAGCCGGAAATCCTGCTGCTCGGCGCCACCACGCTGGGCCGCGACCTCGCGGGCAGCGTCGCCACCACGCTGCAGACCGGGCTGACCGCCGACTGCACCGAGCTCAACATCGACATGGAAAACCGCAGCCTCGCCGCCACGCGTCCGACCTTCGGCGGCAGCCTCTTGTGCACCATCGTCACCCTCAACTACCGCCCGCAGATGGCCACGGTGCGGCCGCGCGTGATGAGCATGCCGAAGAAGGACGAGACGCGCAGCGGCAGCATCACCGAACATCCGCTCGGCAAAAGAAACCCGCCGGACGGCGCAAATTCGAACTGGACCCGCGCCTGGCGTCCTACAAGGGGGTGTGGGTGTTCGTCGAGCACGAGCGCGGCGCCGCCCACCCCGTGTCGTGGGAACTGATGGGCGAAGGCCGCAAGCTCGCCGACAAGCTTGGCGTGCCGCTGGCCGGCGTGGTGATGGGCGCGCCCGGCATCCAGACCCGGCGCTTCTGCCAGGAGGCGTTCCACTACGGCGCCGACCTCTGCTATCTGATGGAAGACCCGCTGCTGGGCGACTATCGCAACCAGCCCTTCACCAAAGGCCTGACCGACCTGGTCAACGCCTATGAGCCGGAAATCCTGCTGCTCGGCGCCACCACGCTGGGCCGCGACCTCGCGGGCAGCGTCGCCACCACGCTGCAGACCGGGCTGACCGCCGACTGCACCGAGCTCAACATCGACATGGAAAACCGCAGCCTCGCCGCCACGCGTCCGACCTTCGGCGGCAGCCTCTTGTGCACCATCGTCACCCTCAACTACCGCCCGCAGATGGCCACGGTGCGGCCGCGCGTGATGAGCATGCCGAAGAAGGACGAGACGCGCAGCGGCAGCATCACCGAACATCCGCTCGGCATGATCGAGACCGACATCGTCACCAAGGTGCTCGAATACATCCCCGACAACCACGCGGGCAAGCCGCAGCTGCCCTTCGCCGACATCATCGTGTCCGGCGGGCGCGGCATGAAGCGGCCGGAGAATTTCCAGCTGGTGTGGGACCTGGCCAAGGTGCTCGGCGCCGAGGTCGGCGCCACGCGGCCGGTGGTGCAGGCCGGTTGGGTCGACCTCGAACGCCAGGTCGGCCAGTCCGGCAAGACCGTGCGCCCCAAGCTCTACATCGCCGCCGGCATCTCCGGCGCGATCCAGCACCGCGTCGGCATGGAAGGCTCGGACGTGATCATCGCCATCAACAGCGACCCCAACGCGCCGATCTTCGACTTCGCCACCTACGGCATCGTCGGCAACGCGATGCAGATCCTGCCGGCGCTCACCGAGGCGTTCCGGCAGCAACTGGCGACGGCGAAGGTGGCGGTATGAAGAGCGATCTCACCACAGAGGCACAGAGACACGGAGAAATGCGAACCCCATGCAGGACAACAGCTCAGGCTTGCTTGGGCATGCACGAAGAAACGCTTGTTACGGTTTTCTCTGTGCCTCTGTGTCTCTGTGGTGAAGGTTTTTAAGGAGTAATCAATGGACGAAAAATTTGATGCGATCGTGGTCGGCGCAGGCCCTTCGGGCAATGCCGCCGCCTACATCCTGGCCAAGGCCGGACTGAAAGTCCTGCAGATCGAGCGCGGCGAGTACCCCGGTTCGAAGAACGTGCAGGGCGCGATCCTGTATTCGAAGGCGCTGGAGGAGATCATCCCCGATTTCCGCGATGACGCGCCGCTGGAGCGCCACGTCATCGAGCAGCAGATGTGGGTGCTGGACGACGCCTCCTACGTCGGCTCCACCTACCGTTCCGCCGAGTTCAACCAGGAACCGTACAACCGCTACACCATCGTGCGCGCCCAGTTCGACAAGTGGTTCTCGAAACGGGTGCAGGACGCCGGCGCCCTCTTGGTGTGCGAAACCACCGTCACCAACCTGATCATGGACCGCGACCGCGTGATCGGCGTGCAGACCGACCGCGAGGGCGGCTCGGTCTACGCCGACGTGGTGATCCTCGCCGACGGCGTGAACTCGCTGCTGGCGAAGAAGGCCGGCTTCCATGCCGAGCTGGAACCGAAGGACGTGGCGCTGGCGGTGAAGGAAATCCACTTCCTGCCGGAAGAGACCATCCAGAGCCGCTTCAACATCGGCCAGGAACCGTACA
>JAMCVR010000086.1:6630-15355 GCA_023475455.1 Thermoplasmatota archaeon | reverse complement strand
GACTCATTTCGCCGGCGCCGCTCATCGCTTCCAGCACCCCCCAGCGCTTGGGACTGATTTCGGAGAACAGCAGTTCGGGGCTGGCATAGCTGAAAGTGAACTGTTGGACACGCCCGTATTTGGCGGCCTGGCGTATGCCTTTTGCGCCTGCCCTGAGCGCGGCTTTCCAGTCGGGGTTGATTTCGATGACGGCGGTTCTCATTCAACTCTCCTTTCCACTTCTGCCAGGAAATCATCCAGAAGCTGGTCGATGGAAACAAAGCGGTAGACGGACTCTTTTCCGTCCAGGTGCTTGTGATCGCCCTTGCCACGCTCATTATCGAAGCCGACAAGCCGCTCCCCGTCCAGGATATAGACCAGTCGATACTTGAAGGCGTGGTCGCAAGGCGGCACCGGGCAGGGCAGCTTCCATATTTTCATCTCGACCAACCCACCATTGAGCAGGCGTTGACGGTGCTGCTTGAGCAGTTCGGCCTTCATGTTGGCATTTTTGACAACAATCTAAAGGAAGTCAAGCTACAGGATGGTTGGGCGTGGAAAGGAGTCCAACCATGGCATGTCTGCCAACCGCGGCATTGCGCCGCGGATCATGGGACTAAATCCGGCTCGCCGTCTGCCGCATCACATCCGCCGCAAAACGCATCGCCTGTTTGACCGGCATCGGCAGCGGCGCGCCGCCGTGGTCGACGGCGGTTTGCGCATGCCGGGCTTCGTCGACCTTCATCTGCTCGACGACGGCGCGGCTCCTGGCGTCGGCTTCGGGCAGCTGCCGCAGGTGGCCGTCGAGGTGGGCTTCGACCTGGCGTTCGGTTTCGGCGAGGAAGCCGAGGTTCCATTTGTCGCCCAGCATTCCGGCAACGACGCCGATGCCGAACGCGCCGCCGAACCACAGCGGATTGAGCAGGCTCTTGCGGCCGCCGAGTTCGTTGATGCGCGTTTCGCACCAGGCGAGGTGGTCGGTCTCTTCGCGCGCGGCCTGTTCGAGTTCGTCGCGCACGGTTTCATTCTTCGCGGTGAGCGCCTGCCCGGCGTACAGGGCCTGCGCGCAGACTTCGCCGACGTGGTTGACGCGCATCAGCGCGGCGGCCTGGGCTTTTTCCGCATCGCTCAGGGCCGCTTCCGGTCCGGCGCCGGGATAGGGGCGGCCGGCGTGGGGGCTGGCGAAGACGGTGCGCAGGCCGAGGTCGAAGGTGGTGATGAGCTGGTCGAGTTTGTTCATGGGTGCCTCGGTTTAGCCTTTAGCAAACGTGACTTGGAAACGCTGAGCGGGTCCGTTTGTCATTCCGGCGGACGCCGGAATCCAGTCTAATCAAGCAGCTGGACCCCGGCGTTCACCCGCAAGGGGTAGGCCGCGGTTGTAAACAGCTAAAGCTGTAACAACCGCGCACCGCCGGGGTGACGACATTTTTTGCGTTTTTCTTAGGTTAGCGCGGAATCATTTCACGTAGTAGTTGAAGTTGGAATACGCCGCTTCGGCGACCTTGAACCACTGGAACTGGGTGTCGCGGAACAGCTTCCAGGAACGGTAGATGGTCGCGAAATCCGGGTTGGTTTTCGCTTCCTCTTCGTACAGTTCGAAGGTGGCGCGGCGCGCGGCGAGCATCACGTCCTTGGGATACGGGTGCAGTTGGACGCCCTGCCCCACCAGGCGCAGCAGCGCGGGCGGGTTCTTGGCGTCGTATTGGGCGAGCATCAGCTGGTTGGCCTCGGCGGTGGCGACTTCGAAGGCCTGGCGGTACTGCTCGGGCAAGGCGCGCCAGCTGGCCTGGTTGACGTAGAAGGAGAGCTGCGGGCCGCCTTCCCACCAGCCGGGATAGTAGTAGTGCATGGCGATCTTGTGGAAGCCGAGCTTCTCGTCGTCGTACGGCCCCACCCATTCGGCGGCGTCAAGCGCGCCGCGTTCCAGCGCGGGGTAGATGTCGCCGCCGGGCAGGGTCTGCGGCACGGCGCCGAGCTTGGCCATGATCTGGCCGCCGATGCCGGGGATGCGCATTTTGAGGCCGCGCAAATCGGCCATCGACTTGATCGGCTTCCTGAACCAGCCGCCCATCTGGGTGCCGGTGTTGCCGCCGGGAAACTGCACCACGTTGTACTTCGAATAGAGCTTGCGCAGCGCCGAGAGGCCGCCGCCGGCGTACATCCAAGCGTTCTGCTGGCGCGCGGTGAGGCCGAACGGGACGGCGGTGTCGAAGGCGAGCGCGAGGTTCTTGCCGACGTAGTAATAGCCCGCCGAGTGGCCGCATTCGGCGGTGCCGTTGCCGACCGCGTCGAGCACCTGCAGGCCGGGCACCAGTTCGCCGCCGGCGAAGACGCGGATCTGGAACTTGCCGCTTGTGAGCGCGGCGACGCGCTTGGACAGGGTTTCGGCCGCGCCGTAGATGGTGTCGAGGCTCTTGGGGAAGCTCGACGCCAGCCGCCAGCGGATGGTGGGCAGCTGGCTCAATTCTGCGGGCGCTGCCTGCGCGGCCGCCATGGGCAGCATGGCGGCGACGCCCGCGCCCGCCAGGAAATCTCGTCTTTGCATGGATTCGCTCCTGTTTTGGCCGATTATACGGGCCTCAACGGGCAGGCGCCGCGTGTTAAAATCACCACTTTTCCAGCCCTGTCCGATCACCATGTTCAACCGCCAAGACACCCTCGCCAAGACCGACCCCGACCTGTGGGCGGCGATCCAGAAAGAAGACCGCCGCCAGCAGGATCACATCGAGCTGATCGCGTCGGAAAACTACACCAGCCCGGCGGTGATGCAAGCGCAGGGCTCGCAGCTCACCAACAAGTACGCCGAGGGCTACCCCGGCAAGCGCTACTACGGCGGCTGCGAATACGTCGACATCGTCGAACAGCTGGCGATCGACCGCGTGAAGGCGCTGTTCGGCGCCGAGGCCGCCAACGTGCAGCCCAACTCCGGTTCGCAGGCCAACCAGGCGGTGTTCATGGCCTTCCTGAAGCCCGGCGACACCATCATGGGCATGAGCCTCGCCGAAGGCGGCCACCTCACCCACGGCATGGCGTTGAACATGTCGGGCAAGTGGTTCAACGTGGTGGCCTACGGCTCTTGGGGAAGCTCGACGCCAGCCGCCAGCGGATGGTGGGCAGCTGGCTCAATTCTGCGGGCGCTGCCTGCGCGGCCGCCATGGGCAGCATGGCGGCGACGCCCGCGCCCGCCAGGAAATCTCGTCTTTGCATGGATTCGCTCCTGTTTTGGCCGATTATACGGGCCTCAACGGGCAGGCGCCGCGTGTTAAAATCACCACTTTTCCAGCCCTGTCCGATCACCATGTTCAACCGCCAAGACACCCTCGCCAAGACCGACCCCGACCTGTGGGCGGCGATCCAGAAAGAAGACCGCCGCCAGCAGGATCACATCGAGCTGATCGCGTCGGAAAACTACACCAGCCCGGCGGTGATGCAAGCGCAGGGCTCGCAGCTCACCAACAAGTACGCCGAGGG
The DNA here is from genome assembly GCA_023475455.1 of Thermoplasmatota archaeon. The sequence goes on along the minus strand of JAMCVR010000086.1, from coordinate 11,905 downwards.
CTACCCCGGCAAGCGCTACTACGGCGGCTGCGAATACGTCGACATCGTCGAACAGCTGGCGATCGACCGCGTGAAGGCGCTGTTCGGCGCCGAGGCCGCCAACGTGCAGCCCAACTCCGGTTCGCAGGCCAACCAGGCGGTGTTCATGGCCTTCCTGAAGCCCGGCGACACCATCATGGGCATGAGCCTCGCCGAAGGCGGCCACCTCACCCACGGCATGGCGTTGAACATGTCGGGCAAGTGGTTCAACGTGGTGGCCTACGGCCTCAACGAGAAGGAAGAAATCGACTACGAGAAGATGGAAGCGCTTGCGCGCGAGCACAAGCCGAAGCTGATCATCGCCGGCGCCTCGGCCTACGCGCTGCGCATCGACTTCGAGCGCTTCGCCAAGATCGCCAAGGAAATCGGCGCAATATTCATGGTCGACATGGCGCACTACGCCGGCCTGATCGCCGCGGGCGTCTATCCCAACCCGGTGCCGCACGCCGACGTCGTCACCTCGACCACCCACAAGACCCTGCGCGGCCCGCGCGGCGGCATCATTTTGATGAAGGCCGAGCACGAGAAGGCGATCAACTCGGCGATCTTCCCCGGCCTGCAGGGCGGCCCGCTGATGCACGTCATCGCCGGCAAGGCGGTGGCGTTCAAGGAAGCGTCCGGCAAGGAATTCAAGCTCTACCAGGAACAGGTGATCGACAACGCGCTGGTGATGTGCAAGGTGCTGGTCGAACGCGGGCTGCGCATCATCTCCGGCCGCACCGAGAGCCACGTATTCCTGGTCGACCTGCGCAGCAAGCACCTCACCGGCAAGGAAGCCGAGGCGCTCCTCGGCCGCGCCCACATCACGGTCAACAAGAACTCCATCCCCAACGACCCGCAGAAGCCCTTCGTCACCAGCGGCATCCGCATCGGCACGCCGGCGATGACCACGCGCGGCTTCACCGAACTCGAAGCCGAACAGCTCGCCCACCTGATCGCCGACGTGCTCGACGCGCCGGCCGACGAGGCGGTGATCGAACGGGTGAAGGGCGAAGTGGCGAAGCTGACGGCGAAGTTTCCGGTGTATGGGTAAGGATTTAGGAACTAGGAGATAGGGACTAGGGAATGTTGCTTCGCGCCTTATTTGATAGCGCGGCCAAAGGCCGCTCATTCCCTATCTCCTAGCCCCTGGATCCTAGCCCCTAAAAATGAAGTGTCCCTTCTGCGGTTCCCTCGACACCCAGGTCATCGACTCCCGCGTCAATGAGGCGGGCGACGCGATTCGCCGGCGCCGCCGCTGCGCCGCTTGCGACAAGCGCTTCACCACCTGGGAAACCGCCGAGCTGCGGCCGCCGCAGATCGTCAAGACCAACGGCACCCGCGAGGATTTTGACGAGCGAAAACTGCGCGAAGGCTTCCGCCGCGCGCTGCACAAGCGGCCGGTTTCCACCGAACTGGTCGACGCCGCCGTCAACCGCATCCGCCAGCGCCTGCTGACGCTGGGCGAGCGCGAAGTGCCGGCGCGCGAAATCGGCGAACTGGTGATGAACGAGCTGAAGAAGCTCGACAAGATCGCCTACATCCGCTTCGCCTCGGTGTACCGCAGCTTCCAGGACGTCGACGACTTCCGCGACGTCATCCGCGACATCGACGAGTAAATGTCCAGCGCCGACCGCTTCAGCGCCGCCGACCATGCCCACATGGCGCGCGCCCTGCAGCTCGCGGCACGCGGGCTTTACACCACCCATCCCAACCCGCGCGTCGGCTGCGTCATCGTCAGGGACGGCCGCGTCGTCGGCGAGGGCTGGCATGAACGCGCCGGCACGCCGCACGCCGAAATCCATGCGCTGAAGGCCGCAGGCGACGCGGCGCGCGGCGCGACGGTGTACGTCACGCTCGAACCCTGCTCGCATCACGGCCGCACCCCGCCGTGCGCCGAAGCGCTGATCAACGCCGGCGTGGCGCGCGTGGCGGCGGCGATGACCGATCCCAATCCCCTGGTCGCCGGCGGCGGCATCGCCATGCTGACGCTGGCCGGCATCCTGGCCGAGGTCGGTCTGCTGGAGGCCGAGGCGCGCGCGCTCAATCCCGGCTTCGTTTCGCGCATGGCGCGGCAGCGCCCTTGGGTACGGCTCAAGACCGCGTCGACGCTGGACGGCAAAACCGCACTCGCCAACGGCGCCTCGCAGTGGATCACCGGCGAGGCGGCGCGCGCCGACGTGCAGAAACTGCGCGCGCGCGCCTGCGCCATCCTCACCGGCAGCGGTACCGTGCTCGCCGACAATCCGCGCATGAACGTGCGCGATTTCGACATCGGCCGCCAGCCGCTGCGGGTCGTGGCGGATTCCGGATTGCGCACGCCGACGGATGCGGCGATCCTGCCCGCGCTCGTCACCTGCCACCACGCCGAAGCGGCCGCGCGCACCGCGCTCGAACAGGCGGGCGCGGAGGTGATCGAGTTGCCCGGGGCGGACGGCCGCGTCGACCTCGCCGCCTTGCTCACGCTGCTGGCGCAACGCGGCGTCAACGAACTGCACGTCGAAGCCGGCGCGCGCTTGAACGGCGCACTGCTCGCAGCCGGCCTGGTCGACGAATGGGTGGCCTACGTGGCGCCGATGGCGGTGGGCGACGACGCGCGCGGCCTGTTCGCGCTGCCGCCGCTGACGTCCCTGGCCGACGACGCCGCCCGCTTCAAGCTGGCCGACGTGCGGCAGATCGGCGGCGACCTGCGGCTGACGCTGCTGCCGGCATGAGCAACACCTTCAAGGATCACTCTTCATCGGCATCCGACCGCTACGCCGCCTATCGCCCGGACTATCCCGCGGCGCTGTTCGGCTGGCTCGCCGGCCTGTGCGCCGGGCGCGACGCGGCCTGGGACTGCGCCACCGGCAGCGGCCAGGCGGCGCTGGGGCTGGCGCCGCATTTCCGCCGCGTCGTCGCCACCGATGCCTCCGCCGAGCAGATCCGCCATGCCGAATCCCATCCCGGAATCGACTTCCGGGTGGCGCCTGCCGAAGCGAGCGGCCTGGCCGACCGCAGCGTCGACCTCGTCACCGTCGCGCAGGCGGCGCACTGGTTCGACCTGCCGCGCTTTTACGCCGAAGCGGCGCGCGTGCTGAAACCCGGCGGCGTGGTCGCCCTGTGGGGCTACGGCCGCATGGCGCTGCCGGGGGAGATGGACGCGCCGTTCCGGCGTTTCTATGCCGAAACCGTCGGCCCCTGGTGGCCGCCCGAGCGCGCACTGATCGACGACGCCTACCGCAGCCTGGAATTCCCGTTTGCGGAACTGGCGGCACCGGCTTTTCATATCGAAATCGAATGGACCCTGCCGCGGCTGCTGGACTATCTTTCCACCTGGTCGGCGGTGAAGCGCTACCAGAACGCCAACGGGAACAATCCGCTGCCGGCGCTGAGAGCCGAACTCGCTCCGCTGTGGGGCGATGCGGAGCGCGCAATGCAATTGCAGTGGCCGCTCTTCCTGCGGGTTGGCCGGCGCCAGCTTACGCACGCACCGAAAATTCACCGAACAGCCCGGCCAGTTCCTCGCCCACGTCCTGCAAGGGCCGGTCGCGCGCCGTATTCTCACGCAGCCCTTCATTGCGGCACCCCTGGCTGCGGAAAGCCTGGATGACATAATGCTTCGCGCCGTGCGCGGCCAGCTCATGCGCGATACGGGCAATATCCGCATCGGTCAGCAGCGCCGGATGCACGGTAGTGCGGATTTCATGCTCGACGCCGGACGCCAGGATGAGTTGCAGGCCGGCGAGCGCACGCCCGCCGCTGCCGGCCGCGCCGGTGATGCGCGGGTAGTCCGCGAACGGCGCCTTCACGTCCAGCCCCACCCAGTCGACCCACGGCAGCACCTCAGCCAGATGCTGCGGGTAGGCACCGCCGGTGTGCAGGCCGATCCCGAATCCGAGCGCGCGCACCTCGCGCATCGCATCAGGCAACGCTGACTGCAGCGTCGGCTCGCCGCCGGAAAACACCACGCCGTCGAGCAGTCCCTGGCGGCGACGCAGGAAGGCCAGCACGTTCTCCCAGGGAATTTCGCTGTCGCCGCGCGCGGGAATCAGGTCGGGGTTGTGGCAATAGCCGCAGCGCCACGGGCAGCCCTGGCAAAACACCACCGCGGCCAGCATGCCGGGCCAGTCGGTGGTGGACAGCGGGGTCAGGCCGCCAACGCGAAGCATGGCCATCCACCTGGGCCCGCCAGCCGAACCCCGGCTTCGTCATGCCGGCGAATGCCGGCATCCAGTCGCATCACTGGATTCCGGGTCGAAGCCCGGAATGACGAACGGGTTGGCATGGCGGGTCAAGCCGAGCAACGGCCTTCGACAAAGAAACGCCGCTCGCGGTGCTCGCTCTGCTTGCCCTTGTTGAAGCTCGTCACCGGGCGATGGTAGCCCATCACGCGGGTCCACACTTCGCAGCGGGTGCGCTCCTCGTCCCTCAGGTCAGCAGCGTTCAGGGCTTGGGTCGGTACGGTCATGTCGTTCATGTCGATCTCCTTAAATTTATGCGGCAACAGCGCGTTTGCGCGACAGGGCTTCCTCGTCGCACGCGGGGCAGAACTCGTGCTCGCCGGCGAGGTAGCCGTGTTTGGGGCAGATTGAAAAAGTCGGCGTCACCGTGATGTAGGGCAGGCGGAAGCGCTCGAGCGCGCGGCGCACCAGCTTCCTGCATGCCTCCGCGGACGAGATGTGCTCCGACATGTAGAGGTGCAGCACGGTGCCGCCGGTGTACTTGCGCTGCAGGTCGTCCTGCCGCTCCAGCGCTTCGAAGGCATCGTCGGTGTAGCCCACCGGCAGTTGCGACGAGTTGGTGTAATACGGCGCGTCAATGGTGCCCGCCTGCAGGATGTCCGGATAGCGCTTGGCGTCTTCCTTGGCGAAGCGGTAGGTGGTGCCTTCGGCCGGCGTCGCCTCCAGGTTGTAGAGGTGGCCGGTCTCTTCCTGGAACGCGGCGATGCGCGCGCGGATGTGATCGAGCAGGCGCACCGCGAAGTCGTGGCCCCATTCGGTGGTGATGTCGTGTTCGTCGCCCGTGAAATTGCGGATCATCTCGTTGACGCCGTTGACCCCGATGGTCGAGAAGTGGTTGCGCAACGTGCCGAGATAGCGCTTGGTATAGGGGAAGAGGCCGTTGTCCATCAGCCGCTGGATTTCCTTGCGCTTGATTTCCAGCCCGTTGCGCGCCATGTCGAGCAGCGCGTCGAGGCGGCGCAGCAGCGCGGCCTCGTCGCCCCGGTACTGGTAGCCCAGGCGCGCGCAGTTGACCGTCACCACGCCGACCGAAC
>JAMCVR010000086.1:0-5941 GCA_023475455.1 Thermoplasmatota archaeon | reverse complement strand
CAGTAGCCCGCCAGCATGTCGAGGTCGTGGATGTGGAGCGCGCCCTCGCGGTGGGCTTCGCCCAGTTCGGGCGGGTAGACGTGGTTCAGCCAGTAGTTGGCCACCACCTTGCCGGAGACGTTGAGGATCAGCCCGCCCAGCGAGTAGCCCTGGTTGGCATTGGCGTTGACGCGCCAGTCCTGGCGCGACAGGTATTCGTTGATCGACGCTTCCACGTCGACCAGCGTCTTGCGGTCCTCGCGCAGCTTCTTGTGGCTTTCGCGGTAGGCGATGTAGGCGCGCGCGGTGTCGAGGTGGTTGGCGGCGATCAGGCTCTGCTCGACCACGTCCTGGATGCGCTCGATGTCCGGCGGGGCGTTGCGGAAGCTGTGGAGCAGCACCTTCACCACCTGGGCGGTGAGCAAATCGGCTTCGGCTTCGCCAAACTCACCCGTTGCCTGGCCGGCACGCAGAATGGCTGAACGTATTTTCGCGGCATCAAACGCCGCCCGCCGCCCGTCGCGCTTGATGACTTCGCGGGGCAGAACTGCTATCAAAGAATTCATACCTGTCACCTCCGTATCAACATTTTGTGTTTGGCAGATACGGAAGATACGACATCTTGTACCCAAGTCAAGATGAATTTCAGGTTAGGATATCCTGATAAACTTAATCACATGCAATTTCCGACAGTTACGGAGGAAGCACATGGGCACGATTGTGGACTTTCTGGGCAGCGACCACCGCGCCTGCGACGAGCTGTTCGCCTCCGCCGAAGCCGCCGTGGCGCAAAAAAGCTGGGACAGCGCGCGCAGCCTGTTCGGCCGTTTTCAGGCGGCGATGGCACGCCATCTGGCGATGGAGGAGGACGTCCTGTTTCCCGCATTCGAATCCCGTACCGGCATGAGTTCGGGCCCGACCCAGGTCATGCGCACGGAACACGCGCAGATGCGCGACCTGCTGCATGAAATGGCAAGCGCCGTTGCGGCCGGCAATCAAGACGGCTACCTTGGCCTGTCGGAAACGCTCAACATGCTGATGCAGCAGCACAACCTGAAAGAAGAAAACATGCTTTACCCCATGTCCGACCGGGTGCTGGGCGACGCGCGCGACAGCCTGATCCGTAACATGGAAGCCAACGCGAGCCAGCGGCCCGCGTGAGCGCGCCGGCGCCCGAAATCCTCGTCGACGCGCGCGGGCTGGAACCGCCGGAGCCGATGGAAAAGGTGATGCAGACGCTGGCCCTGCTGCGCCCCGGCCAGTCGATCCGGCTGCTGCTGCACCGCGAACCGTTTCCGCTCTATCGCATCCTCGCCGAAAGAGGCTATCGCCACCGCGCCTGCGACGAGCTGTTCGCCTCCGCCGAAGCCGCCGTGGCGCAAAAAAGCTGGGACAGCGCGCGCAGCCTGTTCGGCCGTTTTCAGGCGGCGATGGCACGCCATCTGGCGATGGAGGAGGACGTCCTGTTTCCCGCATTCGAATCCCGTACCGGCATGAGTTCGGGCCCGACCCAGGTCATGCGCACGGAACACGCGCAGATGCGCGACCTGCTGCATGAAATGGCAAGCGCCGTTGCGGCCGGCAATCAAGACGGCTACCTTGGCCTGTCGGAAACGCTCAACATGCTGATGCAGCAGCACAACCTGAAAGAAGAAAACATGCTTTACCCCATGTCCGACCGGGTGCTGGGCGACGCGCGCGACAGCCTGATCCGTAACATGGAAGCCAACGCGAGCCAGCGGCCCGCGTGAGCGCGCCGGCGCCCGAAATCCTCGTCGACGCGCGCGGGCTGGAACCGCCGGAGCCGATGGAAAAGGTGATGCAGACGCTGGCCCTGCTGCGCCCCGGCCAGTCGATCCGGCTGCTGCTGCACCGCGAACCGTTTCCGCTCTATCGCATCCTCGCCGAAAGAGGCTATCGCCACGCCACCCGGATGGAAGCCGACGGCAGCTACGTCATCCTGATCACTCAAGTCGGCACGCCATGAGCCTGCAAGCCGGTCTCTCCTTCGAACAGGCGCCGCCGTTCTCGCTGCCGCTGCGGTTTTTTCTCACCGCCCCGCTGTTTCTGCTCGCCGCCGCGGGCCTGATCGTGCTGGCGCCCGACACCTTGGCCTCGCGCTGGACGCCGCAGGCGCTCGCCCTCGCCCACGCGCTGACGCTGGGCTTTCTCGCCATGACGATGCTGGGCGCATTGCTGCAGATGCTGCCGGTGGTGGCCGGCTCGCCGCTGCCCGCGCCGCGCCGTGTGGCATGGCTCAGCCACCTGTCGCTTGCTGCCGGAACCGTTGCGTTGATGGCCGGCTTTCTGACCGCCGCGCCGGCTGCTTTCGGCATCGGCATCGTCCTGCTCGGCGGCGGCTTCGCGGTTTTTCTCGCGGCCGCGGCCATCAGCCTCGCGCGCGCCGCCACCGGCGTCACCGTCAGCGGCGTGCGCTTCGCGCTGGTCTGTCTTGGCATCACCGTCCCGCTGGGGCTGGCTCTCGCCCTGCCGCGCGCCGGCGGGTGGTTTCCGCCCGCCGCCGAATCCACGATCGCTGCGCACGTCGCCTTCGGCCTGGCCGGCTGGGTGATGCTGCTGGTGATCGGCGTCGCTTACCAGGTCGTGCCGATGTTCCAGATCACCCCGCCCTATCCGCCGCGCATCAGCCGCTGGCTGGCCGGCGCGTTGTTCGCGCTGCTGCTGCTCCACGCCGCCGCCCCGCTGTTGCCGCAAGCCGCCGCACTCCTCGTCGAGGCCGGCCTCGCCGGCGGCATCCTGCTGTTTGCCCTCGCCATCTTGCGCCTGCAAGCGCGCCGGCGCAGAAAACTGCCCGACGTCACCCTCGATTTCTGGCGCCTCGGCATGGCCAGCCTGATCGCCTGCGTGGCCGTCTGGCTCGCGGCTCAATTCTGGCCGGCATGGGAAAAGAGCGACGCCTATCCGCTGCTGCTGGGCGTGCTGTTCATCGTCGGTTTCGCGGTCAGCGTGGTGAGCGGCATGCTCTACAAGATCGTGCCCTTCCTCGCCTGGTTTCACCTGCAGGCGCAGTTGCAGGCGCGCGCAGGCAGCATCCCGACCATGAAGCAGATGATTGCGGAACGCTGGATGCGCTGGCAGTTCCGTCTCCACCTCGCCGCCTGCGCGCTGCTCGTCGCCGCCGTGTTGTGGCCGCGGTGGGTCCTTGCGGCAGGCAGTGCGCTGGCACTGTCGGCGCTGCTGCTGTGGCTGAATCTGTTGTCCGCCACGCGTCGCTTTGGCCGACATGGCGGGCGCTTGACCTGACTCTGCGCCATTTAACCGGGTAAAGTGGGCGGCCCTGAATCTTTCCGGTGTCACCCGTGCGGCGTGTGGATACAATTCCGGTGTTCGGCAGCGAATGGCGCGAGGTGCGCAAGCGCCGGCAGATCCGTCAACAAAAACAGAAGGACAAGAATGAAACGCGTGGATGATTTCCGCCTGCGCTTCGGCAAACAGGAACTGGTTCCGATCGTCATCGGCGGCATGGGGGTGGACATCTCGACCGCCGAGCTGGCGCTTGAAGTGGCGCGTCTCGGCGGCATCGGCCACATCTCCGACGCCATGGTGCAGACCGTGTCCGACCGGCGCTTCGACACCGATTTCGTCAGCCAGAAGCTGAAAAAGTACAAGGCCAACGTCGCCAGCAGCGACAAATCCAGCGTGCACTTCAACCTCGCGGTGCTCGAAGAGGCGACGCGCAACCACGTCGGCCAGGCCATGGAAGCCAAGCGCGGCGACGGCATGATCTTCATCAACTGCATGGAGAAGCTGACCATGAACGCGCCGCGCGAGACGCTGCGCATGCGTCTTTCCGCCGCGCTCGACGCCGGCATCGACGGCATCACGCTCTCCGCCGGCCTGCACCTCGGCTCGTTCGCGCTGATCGAGGATCATCCGCGCTTCCGCGACGCCAAGCTCGGCATCATCGTCTCCTCGCCGCGCGCGCTGGCGATGTTCCTGCGCAAGAACGCGCGGCTGCGGCGCCTGCCGGACTATGTCGTGGTGGAAGGGCCGCTCGCGGGGGGGCACCTCGGCTTCGGCATGGACTGGGCGCAATACGATCTCGCCACCATCGTCGCCGAGGTGCTGGCCTTCCTGAAGGCCGAACATCTCGACATTCCGGTAATCGCCGCCGGCGGCATTTTCACCGGCAGCGATGCCGCGGCCTTCCTCGAACAGGGCGCGGCCGCGGTGCAGGTGGCGACCCGCTTCACCGTCACCCGCGAATGCGGCCTGCCGGACAAGGTCAAGCAGGAATACTTCAAGGCCGGCGAGGACGACATCGAGGTCAACGCCATCTCGCCGACCGGCTACCCGATGCGCATGCTCAAGGGCAGCCCCGGAATCGGCGCCGGCATCCGCCCCAACTGCGAAGCCTACGGTTACCTGCTCGACGCCAACGGCCGCTGCGCCTATATCGACGCCTACAACCGCCAGGTGGAATTGCACCCGACCGCGAAGAAGGTGAAGGTCATGGACAAGACCTGCCTGTGCACCCACATGCGCAACTTCGACATCTGGACCTGCGGCCACACCGCCTACCGCCTCAAGGACACCACCCGGCGCCTGCCGGACGGCAGTTATCGGCTTCTCGGCGCGGAGCAGGTGTTCCACGATTACCGGTTCAGCGTCGACCAGAAAATCGCGCTGCCGCCCTGAGTCGGCAAGGCAGGGCAACGCCGCCCTCCACCGGGCACGCCTTTTCCCGACCGCCCGGGCGGTTTCCCTCTATACCGCCATCAGGCGCCGTGCCGCGCGCGCCAGCGGCAAGGGCAACCTACACAGCACCGTCTCGGGATCGAGGGCATCGAGCAGATTCTTGACGATAAGGCCGAGTTCGGTGTCGCCTTCGCTCACCAGGCGGCGGCTGAAGAAGAGGGTGTCGGGGTCTTCGCGGCGCGCGAGCAGCAGCAGGAAATCGCGCGCGGTGGCGCTGATGGTGAGGTCGGGTGCGCCGCTGTCCGGCGCGAATCCGCGCGGGGTGACGGCGAAGCGCAGACAGAGCCCGACGTCTTTCACGCGGATGGCGTAACGCCGGCCGACCAGCGGCTGCCAGTCGAGCGTTTGCAGCGCGGGCCACAGCAGACGGTTGGCCGCCAACGAAAACGCCAGGCTGGGTGGCGCGACCGGGAGCCGGCTGACCACTTTGGCAAGCTGTGGGGGCAAGGCAAGGTTCAGCATGATCGCTCCATTCATCAAAACGGGCGCACGGCATCGGCGCTGCCGCCCTGAGTCGGCAAGGCAGGGCAACGCCGCCCTCCACCGGGCACGCCTTTTCCCGACCGCCCGGGCGGTTTCCCTCTATACCGCCATCAGGCGCCGTGCCGCGCGCGCCAGCGGCAAGGGCAACCTACACAGCACCGTCTCGGGATCGAGGGCATCGAGCAGATTCTTGACGATAAGGCCGAGTTCGGTGTCGCCTTCGCTCACCAGGCGGCGGCTGAAGAAGAGGGTGTCGGGGTCTTCGCGGCGCGCGAGCAGCAGCAGGAAATCGCGCGCGGTGGCGCTGATGGTGAGGTCGGGTGCGCCGCTGTCCGGCGCGAATCCGCGCGGGGTGACGGCGAAGCGCAGACAGAGCCCGACGTCTTTCACGCGGATGGCGTAACGCCGGCCGACCAGCGGCTGCCAGTCGAGCGTTTGCAGCGCGGGCCACAGCAGACGGTTGGCCGCCAACGAAAACGCCAGGCTGGGTGGCGCGACCGGGAGCCGGCTGACCACTTTGGCAAGCTGTGGGGGCAAGGCAAGGTTCAGCATGATCGCTCCATTCATCAAAACGGGCGCACGGCATCGGCCCAGTTGTTGGGGGTTTCGTACAGCCGCACCCGCTCCAGCCTGAGCTGGTTGCCGTAGGTGTCGAGATAGGCGGCGTCGAGGACGCGGAAGGCCTCGGCCGCGAGATTCTCTGCCGTGGGAACCATCGGCAACACGACTGTCTTGTGGTCGGGCAGCGCTGCGAGGAATT
>JAMCVR010000090.1 GCA_023475455.1 Thermoplasmatota archaeon | reverse complement strand
GACGTAATTTCACCATTGATGCGTGTCTGTTTCTTTTCTGTCGCGATGAGTCGTTCTCCAAATAAAAACCTGACGCTTGGCGCCAAGGCAAAAAGGTCAAACAAATAAAGAAGGCGCGGGGCCGAGTCCCTCACGGGAGGCCCCAACGCCTTGTTTGACCGCCGTTACTGACGTGCCAGCGTTTCCGCTTTCAGGCGCGCAATCAAGTCATCCAAACCGAGCTGCCCCAGGTACTGGTTGCCGCGGGCACGGACGGAAACCACGCCGGTCTCCATTTCCTTGTCGCCGACGACCAGCTGATAAGGCAGCTTCTGCAAGCTATGTTCCCGGATTTTATAGGTAATCTTGTTATTACTCAAGTCCGCCGCCGCGCGGATGCCGGCCTGGCGCAGCGCCTGGGTGACCTGCTGCGCATAGCCGGCCTGATGTTCGCTGATATTCATCACCATCGCCTGCACCGGCGCCAGCCACAGCGGGAAGTTGCCGGCGTGGTGCTCGATCAGGATGCCGATGAAGCGCTCCATCGAGCCGAGGATCGCCCGATGCAGCATCACCGGCGGCTTGCGGCTGTTGTCCTCGTCGACGAACTCGGCGCCCAGGCGCACCGGGAGGTTGAAATCGAGCTGGATGGTGCCGCACTGCCACAGCCGTCCGAGCGTATCCTTCAAGCTGAACTCGATCTTGGGGCCGTAGAACGCGCCCTCGCCCGGCTGCAGGTCGTAGGCCAGCTTGTTTTTGCCCAATGCCGCCGCCAGCGCGGCTTCCGCCTTGTCCCAGCTCTCGTCCGAACCGACACGCTTGTCCGGCCGGGTCGACAGCTTGACCAGCACGTCGTCGAAGCCGAAGTCGGCGTAGACCTTTTGCAGCATGACGATGAAGTCGGCCACCTCCTGCTCGATCTGGTCTTCGGTACAGAAGATGTGGGCGTCGTCCTGGGTGAAGCCGCGCACCCGCATGATGCCGTGCAGCGCGCCCGACGGCTCGTTCCTGTGGCAGGAGCCGAACTCGGCCAGCCTGAGCGGCAGGTCGCGATAGGAATGCAGGCTACTGTTGAAAATCTGCACGTGGCCGGGGCAGTTCATCGGCTTCACCGCGTAGTCACGGTTTTCCGACGCGGTGGTGAACATGTTGTCGCGGTAGTTGTCCCAGTGGCCGGATTTCTCCCACATGCTGCGGTCCATCACCGCCGGGGTGCGCACTTCCTGATAGCCGTGCTCGACGAATTTCTGCCGCATGTACTGCTCGATCTGCTGCCACACGACCCAGCCCTTGGGATGCCAGAACACCATGCCCGGCGCCTCGTCCTGCATGTGCAGGAGGTCAAGCTGTTTCGCCAGCTTGCGGTGGTCGCGCTTCTCGGCCTCTTCCAGCCGGTGCAGGTAGGCGTCGAGGTCTTCCTTCTTCGCCCACGCCGTGCCGTAAATCCGCTGCAGCATCGGGTTTTTCGAGTCGCCGCGCCAGTACGCGCCCGCCAGCTTCATCAGCTTGAACGCGCGCGGCAGCTTGCCGGTCGACGGCAGGTGCGGGCCGCGGCAGACGTCGAACCAGTCGCCTTGGCGATAAATGGAGAGCTCCTCGCCGGCCGGAATCACCTCGTCGATGATTTGCACCTTGTAGGTCTCGCCCAGCGCGGCGAACGCGCGCTTGGCGTCCTCGCGCTCCCACACCTCGCGCCGGATCGGCAGATCGCGCTTGACAATCTCGTCCATGCGCTTTTCGATCTTTTCCAGGTCTTCCGGCGTGAAGGGCTGCTCGCGCGCGAAGTCGTAATAGAAGCCGTTCTCGATCGCCGGGCCGATCGTCACCTGGGTGCCCGGATACAGTTCCTGCACCGCCTGCGCCATCACGTGCGCGGCGTCGTGACGGATGAGGTCGAGCGCTTCGGCGTCCTTGGCGGTGACGATGGCGAGCTGCGCGTCGGCATCGATGACATGGCTGGTGTCGACCAGCCTGCCGTTCACCCGCCCGGCGAGCGCCGCCTTGGCAAGCCCGGCGCCGATGCTGGAGGCGACCTGCGCGACCGTGACCGGCGCCTCGAACTGGCGGACCGAACCATCGGGAAGCGTGACGTTGACCATGACCCAAACTCCAGAATGAAAAAAGCGCGGACCGGCCGCGCTTTCGGATACTACTAGAAGATGCAGAAATGACTCTGAACTGCGATGCGCCGGGATTATCCAGTGACATCCTTGCTAGTTCGCGGCGACATTTCGCAACCTCCACAGGCCATCCCGGCCCCATAAATATTGGTAGGCGCGATTGGACTCGAACCAACGACCCCCACCATGTCAAGGTGGTGCTCTAACCAGCTGAGCTACGCGCCTAATGCGGGGCGCATCATAACCGAAAGGTCATATGGCTGTCGAGTCTGCGCGAATATTTTCGCCCTCTCGTATGCTTTTGTTGAAAAGCCATCGCCGCACCATACCGCTGGCCAACCTGTAAGCCGCGTTCGACCCATCATTGGGGATCAGCGTCTTCGGTCAGGGATTCAAGCGCGCCGCCCGGGTTGAGGACATAAAACGGGTTGCCGAAAGGATCGTAGGCATAGGTGGTGGTCTTGGCCAGGGCGTCGGTGACGGATAAGATGCACGTCACTTGCTGCTCCTCTCAATTCTTTCCGCTGTCATGCTACTTAGCTAGACCTGACCCTGATGTCTGACCCTGATGTCCTTGCTGATGTCCCTGCTACTTAGCTAGACCTGACCCTGATGTCTTTTCTCGTCCAGTCCTACTGCAGATGTGCACGTGATCGCCCATCAGGTGTCCTTCGACGATCTTCGATTCCTTGTGCGAGGCCAATTCGTGAAACACCTCGCCCAAGTGCCGGCGCAGCGCTCCGAACACGCGCTTCTTCCGTCGCTTCGGTATGAATACGATGTGATATTTGCAATCCCATCTCGTGTGACTCAGGCTCTGGTACTCTTTCATCGTAAATTTCCTTTCTCTTGGCAG
>JAMCVR010000085.1 GCA_023475455.1 Thermoplasmatota archaeon | reverse complement strand
CCTGCCGGCGAGCGCGCAGCCGAGGTTGCGGGTGAGATCGGCCACCAGCCCGGCGCCGTCGGTGTTGTCGCCGAAGATGCCCGCTGCATTGAACGTCAGCGTGTTCACCGCGCCCGCCCGCCGGGCACGCGGAGTCAGGCGGCTGGCCAGTTTGAACGCTTCCTCCTTGAACGGCACGGTGACGTTGGCGCCGCGTCCGCCCGCCGCGATGAATTGCGCGACGCTGTCCGCAAAGCCGTCCTTCGGCGCGAGAATCGCCTCGTACGTCATGTCCTGCCCGGTCTGGCGGGCAAAGGCGGCGTGGATCTGCGGGGATTTGGAGTGGGCGATCGGGTGCCCGAATACGGCGTAGCGGTCGGTCATGGCGGCCGTATTCTATCCGTTGCAGCGGCCGCGTTGCGTTTTTGCGTTCCTTTGCGTGCCTGGGCAGTCAGCTTTGCCAGTTCCTGCGCGCGGCCGACGGTGCGGTTGGCGATGACGAGGGCGGCGGGAAATTGGTCCAGCAAGGGTTCGATGACGCCGCGCGCGGCGCCGCCGGCGCCGAGCAGCAGGATGCGCCTGCCGGCGAGCGCGCAGCCGAGGTTGCGGGTGAGATCGGCCACCAGCCCGGCGCCGTCGGTGTTGTCGCCGAAGATGCCCGCTGCATTGAACGTCAGCGTGTTCACCGCGCCCGCCCGCCGGGCACGCGGAGTCAGGCGGCTGGCCAGTTTGAACGCTTCCTCCTTGAACGGCACGGTGACGTTGGCGCCGCGTCCGCCCGCCGCGATGAATTGCGCGACGCTGTCCGCAAAGCCGTCCTTCGGCGCGAGAATCGCCTCGTACGTCATGTCCTGCCCGGTCTGGCGGGCAAAGGCGGCGTGGATCTGCGGGGATTTGGAGTGGGCGATCGGGTGCCCGAATACGGCGTAGCGGTCGGTCATGGCGGCCGTATTCTATCCGTTGCAGCGGCCGCGTTGCGTTTTTGCGTTCCTTTGCGTGCCTGGGCAGTCAGCTTTGCGTCCAGGGCAGGCCGTGGAATTTCCAGCCGTTGAGTTCGTTGCGGTGGCTGGTGGCCTTGTTGAGATCGCCTTCGAAGCCTTCCAGCACGTTGTAACAGTTGCCGCGCCCGGCCTCGGTGCAGGCGGCCGCCGCGCGGTGCGAACGCGCGCCGCTGCGGCAAATGAAAAACAGCAGCGATTCCGGGTCGGTGGCTTGCGCCAGCTGGGTGAAGAAGTGGGGGTTGAGCATCCAGCCCGGCCAGGATTGCCACTCGACCTGCACCGCGTCGGGAATGACGCCGTTCAACTCGATTTCCGCGCGCGAACGCACGTCCACCAGGCGGGTGCCGGGCGCAAGTTGCAACAGTTCATACGCTTCGTGCGGCAGCAAGGCGCCGGCATAGGACCAGGAATGTGCCTGGCTGCGGCTGTGGGCGGTGTCGAGCAACTCGGTGATGCGTCCCATGATGGAGTCCTTTTTATTGTCCGATTCAGTATACGAAAGCCAGGGGGTGATGCAACGCGCCCCAAAGCGGTGCGCCAAATGACGCGAACGCACATTAATGGTGCGCAAGCAAAGGCGGGTAATGCACTATCCCGCTGCATGGCCCTTGTGGCACAATGATTCAACATGATTTCATACATGGCACGGTTGCTGCTAAGTTAAGTTCATTCGTTACACGACGGCATGGTGTCGTCATTTTTTATATTTTCAGTTCGAGGAGATTCAGCATGGCCGTGGCCGATGTGATCAAAAGAATTCAGGACGACGAAGTGAAGTTCGTCGACCTGCGCTTTACCGATACCCGTGGCAAGGAACAGCACGTTTCCATCCCCGCCCGCATTGTCACCGAGGACTGGTTCGAGGGCGGCCACCCGTTCGACGGCTCCTCGATCGCCGGCTGGAAAGGCATCCAGGCATCCGACATGCTGCTGAAAGCCGACCCCGATTCGGCCTACATGGATCCCTTCTTCGACGAGCCCACGCTGATCCTGACCTGCGACGTGATCGAGCCGTCCGACGGCAAGGGCTACGAGCGCGACCCGCGTTCGGTGGCCAAGCGCGCCGAGGCCTACCTGAAGTCGACCGGCATCGCCGATACCGCCTACTTCGGCCCCGAGCCCGAATTCTTCGTTTTCGATTCCATCACCTGGCACGACAACATGTCGGGCTGCGGCGTGAAAATCAATTCCGAGGAAGCCGCCTGGTCGTCGGCCGAAAAATTCGAGAACGGCAACACCGGCCACCGGCCCGGCGTCAAGGGCGGCTACTTCCCGGTGCCCCCGGTCGACAGCCTGCAGGACATCCGCGCCGCCATGGTGCTGGCGCTGGAAGAAGCCGGCATCCCGGTCGAAGTGTTCCACCATGAAGTGGCCACCGCCGGCCAGTGCGAGATCGGCACCCAGTTCAGCACGCTGACCAAGCGCGCCGACTGGACGCAGACGCTGAAATACATCGTGCAGAACGTCGCCCACGCCTACGGCAAGACCGCGACCTTCATGCCCAAGCCCATCGTCGGCGACAACGGCTCCGGCATGCACGTCCACCAGTCGCTGTGGAAGGACGGCAAGAACCTGTTCGCCGGCAACGGCTACGCCGGCCTGTCCGAACTGTGCCTGTACTACATCGGCGGCATCATCAAGCACGCCAAGGCGCTGAACGCGATCACCAACCCGTCGACCAACTCGTACAAGCGTCTGGTGCCCGGCTTCGAAGCCCCGGTGATGCTGGCCTACTCGGCGCGCAACCGTTCGGCTTCGATCCGCATTCCGATCGCGGCCAGCGAGAAGGCACGCCGGATCGAGACCCGCTTCCCGGATCCCACCGCCAACCCGTATCTGTGCTTTGCCGCATTGATGATGGCGGGCCTCGACGGCGTCCAGAACAAGATCCACCCCGGCGACCCGTCGGACAAGGACCTGTACGACCTGCCGCCGGAAGAGGACGCGAAGATCCCGAAGGTCTGCCACAGCCTGGAAATGGCGCTGGACGAGC
>JAMCVR010000051.1 GCA_023475455.1 Thermoplasmatota archaeon | reverse complement strand
CGCTTCGGCCAGCACCAGGCCGGAAAAATCCAGCACGATGGCGATCAGCACCAGGTGGAACACGTTGGGGAAGATATGGCGCCCGATGATGCGCGCATGCGAGACGCCGAAGGCACGCGCCGCCTCGACGTAATCGAGCGTTCTGAGCTTGAGCGATTCGCCGCGCAGCAGGCGTGCCAGACTGGTCCAGCTGGTGACGCCCATGATGAGGCAAAGCGCCAGCAGGCGGATATCGGCGCGCGCCGCGGCGGTGTCGAACAGCCCGGGACTGGATTCGATAGTGACCTGCACGATCAGCACCGCCGCCGCAATCAGCAGCACGCCCGGGATGGAATTGAGCACGGTGTAGACGTACTGGATGACGTCGTCAACCCAGCCGCGGAAGTAGCCCGCGGCGATGCCGAAGCCGATCGCCAGCGGCAGGGTGACCAGCGTGGTGAGGGTGCCGATGACCAGGCCGGTGCGGATGCTCTTGAGGCTGATGTAGAGCACGTCCTGGCCGACCTTGTCAGTGCCGAACACGTGGTAGCCCGATGCCAGCTGCACGATCATGCCGGCCAGCATCAGCAGGATCGCTAGGACGAGGACGACCGTCCGTCCCGGCCAGTCGAGGCGGCCTTTTCCCCAGTCCATCAGCCACCTCCCCAAGTCTCCCCGCATGCGGCGCGCCTGCCAGGCAGCCAGCAGGCCAAACAGCAGCAGACCCGCCGCCAGGCCCTGCGCCAGCCCGACAAGCGTGCGCCGGACGATATCAAGGCGATGATCGTCGGCCTGCTTCAGATGCGCGCCGCCATATCGCAGACGCGGGTAATCGCGCACCGTCACGCCATCGCGCTCGACGAACTCCTTGGCGTACAACTGCATCGCCAGCGGGGCCGAATAGGTTTTTTCCTGCCGGGTACGCAAGCCGCTCACCAGCGCATCGAACACGCTCAACACCTCGACCGAATACTGCGGCGCATCGGGCGGGCTGTCGGCCAGCCGCTCGCGGTAATGCAGCGAATCGAGCAGGCCGATGACCACGAACACGCCAAGCACCAGCGCCGCCCCCATCGCCATCGGGCGCTGCGCCACGGCACGCCACGGCGCCAGCAGATGCTCCTGGCGGCGGATGAACCACACCAGCACCCCCGCCGCCGCCAGCAGCGCGAAAATCAGCGCGTCGGTCCACAGGATGACGGGCATGACGTTCATTGCAGCCTCACCCGCGGATCCACCCACGAATAGGAAATGTCGGTGAGGATGAGGCCGACGATGTAGAGGAAGGAACCGAGGAACACCATCGCGCGCACCACCGCGAAGTCCTGCGCCTGGATCGCGTCGATGGTGTAGCTGCCCAGCCCCGGAATGCCGAAGAAGGACTCGGTGATGAGGCTGCCCATGAACAGGAGCGGCAGCACCACCACCACGCCGGTGAGGATGGGGATCATGCCGTTCTTCAGCACGTGGCGGAACAGCACACGTATCTCGGACAGGCCCTTGGCGCGCGCGGTGCGCACGTAGTCCTTGCCGATTTCCTCGAGGAAGATGGTGCGGTACCAGCGTGCGCCGCTGCCGATGCCCGCCGCCACGCTCACCAGCATATCAAGGCGATGATCGTCGGCCTGCTTCAGATGCGCGCCGCCATATCGCAGACGCGGGTAATCGCGCACCGTCACGCCATCGCGCTCGACGAACTCCTTGGCGTACAACTGCATCGCCAGCGGGGCCGAATAGGTTTTTTCCTGCCGGGTACGCAAGCCGCTCACCAGCGCATCGAACACGCTCAACACCTCGACCGAATACTGCGGCGCATCGGGCGGGCTGTCGGCCAGCCGCTCGCGGTAATGCAGCGAATCGAGCAGGCCGATGACCACGAACACGCCAAGCACCAGCGCCGCCCCCATCGCCATCGGGCGCTGCGCCACGGCACGCCACGGCGCCAGCAGATGCTCCTGGCGGCGGATGAACCACACCAGCACCCCCGCCGCCGCCAGCAGCGCGAAAATCAGCGCGTCGGTCCACAGGATGACGGGCATGACGTTCATTGCAGCCTCACCCGCGGATCCACCCACGAATAGGAAATGTCGGTGAGGATGAGGCCGACGATGTAGAGGAAGGAACCGAGGAACACCATCGCGCGCACCACCGCGAAGTCCTGCGCCTGGATCGCGTCGATGGTGTAGCTGCCCAGCCCCGGAATGCCGAAGAAGGACTCGGTGATGAGGCTGCCCATGAACAGGAGCGGCAGCACCACCACCACGCCGGTGAGGATGGGGATCATGCCGTTCTTCAGCACGTGGCGGAACAGCACACGTATCTCGGACAGGCCCTTGGCGCGCGCGGTGCGCACGTAGTCCTTGCCGATTTCCTCGAGGAAGATGGTGCGGTACCAGCGTGCGCCGCTGCCGATGCCCGCCGCCACGCTCACCAGCACCGGCAGCAGAATGAACCGGAAACCATCGATGCCGCCGGC
The DNA here is from genome assembly GCA_023475455.1 of Thermoplasmatota archaeon. The sequence continues at coordinate 552 of JAMCVR010000051.1, read as the reverse complement.
AAAGCCCGAAATCGGCAGCAGGTTCCACAGCTTGGCGATGAAGTACTGCCCCGCGATGATGTAGAACAGTCCCGAGATCGACATCAGCACCACGCACAGCACCACCCCCCACAGGTCGAGGTAGGTGGAACGGAAGAACACCATCAGCAGGGCGAAGGTGATGTTGACCATCAGGCCACTCACGAGCACCGGCAGCGCGATCGCCAGGCTCGGCCCCATGCGGGTGCGGATTTCGTTGCCGATGTCGCGGCCGTCGTCGCCCTTGCCGAATTCGAACGCGAACATCGCCGCCGAGTGCCGGAAGAAAATCGTGTCGGTGAACTGTGCCGCGCCTTTCGCCCCGGCGTTCAGCAGCAGCGGCTTGTCGTAGCCGTGCTCGGTTTTCCAACGCTCGATCGCCTCCGGCGTCACGTGCTTGGCGCCGAGCTGCAGCCGCGCCATGTCGTCCGGCGTGTTGACGACGAAGAACAGCGCGAAGGTCAGCAGGTTCACCCCGATCAGGATCGGAATCGCGTACAGCAGGCGGCGCAGGATATAGGCGAACATGGCTAT
>JAMCVR010000056.1 GCA_023475455.1 Thermoplasmatota archaeon | reverse complement strand
AAGTCGATGTCGGCGCGCGAGGCGTCCTCGCCGCCGACGCAGACATCCATGCCCAGATCCAGTCCGAGGCCGACGAAGCGGGTGATGGTCTCCAGCACCCATTCGCGGTCGCGCCCCAGCTTGTGGCGGATCTGGATGTCGGAAACCGGGATGGACAGGTTGACGATATGCACGCCGCAGCTGGCGGCGGCGGTGAGATCGCTGTCGCACATGCGGCCCCAGACCATCAGTTGCGACGGCAACCCCAGGCTGGCGATGGCGAGAATGCTCTCGCGCTCTTCCGGCCCCATGACAGGTATGCCCACTTCCATTTCCGGCACACCGGATGCGGCCAGCGCACGCGCGATGGCGATGCGTTCCTCGGCGGTGAAGGCCACCCCGGCGGTCTGCTCGCCATCGCGCAGGGTCGTGTCGTTTACGACTACAGAGGGATTCGCCATGTTGTGCTCCAAGGATGATTCGCTTACACCTAGCGATCAGCAAGGGGCATGCCAACGGAAATTGTCGCGTCCAATCAGGCGCTTACGGGTTCAACCGGATAAGGAGCAGGCAGCCGGAACCGACATTTGTCGGGGATTGTAGGGATTGCGACAGGATGAGTTGAGAGGACGCTGGAAGCTCCCTCCCCCTTGAGGGGGAAGGGTTGGGGTGGGGGTGAAACGGCGCGTCGCAACGTACGGAAATATGATTCGCGGCATGCGACACGCCTTACCCCTCTCCCCAGCCCTCCACCCGCAAGGAGTATGCCGGTGGGTACCCCGCTGCTGCGCAGCGACCCTTCCGCAGTCCCACAAGGGGAGAGGGGGCACGTCCGCAAATTGCTAAGCAGCCAGTGCCGTCTGCACCGGCTCCAGTGCGTAACCGAGATCCGCAGCAACGGCAGGATGCGTGACCTGGCCGCGCGACACGTTGAGGCCGTCTTGCAGGCCGGGATTATCCTGCAGCGCCCGCGCCCAGCCCTTGTCGGCGAGTTCCAGTACGAGCGGCAGCGTGGCCTGCGTCAGCGCCAGCGTGGCGGTGCGCGCCACCGCGCCCGGCATGTTGGTGACGCAGTAATGCACCACGCCATGCGCGACATAGGTGGGGTCGGAGTGGGTGGTGGGGCGCGAAGTCTCGGCGCAGCCGCCCTGGTCGATGGCGATGTCCACCAGGGCTGAGCCCGGTTTCATCGTCTTCACCATGGCGTGCGTCAGCAACCGCGGCGCGCGCTTGCCCGGGATGAGCACGGCGCCGATGACCAGGTCGGCCTCGCGCACCAGTTCGGCGATGGCGGCGGGTTCGGAAAACCGCGTTTTCACGCGCATGCCGAAGACGTCGTCGAGGTGGCGCAGGCGGGCCGGGTCGACGTCGAGCACGGTGACCTCGGCGCCGAGGCCGAGTGCCATCTTCGCCGCATTGAGGCCGGAGGCGCCGCCGCCGAGGATGAGCACCTTGCCCGGCGCCACGCCCGGCACTCCGCCGAGCAGCACGCCGCTGCCGCCGTTGGCGATCTGCAGGGCGGTGGCGCCCGCCTGCACCGCCAGGCGGCCGGCCACCTCCGACATCGGGATCAGGAGAGGCAGCCTGCCCTGTGCATCGGTGACGGTCTCATACGCGATGCCGACGACCTTGTGCTCCAAGAGGCCACGCGTCAGTTTCGGCTCCGGCGCGAGGTGCAGGTAGCAGAACAGGGTCTGCCCCTCGCGCAGCAGCGCCACTTCCGCGGGCTGCGGTTCCTTGACCTTGACGATCATGTCGCAGCCGTAGACTTCCTGGCGCCCGGCGATCAGGGCGCCGGCCGCCTCGTACAGTGCGTCGCCGAACCCGATGCGCGCGCCGGCACCGGTTTCCACCAGCACGTCGTGGCAGCGTGCCTTGAGCGCGCTCACCCCGGCGGGGGTGACGCCGACGCGGTACTCGTGGTCCTTGGTTTCCTTCGGAATGCCGATACGCATGATGAGCTCCTAACTTACAAAAGCATTTGAACCGGCAGGGACGTGGAGGTTGGGAACGCGCCAGGGTGACGGTTAGCCCGGGCTTGGGGCCGGCCCGCGTGGGCTTCGCCCACCCTACGCACCCTCGCCAGGCCGTAGGGTGGGCGGAGCCCACGTGGAGCGCCGCATGGATTACGCATCCCCTTGCGATGTCCTTTTAACTCAATGCCCTTCCTTGACCATGTTGATCGAGTACCTGGGGATCTCGATCACCAGGTCGACGCCGTCGACGATGGCCTGGCAGGCGAGGCGCGATTGCGGCTCCAGGCCCCAGGCGCGGTCGAGCAGGTCGTCTTCCTGCTCGGTGCTGGGGTTCAGCGAGGCGTAGCCTTCGCGCACGATGACGTGGCAGGTGGTGCAGGCGCAGGACTTTTCGCAGGCATGGTCGAGTTCGATGCCGCCGGCGAGCAGGCTGTCGCAGAGGGTGGCGCCGGTTTCGGCGTCCAGCGCTGCGCCGTCCGGACACAGGTGTTCATGCGGCAATACGATGAGTTGCGGCATGTTCCTACACCTCGAGCGCTTCCAGCCGCCGGCCGGCCAGGGCGCGCTGGATGCCCGCGTCCATGCGGCGGGCGGCGAATTGGGCGGTGGCCCGGTTGAGCGAGTCGGACGCGCGCTTGATGGCGGTGTGATCCGGGCCGTTCAGCAGCACACGCAGGGTCTCCATCGCGCGGTCGATGGCGATCCGCTCCACCTCGGACAGCAGTTGCCTGCCGTCCAGGTCCAGCGCCGCCTGCGTGGCCTCGAGCAGGCGCAGGCCGTCCACCCGCTGCTCGCGGAGGTTGCGTGCGGCCATGTCATTTTGGGCATGGGTGAAGGAGTCCTGCAGCATGCGTGCGATTTCGTCGTCGCCGAGGCCGTAGGAAGGTTTCACCTCGATGGTGGCCTGCACGCCACTGGTCAACTCATGGGCGGATACCGACAAGAGGCCGTCGGCGTCGACCTGGAAGGTGACGCGGATGCGCGCCGCGCCCGCCACCAGGGGCGGAATGCCGCGCAGTTCGAAGCGGGCGAGGGACCGGCAATCGCCGACCAGTTCGCGCTCG
>JAMCVR010000057.1 GCA_023475455.1 Thermoplasmatota archaeon | reverse complement strand
GGCTGAAAGTCGATCTGATGTCCTTCTCCGCCCACAAGACCTACGGGCCGAAAGGCATCGGCGCCTTGTACGTGCGGCGCAAGCCGCGCATCCGGATCGAGGCGCAGATGCACGGCGGCGGCCACGAGCGCGGCATGCGCTCCGGCACGCTGGCCACGCACCAGATCGTCGGCATGGGCGCGGCGTACCGCATCGCAGCCGAGGAAATGGCCACCGAGAACGAACGCATCCGCATGCTGCGCGACAAGCTGTGGGCCGGCATCAGCACGCTGGACGAAGTGCATCTGAACGGCGACATGCAGCGGCGCGTGCCGCACAACCTCAACGCCAGCTTCAATTTCGTCGAAGGCGAATCGCTGATGATGGCGATCAAGGACCTCGCGGTATCCAGCGGCTCGGCCTGCACCTCGGCCAGCCTGGAACCTTCCTACGTGCTGAAGGCGCTGGGACGCAGCGACGAACTGGCGCACAGCTCGATCCGCTTCTCCATCGGCCGCTTCACCACCGAGGAAGAAATCGACTACGCGGTGCAGCTGCTCCGCAAGCACGTGGGCAAGCTGCGCGAACTGTCCCCGCTGTGGGACATGCACTGCGCCGGTGTCGATTTGAATACCGTGCAATGGGCGGCACATTGATTTTTAGGGGCTAGGAGTTAGGGGCGGTTGAGCGGCCAAAGGCCGCGCCAATTAAAAAGGCGCGCAGCGCAAGACCCCCTAACTCCTAGCCCCTAACCCCTGCGACTGATAAGGAGCAAGCAATGTCTTACAGCGACAAGGTACTGGACCATTACGAGAACCCCCGCAACGTCGGCGGTTTCACCACGGACGACACCTCGGTCGGAACCGGCATGGTCGGCGCCCCGGCCTGCGGCGACGTGATGAAGCTGCAGATCAAGGTGAATGACGACGGCGTGATCGAGGAAGCGCGCTTCAAGACCTACGGCTGCGGCTCGGCGATCGCATCCAGCTCGCTGGTGACCGAATGGGTGAAGGGCAAGACGCTCGACCAGGCGCTGGCGATCAAGAACACCGACATCGCCGAGGAACTGGCGCTGCCGCCGGTCAAGATCCACTGCTCGATTCTGGCCGAGGACGCCATCAAGGCGGCCGTTCTGGACTATCGCAACAAACACGAAGTCGTCACGGAAGGCTACGCCTCCTGCGACCCGACTGCAGTATAAGCGCCACGCTCACAGGAGATAGACACATGGAAACGCAAACCCTAAAGGACTCCGATCCACTACGTGCTGAAGCACCTGTGGAGTCGTATGCTCTCAGCCCGGTCGTGTTCACCGACGCCGCCGCGATCAAGGTCAAGGAACTGATCGAGGACGAAGGCAATGCCGCGCTCAAGCTGCGCGTCTCGGTTTCCGGCGGCGGTTGTTCCGGCTTTCAGTACGGCTTCACGTTCGACGAGAACAGCGGCGAAGACGACACCGTGGTGGAGAAATGCGGCGTGGTGCTGCTGATCGACCCGATGAGCTTCCAGTATCTGATGGGCGCCGAGATCGATTACCAGGAAAGCCTCGACGGCGCGCGTTTCGTGATCAACAACCCGAATGCCGCTTCCACCTGCGGCTGCGGCAGTTCGTTTTCCGTATAAGGAGCTGGGCATGGCTATTACGCTGTCAGAACGCGCCGCCGACCGGATACAAAAATTTCTTGCCCAGCGCGGCAAGGGCATCGGCCTGCGCCTGGGCGTGCGCACCAGCGGCTGTTCCGGCATGGCCTACACGCTCGAGTTCGTGGATGAGAGCCTGCCCGATGACATTTCCTTCGAGTCCGGTGGCGTCACGGTGCTGATCGATCCAAAGAGCCTGTCCTTCCTCGACGGCACCGAGCTGGATTTCGTGCGCGAGGGCTTGAACGAAGGCTTCAAGTTCAACAACCCCAACGTGAAGAACACCTGCGGCTGCGGGGAAAGCTTCAACGTATAGGGCGTGTTAACACTAATTTCACGCCCGCGACGAGGACAATTCGAGATGCAGACCGCGAAGCGAGACGCGCAGCAGTGTCATTCACTGCAAGCGGCACGCGACAAAGGGATGCGCTCGAATTGGCCCGTCCCTTCGGGTTGCCGCGAGAAAGCGCGTCTGCGGCGTTGCGCCGCTTGGCAAGGGATGGCCCTTGCCTGCGCGACGCGCCTTGCATCCGCCGCTTTCTCGCGGCAACGCGGACGCGAAATTAGTGTTAACACGCCCTAGGAGACCATCATGGCCCTACTCCAGATTGCAGAACCCGGTTTATGTGCGGATCCCCACCAGCACCGGCTGGCCATCGGCATCGATCTGGGCACCACCAACTCCCTGGTCGCCACCGTGCGCAGCGGTGCGGCGGACGTGCTGGAGGACGAAGCAGGCCGCGCCCTGCTGCCGTCGGTGGTGCGCTACGTGCAGGACGGCAGTCCGGAAGTCGGCCTGGATGCGCAAATGCGCCAAAGCGACGATCCCCACAACACCATCGCTTCGGTCAAACGCTTCATGGGGCGCGGGCTCAAGGATGTGCCCAACGCTGCCGCCACGCCTTACCGCTTCGTCGACGCCCCCGGCATGGTGCGGCTGGAAACCCGCGCCGGCGTGAAAAGCCCGGTGGAAGTCTCGGCAGAAATTCTCAAGACCCTGCGCAGCCGCGCCGAAGCGGCGCTCGGCGGCGAACTCACCGGCGCGGTGATCACCGTCCCGGCCTACTTCGACGACGCCCAGCGCCAGGCCACCAAGGATGCGGCGCGCCTGGCCGGCATCAACGTGCTGCGCCTGCTGAACGAACCGACCGCGGCGGCGATCGCGTACGGCCTCGACAATGCATCGCAAGGCACCTTCTGCATCTACGACCTGGGCGGCGGCACTTTCGACGTGTCCATCCTGCGCCTCCGGCAAGGCATCTTCGAAGTGGCCGCCACCAGCGGCGATTCCGCGCTCGGCGGCGACGATTTCGACGAATGCATTTATCGCTGGATCGTCGAGCAAAGCGGCCTCGCGGATATGTCGGTCACGGATGCGCGCCTGTTGCTGAGTCTGGCGCGCAAGGCCAAGGAAACCCT
>JAMCVR010000203.1 GCA_023475455.1 Thermoplasmatota archaeon | reverse complement strand
ACCGGAGGCGCCCTGCCCCGGCAAACGCAACCCGCCGCCGCGGCACGGATGCGGGCACGCGGCGGCCCCCTGCCCTGCAGGAATCTGCTAAGGTTTCAGCATGAAGCTCCATCTCGACACCGGCGCCTCGAAGCCGAACGGCGCCGGATTGCCGATGTTGAGCTTGATGATGCGGTGGCCCTCTTCCTCCATCTGCCGGGCGCGCGCCATCACCGGCCCGCGGATATCGTAGCAGACCCTGTCGAGCTTGGACGATTTGTGGATGGTGCGCAAGCGTGGCTTGTTGTCAGCCGTCACGGTGATTTCCCAGGGGACAGAAGAAACAGGGCAACAATCAAGGCAAAACAACGCCTTGGAAAGCGGCCGATTTTACCGGAGGCGCCCTGCCCCGGCAAACGCAACCCGCCGCCGCGGCACGGATGCGGGCACGCGGCGGCCCCCTGCCCTGCAGGAATCTGCTAAGGTTTCAGCATGAAGCTCCATCTCGACACCGGCGCCGGCCAGCTGCTGTTCACCGGCTATGACAACGACCACGTCCTCATCAACGGCCAGCGCTTTGACGCCGGCCTGCTGCTGACCGCGCGCGGGATCGAAGTCGCCCCCTGGGCCGGCCTCGGCTTCGACGCGCTGACCGCTGCCCATTTCGAATGGGTCGCCGGCCGCGAACTGGACATCCTGCTGCTGGGCACCGGCACCCGCCTGCGCTTTCCCCACCCATCGCTCACGCGGGCGCTGGTGGAGGCACAAATCGGGCTGGAAGTGATGGGCATCGGCGCGCTGTGCCGTACCTACAACATTCTGGCGGCGGAGGGGCGGAACGTGGGGGCGGCGGTGCTGATCGAGCCTGCGACCTCGGTTTAAACCGCGTCGTTGCGAGCAAAGCGAAGCGATCCAGTCGTGTCAGGCGTGAAGCACTGCTGAGTAGTTAGTGTCTTCGCTGGACTGCGAATTCTCACGCGTCCGGCATCACCTGCTCGAAACTGCTAATGCCAGCGAACTCCCCGCAATCCTTGTGCGGCTGCTTCGAATCCGGATTGCACACCGCCAGCTCCATCTCGACACCGGCGCCGGCCAGCTGCTGTTCACCGGCTATGACAACGACCACGTCCTCATCAACGGCCAGCGCTTTGACGCCGGCCTGCTGCTGACCGCGCGCGGGATCGAAGTCGCCCCCTGGGCCGGCCTCGGCTTCGACGCGCTGACCGCTGCCCATTTCGAATGGGTCGCCGGCCGCGAACTGGACATCCTGCTGCTGGGCACCGGCACCCGCCTGCGCTTTCCCCACCCATCGCTCACGCGGGCGCTGGTGGAGGCACAAATCGGGCTGGAAGTGATGGGCATCGGCGCGCTGTGCCGTACCTACAACATTCTGGCGGCGGAGGGGCGGAACGTGGGGGCGGCGGTGCTGATCGAGCCTGCGACCTCGGTTTAAACCGCGTCGTTGCGAGCAAAGCGAAGCGATCCAGTCGTGTCAGGCGTGAAGCACTGCTGAGTAGTTAGTGTCTTCGCTGGACTGCGAATTCTCACGCGTCCGGCATCACCTGCTCGAAACTGCTAATGCCAGCGAACTCCCCGCAATCCTTGTGCGGCTGCTTCGAATCCGGATTGCACACCGCCAGCAGCTGCGCAATGCCGTAGACCTGCGCGCTCTTCAGCACCGGCAGGCTGTCGTCGACGAACAGGATGCGCGCCTTGTCGTACGGCTCGATCGCCTGCAAAGCCTGCCAGAAATCCGGGTGCTCCTTGGGCAGGCCGACCTGGTGGGACGAGATCAGCGCGTCGAACCAGGCGTCGATGCGGGTTTCACGCATTTTCAGGCCCAGGCTTTTCGGGTGCGCGTTGGTCACCATCACCACCCGCCGGCCGGATTCCCGCAGCGCGCGCAGAAAAGCCGGCACGTCCGGGCGCACGGCGATCAGGTGGACGACCTCTTCCTTCAATTGCACGATGTCGAGCGCGAGCTCGCTGCTCCAGAAATCCAGGCAATACCAGTTGAGCGTGCCGGCATGGCGTTCGTAGTGGGCGTCGAGATGCGCGCGCGCCGCCGCCTCGTCGAGCCCGTGGTATTCGGCGTAGCGGCGCGGCATGTGCTCGCGCCAGAAATGGTTGTCGAAGTACAGGTCGAGCAGGGTGCCGTCCATGTCGAGGAAGACGGTGTCGATGGCAGACCACTGAATCATTGCATCGCCCCCACATGCGCCACGGCGCAGCGGCCGAGGGCGGCGAGGTCGTAGCCGCCCTCGAGCACCGACACCACCCGCCCCTGCGCATGGCGGTCGGCCAGCGCGCACAGTTCGCGGGTAATCCAGGCGTAGTCGGCTTCGACGAGATTGAGCCCGCCAAGCGGGTCGTCGCGATGCGCATCGAAGCCGGCCGACACGCAGACCAGTTCGGGCTCGATCGCCTGCAAAGCCTGCCAGAAATCCGGGTGCTCCTTGGGCAGGCCGACCTGGTGGGACGAGATCAGCGCGTCGAACCAGGCGTCGATGCGGGTTTCACGCATTTTCAGGCCCAGGCTTTTCGGGTGCGCGTTGGTCACCATCACCACCCGCCGGCCGGATTCCCGCAGCGCGCGCAGAAAAGCTGGCGGCCGCCGGCCTCAACATCCACAACATGGTCAACAAGTCCAAGGGCGACATGGCGTACACGCTGGTCGACGTCGACAGTGCCGTGACCAGCGCCGTGATGCAGCAACTTTCCGCCATTGCCGGCGTGCTCGCCGTAAGGTATCTGCCTGCATGACGGACGACGCGCACCCTGGGCTCGGCGCGCTGCGCGCGCGCATCGACGCCATCGACGACACCCTCCTTCAACTGGTGTCGGAGCGTGCGGGCATCGCCCAGCTGGTCGGGCGCGCCAAGAATGGCGAAAAAATCTACCGTCCCGAGCGCGAGGCGGCAGGCTGTCGTCGACGAACAGGATGCGCGCCTTGTCGTACGGCTCGATCGCCTGCAAAGCCTGCCAGAAATCCGGGTGCTCCTTGGGCAGGCCGACCTGGTGGGACGAGATCAGCGCGTCGAACCAGGCGTCGATGCGGGTTTCACGCATTTTCAGGCCCAGGCTTTTCGGGTGCGCGTTGGTCACCATCACCACCCGCCGGCCGGATTCCCGCAGCGCGCGCAGAAAAGC
>JAMCVR010000206.1 GCA_023475455.1 Thermoplasmatota archaeon | reverse complement strand
CATCAAAATCCCGGCCACCGACAGCATGGCCTTCAAGGAATAGGCTTTGAGGAAATTGCAGCGCTGAAATAGGGTGCGCCTGACTGCGTTGCCTTCCTGGATTTGCAGCCCCCTGTCGCCGGCCTTGACGAGACGGTAGGCGCTTTCCGCGGCCTGAACCTGCTCCCGGCTGGGCTTGGTCCGGATCGAGGTATAGCCGACGACCTGGCCGTTTTCGATCATGGGCGCGGCATTCGCCTCAACCCAGTAATGGTCGCCGTTCTTGCAGCGGTTCTTCACCAGGCCGGTCCATGCCTTGCCGCTCCTGATGGTGCGCCAGAAATCCGCAAAGGCCTCGACCGGCATGTCGGGGTGGCGCACGATGTTCTGCGGCGCGCCGATCAGCTCTTCCTCGCTGAATCCGCTGATGTTGACAAAGTCCTGATTGACGTAAGTGATATTGCCGTGCAGGTCCGTCTTGGACACGACGGTTTCCGTATCCTTGAGGACATACTCGACATTGCTGACGGGCATGTTGGTTCGCATTGCAGATTCCCTTCAATAAAGTTGAATTTATTGCCTCCCTTTGGCCTGCGATCCAATTCCATACCTGTGCTCTGATCGGGCCCGACTACTTGCTGCCTTATTTTTGGTATATCCCGCTCAAAACTCTTCCCATTCCTCACTGCCGCCGCCGGCGGCCGCGAGTTTCTTCGGTAAGGCCATCGCCCTGGCCGGCGCCGCCCCGGGCGCGGACTCCGGTTTCGCCGCCCGGTCGCTCAGCGCCGGCCTTTCCGCCTGCTGGCGCTGCGCGCCGCCTTCCAGCCTGAACACGCTCACCGCCTCGGCCAGCCTGCCGGCCTGCGCTTGCATGCTCTCCGATGCGGCCGCCGCCTCCTCGACCAGGGCGGCGTTCTGCTGGGTCATTTCGTCCATCTGGCCCACCGCCTGGTTCACCTGCTCGATGCCGGCGCTCTGCTCCTGGCTCGCCTCGGCAATTCCCCTCATGATGTCGGCCATCAGTTGCACCGAGGTCACGATATCGTCCATGGCTTCGCCCGTCTCATCCACCAGCTTGCTGCCGGCGTCGACCTTGCCGACCGAGTCCTCGATCAGGGCCTTGATCTCCTTGGCCGCGCCGGCGCTGCGCTGGGCGAGGTTGCGCACTTCGGCGGCCACCACGGCGAAGCCGCGCCCCTGTTCGCCGGCGCGCGCGGCTTCGACCGCGGCGTTGAGCGCCAGGATGTTGGTCTGGAAGGCGATGCCGTCGATGACGCCGATGATGTCGGCGATCTTCCTGGAGCTGTCCTTGATCGAGGCCATGGTGTCGACGACCTTGCCGACGACCTGGCCGCCATTCACCGCGATGTCGGCCGTCGACATCACCAGTTGGCTGGCATGACTGGCGTTCTCGGCGTTCTGCCTGACGGTGCCGGTCAGCTCTTCCATCGAGCTGGCGGTCTCTTCCAGCGAGGAGGCCTGCGATTCGGTGCGCGAGGACAGGTTGGCGTTGCCGGCGGCAATGCCGTCGGCCGCCGCCCGGATGCTATCCACGTTTGAGCCGATGTCGGATACCACGGCGATCATGTTGGCGTTCATCTGATTGAGCGCGCGCATCAGTTGCCCGGTCTCGTCCCAGGCGGCCATTTCGAATTGAAGCGACAAGTCGCCCCCCGCGATTGCATGCGCAACCTCAAGTGCCTTGTCGAGCGGCTTCAGAATGGTGCGCGAGATAAAGTAGCCGAACAATACCGACAGGAGCGCGCCGCCGACGCCCGCGGCGGCGATCAGCGCCGGCAGCCCGCTCTGGCTGCCGGACGCTTTCGCCAGGGCACTGGTTTCCCACCAGCCGAACGCGCCGACGCCAGCCATCAGCAAGGCCCCGAGGCTCGTGGTGAACATGATTCGCAGATCGACCGGAATGCTTCTGACGGAAAGCAGTTTTCTGATCGGGCCGTAGCGGGCCGCTACGCCATGGCGGATCGCCAGGCCGCCCGCCTTGCCCTCCCTGAATAGCCGGTAAAGCGCCTCCGCCGCAACAATCTGTTCGCGCGAAGGCCTGGTGCGCACGGACATGTACGCGAGCGTCACGCCGTTTTTCCGCACCGGGGTGACATTCGCGTTCACCCAGTAGTGATCCCCATTCTTGCGCCGATTCTTGACGATACCGGTCCAGGGAAGTCCTTCGCCGAGTGTAGACCAGAGGTCCGCAAAGGCCTCGACCGGCATGTCGGGATGGCGCACGATGTTGTGCGCGCTCCCGAGCAGTTCGGCTTCGGGATAGCCGCTGGCCTCCACGAACGCGGCATTGGCATAGACGATCCGGCCTTTCAGGTCGGTTCTGGAAACAAGCGACACGTCCTCGGGGAGTTCGTATTCGATGTTCGTGACGGGCAAATTGGTACGCATGGATCGCTAACTTTCTGGCTATTCCTTGAAATCAAGCATCCAGGCGCAACGTTGCCTGGCGCCGCACCCCTGTTCCCCGGCCGTGCCTGGGGAAGAACGTGATCGAAAGGCGTGCAATCCGGCTCACCATGCGGCAGCCAGCTTCTTCGGATGCGCGGTGCGGACAGGCGCCGCCTGGGGCATGGCCTTCATGCCCTTCGGGGTATTAGGCAACGCCGTCACCCTGTCGCCCAACACCGGAAGCTCGGAGCGCGCACGGTACGCCCCCTCTGCCAGCCTGAACACGCTCACCGCCTCGGCCAGCTTGCCGGCCTGGCCCTGCAGGCTCTCGGCCGCGGCCGCCGCCTCCTCGACCAGCGCGGCGTTCTGCTGGGTCACGTCATCCATCTGCGTGATGGCCTGGTTGACCTGCTCGATGCCGGCGCTCTGCTCCTGGCTCGCCGCCGCGATCTCGCCCATGATGTCGGTGACCCGCTTGACCGAGCCGACGATCTCGTCCATGGTCTTGCCGGCTTCGTCCACCAGCTTGCCGCCGGCGTCGACCTTGCCCACCGAGTCCTCGATCAGGGCCTTGATCTCCTTGGCCGCGCCCGCCGAGCGCTGGGCGAGGTTTCTGACTTCGGCGGCCACCACGGCGAAGCCGCGCCCCTGTTCGCCGGCGCGCGCGGCTTCGACCGCGGCGTTGAGCGCCAGGATGTTGGTCTGGAAGGCGATGCCGTCGATGACGCCGATGATGTCGGCGATCTTCCTGGAGCTGT
>JAMCVR010000121.1 GCA_023475455.1 Thermoplasmatota archaeon | reverse complement strand
AGCGGCGCGCTGGCGGGTTGCCTGGCGGGTGGGGGGGCGGCCTGCCGGGCCAGGGCCCGGATCCCGGCACGATCGGCGACCCAGCGCCTGGCGAGGTGATTCAACTGCTTGCCAAAGTCGTCCGGAGGCGCATACAGGACGACAAATACCGGATAGCCTTCGGGCGTGACAAAGGCATTCAGGGGCCAGCCCGAAACGCCGCTGAGTTGTGCCGAAAAATTCTGCAGGGCATCGTCCAGCCCGCTGTTGAGTTCGCGATCGACCTTGACCGGAATGAAATCGCGGTTGAGCTGCGCGGCAATCTGCGCGTTTTTGTAGCTTTCGCGCTGCATGACGTGACACCAGTGGCAGGCGAAATAGCCCACCGACACGAACAGCAGCCTGTTTTCCCGCCTGGCGCGCGCGACGGTATCGGCATTCCATTCCTGCCAGGCCACCGGATCGCTGCCATGCAGCGCCAGATAGGGCGAAGGATGACCGGCAAGCCGGTTGGCCAGGCTGGCCGCCCCCGCTGCAACAGGCAGCAGCAGCGCGCACAGGAGTATGGCTACATGCTTTCCGTGCCGGATTTGCTGCCGAAACGCTCCCTCACGCCGCGGAATATCACTTGGCCACCGGTCAAACCCGAACATAGGTCCAGCCCTGCTGGAGCCGGGTGACGATTTCGCCGATGGCGGTCGGTGCCGCCCGCGCGGTGGGCAGCAACTCCACCTTTTGACCCTCGCCGGCAAATCGGGCGATGGTCTGACTGCACGCCACCCAATGCAGGTTGGCGTGACGCTGCGTCATGCGCGCAATGCGCGCCGCATGCGGGCTGACCCCGGCACGCATCAAGTTGATGCCATGACTGTTGGCGACGATCTCAAGCTGCATCGTTCTTCCCTGCCGCTCCGCCCCGTCCAGCAGCTGTTCGGCCCGATCCAGCACCGCCTCCATCTGCTCCGGCGCGGCGCTGTCGAGATGCAGTATCACCCGGTTCGGGTCGGCCGCCCGCGCCAAACTCACCGTCTGGTAACCATCCGGGAAGGCGGCAGGCGCGGCCGCCGCGACGTTCGACTCCAGACCACGCAAGGCCCAGCCTCCGCCCAGGCCGGCAAGCAGGACCAGGCAACCGAAGGCGCAACGCTGCACGATCAACCGCCGGGATGCGGCATGGGGCTGCCGGCCGCTGACAACGGGCGGCTCGGCATAGGCCAGCCGCACCATGCTCCGCAGGCTGCGTATGCCGCAGACGCGCCGGCTCAGTTCGGCATCCTCGCGCATCCGGACGATGAGCTTTTCGCTCTCGGGCACGTCGAGCTCGCCATCGACAAAGGCATGCAGGATTTCATCCGAAACAACGGGACTCATTTCACTCTCCTCAGCAACGGCTGGGCCGCGGGCTGCCGCATCGCGGGTTCCAGCAGATTTTTCAGGCTGGCGCGCGCGCGTGACAGACGGCTCATCACGGTGCCGACCGGGATATCCAGAATCCTGGCCACCTCGGCATAGCCGAACTCTTCCAGATCGACCAGGGTCAGCACCTGGCGCTGACCCAGCGGAAGCCGGTCCACGGCCGCCCGCACGCAGGCAATGACCTGCTCGCGGTTGCAGCACGCCTCGGGCGACTCGGCACCGGATTCGAGCGTGTCTTCCCACTCTTCGACATCGTCGAAGTCGCGCCGGCTGCGCAGGTGGTCAAGCCAGCAGTGATTCATGATCGACACCATCCAGGCCTTCAGCGACGCCTCGTCGCGCAGCTGGGCACGCCGCGCCCACGCCTTGGACAGGGTTTCCTGCGCCAGGTCGTCGGCCAGCGCCGCATCGTGGCACCAGGCATAGGCGATGCGATAGAGAACGGGGCGCATCGCCTCGATGCTGGGGCGGAACGGGCCAAACAGTAATCGGCTGATCATGGTCATGTTGGGGTGACGGAGGGAGTGGTCCATTTATTCCAGAAAATTTTCCGCTCAGGAATGGAATAAGCGTTCCAGATGATACGTCTTATACTTAGGCTTGGCTTCAATTAAGCCAGCTTATTCACATAGCTACTCAGGAGACTCAAATCATGAAACGCGCCTTCTTCACCCCCATGCTCGCCGCCCTGCTTCTTGCCACCGCCCCCCTGGCCGCCAGCGCCGCAGAAGAAAAAGTGGTGTACCACGTCAACGATTCCGCCAACGCGCGCGTTGCCATGAACAACGTGAACAACCACCTCAACGCCGCTCCGGACGCCAAGATCGTCGTGGTGACCCACGGCAAGGGCATCGATTTCCTGCTCAACGACGCCAAGGACGACAAGGGCGAGTTCGCGCCCGTGGTGGCCGGGCTGAAAGAAAAAGGCGTCGATTTCCGCGTCTGCAACAACACCCTCAAGGCCCGCAAGCTGGATGCCAGCGCCGTGATCCCGGAAGCCACCATCGTGCCGTCCGGCGTGGCCGAAATCGGAAAACTGCAGGCAAAAGAAGGCTACGTCTACCTGAAGCCCTGATCCAGCCAGGCCGCCGGTCCGGCGGCAGCGTTTTTTATCGTCGGCGGCGTAGCTGAGCAGCCAGCGAACCATCCTCCTGCGGCGGCCACCCGGCCGCTTTTTTTATGCGCTGCGGATGAAGTGCTCGCGGTAGTACTTCATCTCGTCGATGGATTCGTAGATATCGGCCAGCGCCTCAGAAGAAAAAGTGGTGTACCACGTCAACGATTCCGCCAACGCGCGCGTTGCCATGAACAACGTGAACAACCACCTCAACGCCGCTCCGGACGCCAAGATCGTCGTGGTGACCCACGGCAAGGGCATCGATTTCCTGCTCAACGACGCCAAGGACGACAAGGGCGAGTTCGCGCCCGTGGTGGCCGGGCTGAAAGAAAAAGGCGTCGATTTCCGCGTCTGCAACAACACCCTCAAGGCCCGCAAGCTGGATGCCAGCGCCGTGATCCCGGAAGCCACCATCGTGCCGTCCGGCGTGGCCGAAATCGGAAAACTGCAGGCAAAAGAAGGCTACGTCTACCTGAAGCCCTGATCCAGCCAGGCCGCCGGTCCGGCGGCAGCGTTTTTTATCGTCGGCGGCGTAGCTGAGCAGCCAGCGAACCATCCTCCTGCGGCGGCCACCCGGCCGCTTTTTTTATGCGCTGCGGATGAAGTGCTCGCGGTAGTACTTCATCTCGTCGATGGATTCGTAGATATCGGCCAGCGCCTCGTGCTTGCTC
>JAMCVR010000210.1 GCA_023475455.1 Thermoplasmatota archaeon | reverse complement strand
GGCGGCGACGGAATGGAAGACCTCGGCCACCTTGGCGGCCTTTTCGGATTCGGCGACCTGCTGGTAGCCGAAATGGGTGGTTTTATCCATGGCGGAAGGGATGAGCGAGTCAGCCAGGAATTCTACCAGCGCGCAGGCTGGCGCGGGTTTGGCACAACCGCGCCCATGTCATAAATTGGTCATACTGCTGTCATAGAATGGCCACCATCCCAAATAAGCTTGGAATCAACATGGCTGCCAATATTTTGCTGGTCGAAGACGAACCCGGAATCCAGGAACTGCTGAAATTCAATCTGGCGCAGGCCGGCCACCAGGTCACCGCCGCCGGCGATGCCGAGCACGCGCTGAAATTTCTCAAGAGCACCCTGCCCGACGTCATCCTGCTCGACTGGATGTTGCCCGGCATGTCCGGGATCGACCTGTGCAAGCGCCTGCGCAGCGACGAGCGCTACCAGCCGATTCCCATCATCATGCTGACCGCGCGCGGCGAGGAGCGCGACAAGGTGCTGGGGCTGGACACCGGTGCCGACGACTACATCACCAAGCCGTTCTCGCCGCGCGAACTGGTGTCGCGCATCAAGGCCGTGCTGCGCCGCCGCGCGCCGCAGATGACCGACGAGCCGGTGGAAATCAACGGCCTGCGGCTCGATCCCACCAGCCACCGCGTGCAGAGCCGCAATCAGGCGCTGGAACTGGGGCCGACCGAGTTCCGCCTGCTGCACTTCTTCATGACCCATCCCGAGCGCGTCTATTCGCGCACCCAACTGCTCGACCAGGTGTGGGGCGACGACGTGTTCGTGGAGGAGCGCTGAAATTCAATCTGGCGCAGGCCGGCCACCAGGTCACCGCCGCCGGCGATGCCGAGCACGCGCTGAAATTTCTCAAGAGCACCCTGCCCGACGTCATCCTGCTCGACTGGATGTTGCCCGGCATGTCCGGGATCGACCTGTGCAAGCGCCTGCGCAGCGACGAGCGCTACCAGCCGATTCCCATCATCATGCTGACCGCGCGCGGCGAGGAGCGCGACAAGGTGCTGGGGCTGGACACCGGTGCCGACGACTACATCACCAAGCCGTTCTCGCCGCGCGAACTGGTGTCGCGCATCAAGGCCGTGCTGCGCCGCCGCGCGCCGCAGATGACCGACGAGCCGGTGGAAATCAACGGCCTGCGGCTCGATCCCACCAGCCACCGCGTGCAGAGCCGCAATCAGGCGCTGGAACTGGGGCCGACCGAGTTCCGCCTGCTGCACTTCTTCATGACCCATCCCGAGCGCGTCTATTCGCGCACCCAACTGCTCGACCAGGTGTGGGGCGACGACGTGTTCGTGGAGGAGCGCACGATCGACGTCCACATCCGCCGCCTGCGCCTGGCGCTGGAGCCGTCCGGCCATGCGGATCTGATCCAGACGGTGCGCGGCTCGGGCTATCGCTTTTCGGCCGAAGTGGGATAATCCGCCCACCGGTTTTTGGGGCAGGTAAACATGGGCTTCTGGTGGCGTCCGCTCAGCGTGCTGGCCAGCGTGTTGCTGGTGGCGCTGATTCTGTGGGCCGGCTCCGGCTGGGTGGCCGCGCTGGGCTTTCTGGCGGGCATCCAGGCCTTCGTGATGTTGCGCCGCCTGGGGCAGGAGTTCCGCCTGGCGCGCTGGCTGGAAAACCCCGACGAAGTGGATCCGCCCGACGCCACCGGCACCTGGGGCGACATCTTCTACCGTCTGCAAAAACTGCAGCGCCGCCAGCGCGCCAGCCGCAGCGAACTCACCACCGCGCTCGAACAGTTCGAGCACGCCGCGATGGCGGTGCCCGACGGCATGGTCATCCTCAACGGCAACGAGCAGATCGACTGGTGCAACCCGGCCTCGCGCAAATACCTGGGGCTGGACTGCGAGCGCGACCGCGGCCAGTTCATCCGTTACCTGCTGCGGCAGGCCCATTTTCTGGAGTTTCTCGACGCCGCCGATTATTCGCGCCGCCTGGTGTGCAAGTCGCCGATCAACCGCGAGATCACCCTGTCGCTGCAACTGGTGCCGTTCGGCGAAGGCAAGAAACTGCTGGTCGCGCGCGACATCACCGACCTCGAGCGCGTCGACGCGATGCGGCGCGACTTCATCGCCAACGTCTCGCACGAACTGCGCACGCCGTTGACGGTGGTCGGCGGCTTCGTCGAAACCCTGGCCGATGCCCCCGACCTGCCGGCCGCCGAGAGCCGTCACTATTTCGACCTGATGCTCGACCATACCCGGCGCATGCAGCATCTGCTGGACGACCTGCTGACCCTGTCGCGGCTGGAAAGCGCCGATCACATGCTGAACGACGAGCCCATCAACGTCCCAGAACTGGCGCGTTCACTGAAGGCCGAGGCGGAATCGCTGAGCCGGGGGCAGCATCGGGTCAACCTGCAACTCGGCAGTCCGGCCTGGCTGAAAGGCAGCCTGCAGGAAATCCGCAGCGCGCTTGGCAACCTGGTGTCCAACGCCGTGCGCTACACCCCGGAAGGCGGAGAAATCACCCTGGCCTGGCGCGAGCGCGATGGCGAGGGGGTGTTTGCCGTCACCGACACCGGCGAAGGCATCGCCGCCGAGCACATTCCGCGTCTGACCGAGCGTTTCTACCGCGTCGATCGCAGCCGATCGCGCGAAACCGGCGGCACCGGGCTCGGGCTCGCCATCGTCAAGCACGTCCTCACCCGCCACGGCGCGCGGCTGGAGATTCAGTCGATTCCCGGCAAGGGCAGCACCTTTGCGGCCGTCTTTCCCGCCCAGCGCATGCAGCAGCCCAGCGCGCCGCAGGGCGGCACCGTCATTCCGTTTCCGGAGCGCGAGCAAGCCGTCGGTTGAGCGTGGTTCTTGACGCATACGACTCCATCCCGCCTTGCGGGATTTCAGCACGTAGTGGATCGGAGTCCTTTAGGGCTTTAGCGTCTTTAGAACCACGGCCTGCCCCTTGCGGGTGGAGCGTGGCCGCTGGGCAACCAGATCGGGCGCCATCCCCTCGCGCAGCGCCGCCTCGGCGGCGAACACCACGCGCATCAGCGCCTGCTGATCGGCAGCCGGCAAGTCGGTCATTTCCTTGACGTGGGCATTCAGGATCACGCGCAGAAAGCCGGGGTAGTCCGGCTCGTCGGCATGCACAACGCGGCAGAAATCGTCCTGCCACAGCAGTTTTCCGCCGACTGCATCACACAGGAAACGGCTCAAAGCAGTACCCGTTCGACCCCGCCGTTGCCGACTCGGGCGAGGTAGCTCGCCATCCAGTTCTCGCCCAGCAGCTTCTTCGCCAGCTCGATCACGATGTAATCCGGCGTGGTGCCGGTGTCGTCGCTGTAGCGTGCCAGCCCCTGCAGGCACGACGGGCAGCTGGTGAGGAGCTTGACCGGCTGCTTGCCGTCCGGGCCGAGCGCGGCGACGCCGGCGCGGATTTCCTCTTCCTTGCGGAAGCGGATCTGGGTGGAGATGTCGGGGCGGGTGATGGCGAGGGTGCCGGATTCGCCGCAGCAGCGGTCGGACAAGACAACCCCGCCGCCGAGCAGCGCGTTGGCGACTTTCAGCGGCGCGTGGGTCTTCATCGGGGTGTGGCAGGGGTCGTGGTAGAGGTATTTCTCGCCGCTCACGTCGTCGAGCTTGATGCCTTTCTCCATCAGGTATTCGTGGATGTCGAGCAGGCGGCAGCCGGGGAAGATTTTCTCGAATTCGTATTTCAGCAACTGGTCCATGCAGGTGCCGCACGACACGATCACGGTCTTGATGTCGAGGTAGTTGAGCGTGTTGGCGACGCGGTGGAACAGCACGCGGTTGGCGGCGGTGATGGCTTCGCCCTTGTCGGCCTGGCCGCCCGCGGTCTGCGGGTAGCCGCAGCACAGGTAGCCGGGCGGCAGCACGGTCTGGGTGCCGAGTTCGAACAGCATCGCCTGGGTGGCGAGCCCGACTTGGGAAAACAGCCGTTCCGAGCCGCAGCCGGGGAAGTAGAACACCGCGTCGGCATCGTCGGACGGCTTGGCCGGGTTGCGCAGGATCGGCACGATCGAAGGATCCTCCAGTCCCAGCAGCGCGCGCGAGGTTTTCTTAGGCAGCCCGCCCGGCATCGGCTTGTTGACCAGATGGATGACCTGCGCGACCAGCTTGGGCTTGCCGAGGGTGGCGGGCGGATTTTTCGTCTGCGTCTGGATCAGCCCCATGCGCTTGAACAGGGTGTGCCCCATCCGTTGCGCGGCGTAACCCCACTCGATCAGCGGCTTGCGCAAGGCCTTGATGGTGCTGGGATCGGTCGCGTTGAGGAAGGCCATCGACGCCCAGGTGCCGGGGTTGAACTTCTTCTTGCCCTGGCGGCGCAAAAGGTTGCGCATGGCGATCGAGACGTCGCCGAAGTCGATGTCGACCGGGCAGGGATTCTTGCACTTGTGGCAGATGGTGCAGTGGTCGGCGACGTCGCCGAACTCGTCGAAGTGCTTCAGCGACACGCCGCGCCGGGTCTGTTCCTCGTACAGGAAGGCCTCGATCAGGAGCGAGGTGGCGAGGATCTTGTTGCGCGGGCTGTATAGAAGATTGGCGCGCGGGATGTGGGTGTTGCACACCGGCTTGCACTTGCCGCAGCGCAGGCAGTCCTTGATCGAATCGGCGATCGCCCCGGTTTCCGAGGCTTCGAGAATGATCGACTCCGCTTCCAAAAGACTAAACGACGGCGTGTAGGCATTGCGCAGATCCGCGCCGGGCAAGAGCTTGCCCTTGTTGAAGCGGTGCGCGGGATCGACCTTCTGCTTGTATTCGGCGAACGTAGCGATGGTGGCGTCGTCGAGGAATTCCAGCTTGGTCAGGCCGATGCCGTGCTCGCCCGAGATCACCCCGCCCAGGTCGGTGGCGAGTTTCATGATGCGCGCCACCGCCGCATTGGCGGCCTGCAGCATGGCGTAGTCGTCGGAGTTGACCGGGATGTTGGTATGCACGTTGCCGTCGCCGGCGTGCATGTGCAGCGCCACGAACACGCGGCTTTTCAATACCTCTTTGTGGATGCGGTCGCAGGCTTCGAGCACCGGGAGGTATTCGCGGCCGATGAAGAGCTGGTGCAGTTCGCGCCGGACTTCGCGCTTCCACGACACGCGGATGTGCTTGTCGCGCAGCGCGGTGAAGACGGTGAGGGGCGAGGGGTGAGGGGTGAGGGGGGGCTCGCTTGCGTCCGCGGGCAGTGGCGCGTCGAGGTGATTCAGATAGTCACTCCAGCGCGCGCGCACCGACTCGATCAACGCCTGCGCCCGCTGCCGTTTTTCCTCCACCTGCACGGGGTCGGCGACGGTGTCGTCATCTTCCAGCAGCGGCAGCTGCGGCGCGTTGAAGAATTCCGCCAGCGCATCGAGCAGCTTCAGCTTGTTGGCGATCGACAGCTCGATGTTGATGCGCTCGATGCCGTCGGTGTAGTCGCCCAGCCGGGGCAGCGGGATCACCACGTCCTCGTTGATCTTGAAGGCGTTGGTGTGGGCCGCGATGGCCGCGGTGCGGGCGCGGTCGAGCCAGAACTTCTTGCGCCGGCGTGCATGTGCAGCGCCACGAACACGCGGCTTTTCAATACCTCTTTGTGGATGCGGTCGCAGGCTTCGAGCACCGGGAGGTATTCGCGGCCGATGAAGAGCTGGTGCAGTTCGCGCCGGACTTCGCGCTTCCACGACACGCGGATGTGCTTGTCGCGCAGCGCGGTGAAGACGGTGAGGGGCGAGGGGTGAGGGGTGAGGGGGGGCTCGCTTGCGTCCGCGGGCAGTGGCGCGTCGAGGTGATTCAGATAGTCACTCCAGCGCGCGCGCACCGACTCGATCAACGCCTGCGCCCGCTGCCGTTTTTCCTCCACCTGCACGGGGTCGGCGACGGTGTCGTCATCTTCCAGCAGCGGCAGCTGCGGCGCGTTGAAGAATTCCGCCAGCGCATCGAGCAGCTTCAGCTTGTTGGCGATCGACAGCTCGATGTTGATGCGCTCGATGCCGTCGGTGTAGTCGCCCAGCCGGGGCAGCGGGATCACCACGTCCTCGTTGATCTTGAAGGCGTTGGTGTGGGCCGCGATGGCCGCGGTGCGGGCGCGGTCGAGCCAGAACTTCTTGCGCGTTTCGGCCGACACCGCGATGAAGCCTTCGCCGCCGCGCGCGTTGGCGAGCCGAACGATGTGCGAGGCGGCTTCGCCGACGGCGACTTCGTTGTCCGACGCCACGTCGATCAAGAGCACCATGTTCGGCCGTGCGGCGCGCGGCGCCTTGGTCGCATAGCCGACCGCCTTGACGTAACGCGCGTCGAGGTGCTCCAGCCCGGCGAGCTGGACGTCGGGGTGGGCGTCGCAGTAGTCCTTGATTTCGACGATGGCGGGCGTGGCGTCGCGCGCGGTGCCGAAGAATTCCAGGCACACGGTGCGGATGTGCGCGGGCAGCCGGTGCAGGATGAAGCGCGCCGAGGTGATCAGGCCGTCGCAGCCTTCCTTCTGGATGCCCGGCAGGCCGGCGAGAAACTTGTCGGTGACGTCCTTGCCGAGCCCGATCTTGCGGAAGCGGCTGCCGGGGATGGTGAGGATTTCCGGCGAACCTTTCGGCGTCTTGCCGTCGGCGGCGAAGCGGCGGATTTCGAAGGTGGCGGCGGCAGCGTCGTGGATCTTGCCGCGGTTGTGGTTGAGCCGCGTGACCTCGATCCAGTCGGCGTCCGGCGTGACCATGCGCCACGACACCAGGTTGTCGAGCGCGGTGCCCCACAGCACGGCCTTCTTGCCGCCGGCGTTCATCGACACGTTGCCGCCGATGGTGGAGGCGTCGGCCGAGGTCGGGTCGACCGCGAACGCCAGCCCGGCGGCGTCGGCCGCGTCCATCACCCGCTTGGTGACGACGCCGGCACCGCAGCGGATCGTCGGCACCTCGAATTCGACGCCGGGCAGGCGAGCCATCTCCACCGCGCTCATCGCATCGAGCTTTTCGGTGTTGATGACCGCGGCCCGGCCGGTGAGCGGGACCGCGCCGCCGGTGTAGCCGGTGCCGCCGCCGCGCGGGATGATGGTCAGCCCCAGTTCGATCAGCCCGGCCACCAGCGGCGCCATCTCGGCTTCGCTGTCGGGGGTCAGCACCACGAAGGGGTATTCCACCCGCCAGTCGGTCGCGTCGGTGACGTGCGAGACGCGCGCCAGACCGTCGAACGCGATGTTGTCGCGCCGGGTCACGCCCGCCAGGCGGCGCAGGATGCGCGTGCGCAGGCTGGCGGTGTCGGCGAACCAGGACTCGAATTCGCGCACCGCGCGTTCCGCCGCCGCCAGCAACTGCCCCACCCGCTCGTTGCCCTGGCGCCGCACCTCGATCTCGTGCAGGCGGTGCCGCAGCGCCTCGACCAGCATCTGGCGGCGCCTGGGATTGTCGAGCAGGTCGTCTTCCAGGTAGGGATTGCGCCGCACCACCCAGATGTCGCCCAGCACCTCGAACAGCATGCGTGCCGAGCGCCCCGTCCTGCGACCGCTGCGCAGCGTGTTGAGCACGTCCCAGGCGTCGGCGCCGAGCAGGCGGATGACGATTTCGCGGTCGGAAAACGAAGTGTAGTTGTAGGGAATTTCGCGCAGGCGTGCGGTCATGCTGGGGTGTGTTCGGGCGTCGTCTCCTTGGGGAGGCCGAATCCTTCTGCTTCAAAGCCGGTATTTTACGGGATATGGCTTCGTTTCGGTCGGTCGGCCCGCATCCCGTCAAGCCGGGATGCGGGCGCGGGATGGCAAATTTTCAGTCTGCACCGAATCCTCCGATACATAAATAACGGTGGCAGAGGATTTGCCATCTATCTTCGCCGTGCACCCGGGCATGCCGGTGACGGTGCGCAACCAGTTGCGCGATGCGCTGCTGGCCCTGAACAGGAGCACACCGGAGCGGGCTGCCACGCTGGAAGCGTTCGACAAGGGCTACGACGGTTTCGCAGTGGTCGACGATTCGGCCTACGATACGGTGCGCAAGCTGATCCAGCCGTTCCAGAAATAAGCCGGCCGGATTACCGGAACAGCCGACGGACGGCCGTCACGCCGCCCAGGATCAGCGCGCCCGCGGCGATGCCGGCCAGCGCATCGATCAGCAGGGGGACGAGCGCTGACAATGCGCCGCCGACCGCCGGCAGGGTTTCCGCAGCATGGGTGACGGCATGGACCAGATCCTGCGCGCCCGGCATGCCGTGGACCAGGATGCCGCCGCCGACCAGGAACATCGCCGCGGTGCCGGCCACCGACAGCGTTTTCATCAGAACCGGCGCGGCGCGCAGAATGCCGCGCCCGAGACCGCGCTGCACGCGGGCGAAGCCGTCGCCCGGCTGCCGGCTGAGATAGAGCCCGCCATCGTCGAGCTTGACGATGCCGGCGACCAGGCCGTACACGCCGATCGTCATCAGGACGGCGATGCCGGCCAGCACCGCGACCTGCATGCCGAACGGCGCGGCGGCGACGGTGCCCAGGGTGATGACGATGATTTCGGCCGACAGGATGAAGTCGGTGCGCACCGCGCCCTTGATCTTGCCGCGTTCGAGCGCGGCCAGATCGACCTTGGGATCGGCCAGCGCCTGCGCGAGCTCGGCGCGGTGTGCCGCGGCTTCCTCGCGGTGCAGGAATTTGTGCGCCAGTTTCTCGAAACCTTCGTAGCACAGGAAAGCGCCGCCCAGCATCAAGAGCGGCGTGATCGCCCACGGCGCCAGCGCGCTGATGGCGAGCGCGGCGGGAACGAGGATCAGCTTGTTGCGGAACGAGCCCCTGGCCACCGCCCACACCACCGGCAGCTCGCGCTCGGCTTTCACTCCGGCGACCTGCTGGGCGTTCAGCGCCAGGTCGTCGCCGAGCACGCCGGTGGTTTTCCTGGCGGCGACCTTGGTCATCACCGACACGTCGTCGAGGAGGGTGGCGATGTCGTCGATCAGCGCAAGCAGGCTGGTCCCGGCCATGGTGCGCCCCCTCAGTCGCCCAACTGGATGCGGCCGTCTTTCTCGGCCGCGGCGAAGTCCAGCATGCGCTGGATCGATACTGCGGCCTTGGCGCGGATGGATTCCTCGATGTGGATTTCGTTGCCGCCGTTCTCCAGCACGGCGGCAAGTTTTCTGAGGCCGTTCATCGCCATCCACGGGCAGTGCGCGCAGGACTGGCAAGTCGCGCCCTCGCCGGCGGTCGGCGCTTCCAGCAGCAGCTTGCCGGGCGCGGCGGCGTGCATCTTGTGGAAGATGCCGGTGTCGGTGGCGACGATGAATTCGGGGTTGGGCAGGGTGCGCACGGCCTCGATCAGCTGGGTGGTCGAGCCGACCACGTCGGCCAGCGCGATTACCGCCTCGGGCGACTCGGGGTGGACCAGCACCGCAGCATCGGGATGCTCGGTGCGCAGCCTCTTCAGCGCCTCGGCCTTGAACGCCTCGTGCACCACGCACGAACCCTGCCACAGCAGCATGTCGGCGCCGGTGATGCGCCGCACGTATTCGCCCAGATGGCGGTCCGGCGCCCACAACAGTTTGTGGCCCTGCCGGTGCAGGTATTTGACGATCCTGGCGGCGATGCCGGAGGTGACCACCCAGTCGGCGCGCGCCTTCACTGCGGCGCTGGTGTTGGCGTAGACGACGGACAGGCGGTCCGGGTGCGCGTCGCAGAAGGCGGCGAATTCGTCGGCCGGACAGGCCAGGTCGAGCGAGCAGTCGGCGCCCAGGTCGGGCATGATGACGCGCTTTTCCGGGTTGAGGATCTTGGCCGTCTCGCCCATGAACTTGACCCTTGAACGCCTCGTGCACCACGCACGAACCCTGCCACAGCAGCATGTCGGCGCCGGTGATGCGCCGCACGTATTCGCCCAGATGGCGGTCCGGCGCCCACAACAGTTTGTGGCCCTGCCGGTGCAGGTATTTGACGATCCTGGCGGCGATGCCGGAGGTGACCACCCAGTCGGCGCGCGCCTTCACTGCGGCGCTGGTGTTGGCGTAGACGACGGACAGGCGGTCCGGGTGCGCGTCGCAGAAGGCGGCGAATTCGTCGGCCGGACAGGCCAGGTCGAGCGAGCAGTCGGCGCCCAGGTCGGGCATGATGACGCGCTTTTCCGGGTTGAGGATCTTGGCCGTCTCGCCCATGAACTTGACCCCGGCGACGATCAGCGTCTTCGCCGGGTGGGCGTGGCCGAAGCGCGCCATCTCCAGCGAATCGGACACGCAGCCGCCGGTTTCCTCGGCCAGGTCCTGCAGGTCGGCCGATGTGTAGTAGTGCGCGACCAGCACCGCATCCTGCTGCTTCATCAGGGTCTTGATGCGTGCTTTCAGCGCCGTGCGCTCATCGTCGCTGAGCACTTCCTCCACCATCGGCGGCGGCTGGATCACGGGTTTGAGCGGAACGGGAAAGGCAAGGCTCATCGGGGCGGCTCGGGCATCAAGTGCGAAAGCGCCAAGTATAGCTGCGCGCGGCAGGCGTTTTCACCAGGCGGCGCCCGGGTTTTTCTGGAGCGTACCCGTGCTTTTGCCTTATCCTTGCGCCCCATGCAGCAACTCCTCCTGGACATTCGCCCGCCCGCCCGGCCCGAACTCGCCCGCTTCGTGGCGGGGCGCAATGTCGAGTTGATGGCGCAGTTGCAGGCCATGCTCGACGGCAGCGCCGCCGAGCGCATGGTCTACGTGTGGGGCGCGCCGGGGAGCGGAAAAAGTTACCTGCTGGCGGCCTGGGCGCACGCCTGCCAGGCGCGCGGGATGGCGGTCGACTTCAGCGGACAGCGGGTGGCGCAGGCGGTGATCGCGGATCAGGTGGAGACCTGGACCGAAGCACGGCAGCACGCGGGGTTTGCCGCATTCAACCGGGTGCGCGAGGCGGGCGGGCTGTGGCTGGCGGCGGGGAATGTGGCGCCGGCCGAGCTGGCGGTGATGCCGGAATTGCGGACCCGGCTGGGCTGGGGGCTGGTGTTCCAGCTGCACGGACTGGACGACGCCGAGAAGCGCGCCGCCCTGGCGCAGCACGCCGAAACCCTGGGGTTCCGGCTGGAACCCCAGGTGGCGGACTATCTGTTGAACCACACCGCGCGCGACATGCAGAACCTGCTGCGGGTGCTGGAGGCGCTGGACCGCTTCAGCCTGGAAACGCGCCGTCCGATCACGCTGCCGCTGCTGCGGCAGCTACTGCTGAATCAGGCCTGACCCCGACCCTGCTGCTCGGCGATGTCCTTGTGGACCTGCGCCATGTCCAGCCCCATCACCTGTTCGATCAAGGAATCCAGTGCGTTGGCGGGCAGCGAACCGGCTTCGGAATAGAGGATGACCTGTTCGCGGAACACCATCAGCGTGGGAATCGAACGGATCTGGAAGTAGCCGGCCAGTTCCTGCTCGACTTCGGTGTTGACCTTGGCGAAGACGATGTTGGCGTGCTTGTCGGACGCGGCTTCGAAAATCGGCGCGAAGCCGCGGCAGGGTCCGCACCAGGGTGCCCAGAAGTCGACGACGACGACGTCGTTGCCGTTGATGGTGGATTCGAAATTGTCCTGGGTGAGTTCGATGACGGCCATGCGGATTTCCTGCCAATTGTAGTGAAATAAAAAGGCGCGAGGACGAGCCCTTCGCGCCTGAGTGCCACCCTATCACGGATGGCGGGCCTCCGACAATCGGAGGCGACTTATCGGGTAGTCCAGCCTGGCTGCCCGCTACCCCGGTCCAGTCGAAGCCGACTGGCCTGAAATCTATTTGGCGAAAGCCTGATGGAACAGCCGGCGCTTTTGCTCGGCAGGTTGCGTGCTGCGAACCATGTTCTGGCTGTGCTTGAGGTTGCTGCGCACTTCGGCGCGGTTGACCGCCATGATGAGTTCGGTCGCCAGCACCCGCGCCTGATGCGGGGTGAGCATGAGGGAACATCCGTGCTCGTCGAGCGCGACTTCCACGCGGTCGCGACCCTGGGCATCCTCTTTCAGGCTGATGTCCAGGGTGTTGCCTGTTTCCAGTTCGATCATGTCGGTCTCTCCTTGCGTTGTCTTTGCAAGGGTATGAGCAGGGTTCATGCCAGCCTCCCGTGGCGCCGGATGGCGCGGAAAGCCGCATTAAATCAGGCGGGTTTGACGGCTTGATGAAGCGGCGCCGATACCGCCCTGACGAAGCCTCGTCAGGGCGGGTGGCGAGTTCGTCATTTCCGGGTGGCGGGCTGGGGGGCGCCGACGGCGACCGTGCGGTCGCGCGTCAACAGGGTGTAGGCGACCGGAATCACGAACAGGGTCAGCAGCGTGCCGAGCAGCAGGCCGCCGACGATGACCCAGCCGATCGGCGAACGCGACTCCGCGCCGGCGCCCGCGGCGAGCGCCAGCGGCACCGCGCCCAGCACCATCGCGGCGGTGGTCATCAAAATGGGCCGCAGGCGCAGGCCGGCGGCCTCGATCACCGCCTCGCCCTTGTGCCGGCCGTGTTCGCGCAGCTGGTTGGCGAATTCGACGATCAGGATCCCGTGCTTGGTGATCAGGCCGACCAGCATCACCAGGCCGATCTGGCTGTAGACGTTGAGCGTGGCGCCGGTGAGCTTGAGCGCCAGCAGGGCGCCGGTGGCGGCGAGCGGCACGGTGAGCAGGATGATGAAGGGCGATACGAAGCTCTCGAACTGCGCCGCCAGCACCAGATAAATGATGACCAGCGCCAGCGCGAAGGTGATCGCCAGCGTCTGCCCGGACTCGCCGAATTCGCGCGACTGGCCGTCGAGCGCGGTGCGCGCGGTCTTCGGCAGCGTCTCCTTCGCCGCCTGGTCCATGAAGGCGAGCGCCTCGCCGAGCGTGGTGCCGGGGGCGATGTTGGCCGAGATGATGGCGGCGCGCTGGCGGTCGAAGTGGTTGAGTTCCTTCGGTGCCACGGTTTCGGAGACGGCGACCAGGTTGGACAGCGGGGTGAGGCTGCCGCCCTGGCCGCGTACGTACAGCGCGGTCAGGTCCTGCGGCGTGGCGCGCGCGGCGGGATCGAGCTCTCGAACTGCGCCGCCAGCACCAGATAAATGATGACCAGCGCCAGCGCGAAGGTGATCGCCAGCGTCTGCCCGGACTCGCCGAATTCGCGCGACTGGCCGTCGAGCGCGGTGCGCGCGGTCTTCGGCAGCGTCTCCTTCGCCGCCTGGTCCATGAAGGCGAGCGCCTCGCCGAGCGTGGTGCCGGGGGCGATGTTGGCCGAGATGATGGCGGCGCGCTGGCGGTCGAAGTGGTTGAGTTCCTTCGGTGCCACGGTTTCGGAGACGGCGACCAGGTTGGACAGCGGGGTGAGGCTGCCGCCCTGGCCGCGTACGTACAGCGCGGTCAGGTCCTGCGGCGTGGCGCGCGCGGCGGGATCGAGCTGGACGACGACGTTATACTGCTCGCCCGCCTGCTTGAAGCGGGTGACCTCGCGTCCTCCGAGCAGGGTTTCCAGTGTGCGCCCGATGGTGTCGACGCCGACCCCCATCTGCGCCGCCTTGTCGCGGTTGATGTCGACCTTGAGCTGCGGCTTGTTGAGCTTGAGGTCGGTGTCGGCGTTGGCCAGTCCCGGATAGGCCCGCACCTTGGCCATCAGCGCCTCCACGGCCTTGTCCAGTTCGGCGTAGCTGGGCGCCTGCACCACGAACTGCAGCGGCGGATTGCGGAAGCTCTGGCCGAGCGAGGGCGGATTGATCGGGAAGGCGAGCACGCCCGGCATGCCCATGAACATCCGCGGGCCGAGGCTGGCGGTGATGTCCATCTGGCTGCGGGTGCGTTCTTCCCAGGGCTTGAGCATCACGAACGAGAGCGAGGTGTTGACCGGGTTGGGGCGCTCCAGTCCCGGCGCCACCACGACGAACGCGGTGTTCACCTCGGGCACGCTCTGATACATGCCCTCGAGCTGGCGCGCGTACTGGTCGGTGTACTGCAGGGTGGAGCCTTCGGGTGCCAGCATGAAGCCGATGAAAAAGCCGCGGTCCTCGGTCGGCGCCAGTTCCGACTTGAGCGACTTCAGCAGGCCGAACGCGGCGACCGCGACCAGCACGAACACCAGCGCGACGATCAATGGATGCTTGACCACGCGCGCGAGGCTGCGGATGTAGGCATTGTTCAGTCCGTTCAGCACGCGTTCGCCGAAATTGAACCAGGCGTTATGGCTTGTTTCATGGTGCAGGATCCTGCTCGCCATCATCGGCGTCAGCGTCAGCGCGACAAAGCCGGACACCAGCACCGCCGCCGCCACCGTCATGGCGAATTCGGTGAACAGCTTGCCGGTGTTGCCCTCGGCAAACGCCAGCGGGGCGAACACGGCGACCAGGGTGAGGGTCATCGCCATCACCGCGAAGCCGATTTCCTTGGCGCCCTTGATCGCGGCGTCGAATGGCGGCATGCCCTCCTCGATGTGGCGGTAGATGTTTTCCAGCATGACGATCGCGTCGTCGACCACCAGGCCGATCGCCAGCACCAGCCCCAGGAGGGTCAGCACGTTGAGGGTGAAGCCCATGGCATAGAGAAAGATGAAGGCGCCGATCAGCGACACCGGGATGGTGACGAAGGGGATCAGGGTGGCGCGCCAGTTGCGCAGGAACAGGAAGATCACGCCGACCACCAGCACCATGGCTTCGAGCATGGTGGTGTACACCGCGTCGATCGATTTCTCGATGAAGATCGAGCTGTCGAAGCCGACCTTGAGCTGCATGCCCTCGGGCAGCGCGGCTTCCAGGCGTGGCAGTTCGGCCTTCACCGCACGGGCGACTTCCAGCGTGTTGGCGGTGGATTGCTTGACGATGCCGAGGCCCACGGCGGCGCGGCCGTTGACGCGCACGATGTTGCGTTCGTCCTCGGCCCCGACCTCGGCGCGGCCGATGTCGGCCAGCCGCACCAGCACGCCGCCGTTGTCGCGAAGGATGACGCGCTCGAATTCCGCGGGGGTGCGCAGGTCGGTTTCCGCCAGCACCGAAAATTCGCGCGCCTGGCTTTCGATGCGGCCCGAGGGCAGTTCGGTGTTCTGGCTGCGGAGCGCGGCTTCCACGTCCTGCACCGTCACCCCCAGCGCGGCCATCCGGCTTGGGTCGAGCCAGATGCGCATGGCGTAGCGGCGCTCGCCGCCGATGATGACCGAGGCCACGCCGGGGAGGGTCTTCAGCTGGTCGGCCACCACGCGGTCGGCGTAGTCGGTGATTTCCAGCGGCGACTGGCGGTCGCTGGAGAACGCCAGCCAGATGATGGCCTGGGCGTCGGCCTCGATCTTGGCGACCACCGGGTCTTCCGCTTCGTTCGGCAGCACGCCGCGCACCCGCGCCACCCGGTCGCGGGTGTCGTTGGCGGCGGCCTCGGGGTCGCGCGACTGCGCGAATTCCACCGTGATCTGGCTGACTTCCTCGCGGCTCACCGACTTGATGGTGCGGATCCCCTCGATGCCGGACAGCGAATCCTCCAGCGGCTTGGTGATCCGGCTTTCCATCACTTCGGCGGAGGCGCCGGGGTAGACGGTGCGCACCGACACCACCGGGGCGTCGATGTTGGGGTATTCGCGCACCGGCAGACGGTCGAAGGCGATCAGGCCGACCAGGATGATGAGCAGGCTCATCACGGTGGCCAGCACCGGACGGCGGATCGAAAGGTCGGAAAGGATCATGGGGAAGCCAGGGTCAAAAGCGTTTTACAAAGAGGACGCAGAGGTAAAAGAGGAAAAGCTTAAAAGCGTCTCCCCCGGTTTTCTTCTGTTCCCTCTGTGTCTCTGTGGTGAATGGATTGCCGTTTCCAGGTTCATGGGTCATCCAGGGTCAAAAGCGTTTTACAGGGAGGGCGCGGAGGACACGGGGAAAAACCGGCGATACGTTTTCCTCTGCGTTCTCCGTGTCCTCTTTGTCGATAATCTTTCCTAGCGCGCCGCAGGCTTGCCAGCCTGCCTTTTCATCATCTGCGCCGCCTGCTCCAGCGTGACCACCGGCACGCCGGGGCGCAGCTTGATCTGTCCGTCGAGAACGACGGTGTCGCCCGCTTTCACGCCGGAGACGATTTCGACCCGGCCGGGTTCGCGCTTGCCCAGCGTGACCTTGCGCAGTTCGGCCTTGCCGTCGACCGCCAGGAAAACGTAGCTGCCATCCGCACGCGGCACGATCGCCTGCTCGGGCAGCAGAATCGCGCGGGTCTTGCCGCCCAGATCGGCGGTGGCGCGGACGAACATGCCGGGCTTGAGTTGCCCCTTGGGGTTGGCGATGCGCGCGCGCACCCGCACGTTGCGGCTCACCGGATCGACCGCCGGATCGATGGCGTGCACCTTGCCGCTGAAGCGTTGCCCGGGCAGGGCGTCGACGGTCAGCGTGACCGGCAGGCCGATGCGCACCAGCGGCAGAGCGGTTTCCGGAACCGGGACTTCGAGCCGTTTCCAGGTTCATGGGTCATCCAGGGTCAAAAGCGTTTTACAGGGAGGGCGCGGAGGACACGGGGAAAAACCGGCGATACGTTTTCCTCTGCGTTCTCCGTGTCCTCTTTGTCGATAATCTTT
>JAMCVR010000115.1 GCA_023475455.1 Thermoplasmatota archaeon | reverse complement strand
GCGGACGGCGCCGACGGCACGGCGCAGTTCCTCGGACAGTTCCGTCACATCCCGCCACACTGCCGCGCCGCCGCCCGCCAGCATGCGCTGCGACAAAGCGGAACGCCTCGGGCCGGGTGTGGCAGCGGGCGCAGGCAGGCTGCTTGGGGATCGGGCTGAGGACGCGCAGCAGAGGGTTGCCGTCGGCGGCGCGGAATTCGGTGGCGGAAGGAAACGGGCGCATGGCACCCGTATGGCAGCGAGCGCATTCCGCATCCTGCAAGCTATACCGGTGGGGCGATGCGGACGTTCCGGCAGTGGCCTTGACCCATCCGTCGCGGCTCAGGACCTGGATGCGGACGGCGCCGACGGCACGGCGCAGTTCCTCGGACAGTTCCGTCACATCCCGCCACACTGCCGCGCCGCCGCCCGCCAGCATGCGCTGCGACAAAGCATGCGCCACCATGGCGGCCGCCTGGCCGGCGTGCTGCACGTGCTGCTGCCGGAAGCGGCGCTGCTCGACATGGTTGAGCCATAACGCGACGGCGACCAGCGCCAGGCACAGCACGACCAGCACGCCGGCTCCCAGCCTGACCGACAGGTACCACCACCAGGGCAGGCGCTCGCCGTTTTCAAACATCGACTTGATGCGGTGTGCCATGTTTTTCCCTGTGTTATTCAATCCTTCAGCGGATGGAAGGCGCGCCCCACATAGGCGGCGACCGCCTCCACGTCCCGCTCCGACAGTACCGATTTCCACGCCGGCATGGAGGTGCCGGGCAAGCCCTCCCGAATGACCGTTTCCAGGCGCGCTCTGGTCATGCCGGACATGGCCGCGGAACTTGTCAGGTCGCGCGGATGGGGTTCCATGAAGCTGCCGATCCAGTTGCGCGCGGTGCCGTCGGCCGCGTGGCAGAAAGCGCAGTTCTGCCGATATAGAGTCTCACCGCGGCGTTCCACCGCCGTCAGCCCGCTCAGCCGGGGAGGGCGGTCGTGCAGAAGATAGGGGCTGGCGCTGGTCACGGCGTCCAGCGGCGGGCCGCTCTTGGCATCCGGCGACGGATAGTCCCCCGGGGAAAAATGGTTGCGCGGATAAGACAGGGGGCGCGACTCCCATGGCAAGCCCTCGTTGTCCACATGGGCGCGATCGTGACAACTCACGCAGGCGGCCAGGAACAGGCGTTTGCCTGCGGCCTGCCGCGGGGCGAGCTGTTCCCAAGGGGTATCCAGCGCAACCTTGCCGGTGGCAAAGGGGAAAGCGGCGGCGTAGCGCTCATGGTTCGGCCAGCCGTTCGCCGCCGTATGGTAGCGCGTGTTCTGCGCCTTCGCGACCATGAATTCCCGACGCACAAAGTCCGTTACCGCGGCGATCTCGCGCGGCTGCAGAATGCCGGCAAAGCCCTTCATGGCCGTGCCCGGCTTGCCGGACTGGATGGCCCGCAGCATTCGCTCCCGGCCCAGTTGATCCGGCGAGACGCGGGTGAAATCCAGCGGCTTGGGATTGAGGAATGTGGCGGCCAGGGTGCGGGCGTCGCCGGAGTAGCCGTGACAGTAGTAACAGCGGAAATTGTAGATGCGCCTGCCCAGTTCGAGCTTGTCGTCCGTCGGCGCCGCCGCGACGGCCTGAAACGCCGCCGGATTTTGTCGCGGCGCTCCCGTGACGTCTGGCCGCTCCGGTTCGAGGCAACCGCCGACCAGCACCGCCGCTGCCGCCAGCAGGACGAGCCTTTTCATTTGCCGCCGCTTCCCGATTTCGCGGTTTCCTTCGGCGGACGGATGAAGCGCTGGAACACGAATTCCGCGACGTTGGCGATCTCCTGCTCGTTCAGCACCTTGTTCCATGCCGGCATTTCCGTGCCGAGCTTGCCCTGAGCGATGGCCTGGAACAGGGCCGGCCGATTCAGTTCGTGCCGGGACGCCCCCGGGGAAAAATGGTTGCGCGGATAAGACAGGGGGCGCGACTCCCATGGCAAGCCCTCGTTGTCCACATGGGCGCGATCGTGACAACTCACGCAGGCGGCCAGGAACAGGCGTTTGCCTGCGGCCTGCCGCGGGGCGAGCTGTTCCCAAGGGGTATCCAGCGCAACCTTGCCGGTGGCAAAGGGGAAAGCGGCGGCGTAGCGCTCATGGTTCGGCCAGCCGTTCGCCGCCGTATGGTAGCGCGTGTTCTGCGCCTTCGCGACCATGAATTCCCGACGCACAAAGTCCGTTACCGCGGCGATCTCGCGCGGCTGCAGAATGCCGGCAAAGCCCTTCATGGCCGTGCCCGGCTTGCCGGACTGGATGGCCCGCAGCATTCGCTCCCGGCCCAGTTGATCCGGCGAGACGCGGGTGAAATCCAGCGGCTTGGGATTGAGGAATGTGGCGGCCAGGGTGCGGGCGTCGCCGGAGTAGCCGTGACAGTAGTAACAGCGGAAATTGTAGATGCGCCTGCCCAGTTCGAGCTTGTCGTCCGTCGGCGCCGCCGCGACGGCTTGAAACGCCGCCGGATTTTGTCGCGGCGCTCCCGTGACGTCTGGCGCAACCTTGCCGGTGGCAAAGGGGAAAGCGGCGGCGTAGCGCTCATGGTTCGGCCAGCCGTTCGCCGCCGTATGGTAGCGCGTGTTCTGCGCCTTCGCGACCATGAATTCCCGACGCACAAAGTCCGTTACCGCGGCGATCTCGCGCGGCTGCAGAATGCCGGCAAAGCCCTTCATGGCCGTGCCCGGCTTGCCGGACTGGATGGCCCGCAGCATTCGCTCCCGGCCCAGTTGATCCGGCGAGACGCGGGTGAAATCCAGCGGCTTGGGATTGAGGAATGTGGCGGCCAGGGTGCGGGCGTCGCCGGAGTAGCCGTGACAGTAGTAACAGCGGAAATTGTAGATGCGCCTGCCCAGTTCGAGCTTGTCGTCCGTCGGCGCCGCCGCGACGGCCTGAAACGCCGCCGGATTTTGTCGCGGCGCTCCCGTGACGTCTGGCCGCTCCGGTTCGAGGCAACCGCCGACCAGCACCGCCGCTGCCGCCAGCAGGACGAGCCTTTTCATTTGCCGCCGCTTCCCGATTTCGCGGTTTCCTTCGGCGGACGGATGAAGCGCTGGAACACGAATTCCGCGACGTTGGCGATCTCCTGCTCGTTCAGCACCTTGTTCCATGCCGGCATTTCCGTGCCGAGCTTGCCCTGAGCGATGGCCTGGAACAGGGCCGGCCGATTCAGTTCGTGCCGGGACGCC
>JAMCVR010000067.1 GCA_023475455.1 Thermoplasmatota archaeon | reverse complement strand
CACGAGGTGGATCTGCGCGGCGACGTCGTCGTGGAACGTGCCGCCCGCCCCGGACAATCCGCCATGACCCTGCGCACGGCGCAGCTGCGGGTGTTTCCCGAACGCGACCTGCTGCGCGCCCCGGGCGCGGTGGAAGTGCGCGACGACACGTTGAATGTGCGGGCGAACGGCATGGAATACGATGCCAAGCGACGCCTCATCAAACTGACAGGACGGGTGAAAGCCCGTTACATTTCCGGAAAGACGTGAGCGCCATGCAAACATTGAAAACAGGTTTTTATGCGGTGCTGTGCGCCGCGCTGCTGGCTTTGCCCGCCCATGCCGAAAAAGCCGACCGCGACAAGCCGGTCAACCTCGAAGCGGACACGGTCACCCTCGACGACATCAGTAAGGTCAGCGTCTATCAGGGCAATGTGATCCTGACCCAGGGCACCCTGATGCTGCGCGCCGACCGCGTGCAGGTGACGCAGAATGCGAGCGGGCTCGACAAGATCGACACCACCGGCCGGCCGGTGGCGTTTCGCCAGAAGCTCGATGACCGCGACGAGTTCATCGAGGGCTATGCCGACCGCATCGAGTTCGACAGCGCCAACGGCCAACTCGAACTGATCGGCCAGGCCCGGCTGCGGCGCGGCAGCGACGAACTGCGCGGCGCACAGATTTCCTACAACGCCAACACCGAATTCTACAAGGTGGTCGGCCAGCCCGGCGCCCAAACCCCGAGCGGACGCGTGCGCGCCGTGATCCGCCCGAAGCCGCGCGCCGGGCAACCCGCCGCACCCAAGCCATGAGCCGGATTTCCGCCCAGCGCCTGCGCAAGACGTACGGCAAACGCACCGTGGTGCACGACGTCTCGTTCGAGGTCGAAAGCGGCGAAGTCGTCGGCCTGCTCGGCCCCAACGGCGCCGGCAAGACCACCTGCTTCTACATGGTGGTGGGGCTGGTCGCGGCGGACGGCGGCAGCGTGCAGCTGGACTCGCACGACCTCACCCACATGCCGATCCACCAGCGCGCGCGGCTCGGCCTGGCCTACCTGCCGCAGGAGCCGGAAAGACGTGAGCGCCATGCAAACATTGAAAACAGGTTTTTATGCGGTGCTGTGCGCCGCGCTGCTGGCTTTGCCCGCCCATGCCGAAAAAGCCGACCGCGACAAGCCGGTCAACCTCGAAGCGGACACGGTCACCCTCGACGACATCAGTAAGGTCAGCGTCTATCAGGGCAATGTGATCCTGACCCAGGGCACCCTGATGCTGCGCGCCGACCGCGTGCAGGTGACGCAGAATGCGAGCGGGCTCGACAAGATCGACACCACCGGCCGGCCGGTGGCGTTTCGCCAGAAGCTCGATGACCGCGACGAGTTCATCGAGGGCTATGCCGACCGCATCGAGTTCGACAGCGCCAACGGCCAACTCGAACTGATCGGCCAGGCCCGGCTGCGGCGCGGCAGCGACGAACTGCGCGGCGCACAGATTTCCTACAACGCCAACACCGAATTCTACAAGGTGGTCGGCCAGCCCGGCGCCCAAACCCCGAGCGGACGCGTGCGCGCCGTGATCCGCCCGAAGCCGCGCGCCGGGCAACCCGCCGCACCCAAGCCATGAGCCGGATTTCCGCCCAGCGCCTGCGCAAGACGTACGGCAAACGCACCGTGGTGCACGACGTCTCGTTCGAGGTCGAAAGCGGCGAAGTCGTCGGCCTGCTCGGCCCCAACGGCGCCGGCAAGACCACCTGCTTCTACATGGTGGTGGGGCTGGTCGCGGCGGACGGCGGCAGCGTGCAGCTGGACTCGCACGACCTCACCCACATGCCGATCCACCAGCGCGCGCGGCTCGGCCTGGCCTACCTGCCGCAGGAGCCGTCGATCTTCCGCAAGATGACGGTGGAGGAAAACATCCGCGCCATCCTCGAGTTCAAGCCGTACGGCAGGGACGAGCGCGAGGAGCATCTCGGCAACCTGCTCGAAGACCTGCACATCGCCCACCTGCGCGACGCCGCCGCCATCAGCCTCTCGGGCGGCGAGCGCCGGCGCGTGGAAATCGCCCGCGCGCTGGCGATCAACCCGCGCTTCATCCTCCTCGACGAGCCGTTCGCCGGGGTCGACCCCATTGCGGTGCTCGACATCCAGAAACTGGTGCATTTCCTGATCGAGCGCGACATCGGCGTGCTCATCACCGACCACAACGTGCGCGAAACCCTGGGCATCTGCGACCGCGCCTACATCATCAACGAAGGCCGCGTCCTGACTGCCGGCACGCCGGATCTCATCATCCAGGACGACAACGCGCGCAAGGTCTATCTGGGCGAGAATTTCCGCCTGTAAGGGTGCCCCCGCGAGCAAATCGCGCTACACTGGACTCAAGCCGGCACGATTTTTGCCGTAGTCAAGTTCCATGAAACACAGTCTCCAGCTCAAGCTCGGTCAGCACCTCACCCTGACGCCCCAACTGCAGCAGTCGATCCGGCTGCTGCAGCTGTCGACGCTCGAACTGAACCAGGAACTGGAGCAGATGCTGCAGGACAACCCGCTGCTGGAACGCGAGGACGAGGACGAAGCCGGCTACGCCGCGGCCGAGGCGCCGGCCCATACCGCCGAGGCCGAAGCGCAGAGCACGGAAACGCCCCAGCCCGAGAGTTCCGAATCCGAACCGGCCGCCGCGCCGGACGACGCCGACTGGAACGACTACAGCGCGGCCGGCGGCGACGACGAAGACAGCGACTATGCGCAAGGCTCGGTATCGGGATCGACCCTGCGCGAACACCTGCTGAACCAGTTGATCGTCAGCCCGCTCACCCTGCGCGACCGCACCCTGGTCGCCGCGCTGATCGACGACCTGGACGAGGCCGGCTTCCTCAGCCAGCCGCTGGGGGACATCACCGCCGGTCTGCAAGCCGAGCTCGATGAGCTCGAACCCGAAGAGGTCGAAACCGCGCTCAAGCATCTGCAGAACATGGATCCGACCGGGGTCGGCGCACGCAACCTGGCCGAATGCCTGAGCCTGCAGCTGCGCGCCCTGCCCCCCGATACCCCGGCGCGCGACGCCGCCATGCGGCTGACCGCGCACTATCTCGATCTGCTGGCCGCGCGCGATGTCGGCAAGCTGAAAAAAATGCTCGGCATCGACGACTCCGCGCTGCGTGCCGCGCGCGCCCTGATCCTGTCCCTCAACCCGAGATCGGAAGGGCGTCGTGT
>JAMCVR010000053.1 GCA_023475455.1 Thermoplasmatota archaeon | reverse complement strand
GCTCCAATCCGCTTCACGATCTCATGCAAGGGCGGCATGTTTGCAAATACGGCTGCAACCGCTTCCGCACCGAACACGGGGGCAAGCTGATTGGCGTTGCGCTCGTAGATGAACAGCTTGAGCTCCTCGGCGACGTCGCCGCCGAGCACTCCAGCCGGGAAAACCGACAGGCCGTATTCGATCAGATCGTCGAGGTCCAGCGGCAATTTCGCCTTATCCAGAGCGAACATTCCCCCAAGCAGTTGGAAGGACTTGATCACCGACAGCGCATGGCGACGCAGCGCGAACGGGTCCTTGTCGCCGGTGGGCTTGAGCCCGATGCCCCAGATGCCGACCAGAGTTTCCATGCGGTCGGCGATCTGCAGCACCTCGCCAATGAGATTGGAAGCATGCTCGGTCTCGTCGCGGCGTACCAGGTACTGGTCCGCGATCGCCTGCGCGACCTGTTCGGCCTCGCCGTCATGGCTTGCGTAATAGCCCCCCATAATCCCCTGCAGCTCGGGAAATTCGCCCACCATGTCGGTCAGGAGGTCGACCTTCGCCAGCAGCGCCGCACGGTCCGCCAGCGCAACGTCGGCATCGACCTTTTCCGCCACCCAACGGGCGATCGCGCGCACGCGCTCGACGCGCTCGCCCAGGCTGCCGAGCTTGTTGTGGTAGACCACCTTGGCCAGTCCCGGCACGCGCGATTCCAGGGTCTTCCTGCGATCCTGGTCGAAGAAGAACCTGGCGTCGGCCAGGCGCGGGCGCACCACGCGCTCGTTGCCGCCGATCACGGCGGACGCGTCGTCGGGCGAGATGCTGGAGACGATGAGGAACTTGCTGGTGAGCCTGCCGTTCGCGTCCAGCAGCGGAAAATATTTCTGGTTCGCCTTCATGGTCAGGATCAGGCATTCCTGCGGCACGTCGAGGAAGGCCGCGTCGAATTCGCCGAGCAGCACATTGGGGCGTTCGACCAGGGCGGTGACTTCGTCCAGCAGCGCATCGTCCTGAATCGGCTTCAGGCCTTCCTTCGCGGCGGCCGCTTCGAGCTGGCGCGCGATTTCCGCGCGGCGCTCGGCGAAGCTCGCGATCACCGCGCCTTCTTCACGCAATTGCCGGGCGTAGCCGTCGGCGTCTTTCAGCACCACAGGATTGGTCCTGGCCTCGAAGCGGTGGCCCCGCGTCGCGCGCCCGGCCTCCAGGCCCAGCACCGACACCGGCACCACCTCACTGCCGTGCAGGGCGACCAGGCCATGGGCGGGGCGCACGAAATCCACGGTTTCCCAGCCGTCGCCTGACGGATTGGGATATGTCATCACCTTGGGGGTTGGCAAATATCGAATTGCATCTTCAAGTGCGCCCTGTAGGCGGATCCAAAGGTGAGCGCCCGCAGCAAGAGGCTCTCGGTACTTGATAACCTCCCTTCCCTTTTCTATTTCTATGAATACCCAACCCTGTTTCACAAGCTCGTCTATAGGGAGGGGGATTTTTGACGCCAGTTTCTTCTCCAAGGCCGGTGTTGGATTATCGTTTGCATCAAAGCCTATGGCCTTGGGCATTAGCGTCACTGGAGGCTGCGGGCGAGGTTGAGACACCTGCCTGACATTCGTAATGAGTGCAGCCAGCCTCCTCGGCGTCGCATAACTGGTTAATAGAGAATTTGGCTCCAAAAAATCGTTGATCTCCAATCCCTCAAAGAGGGTTCGTGCAAAAGATTCACTCAGCTTCTTGAGCGCCTTGGGCGGCAGCTCTTCGACGAAAAGTTCAACGAGCAAATTTGCGGTGGTCATGCTGCGGCCGCCTTCTTTTCTGTTTGTTTGTCGATCCGGGCCAGCGCGTCGTCCGCCCATGCCTTCGGCGCCATCGGAAAGCCGAGCCGCGCGCGGCTGTCGAGGTAGCTCTTCGCCACGCTGCGCGCCAGATTGCGGATGCGGCCGATGTAGGCGGCGCGCTCGGTCACCGAGATCGCGCCGCGCGCGTCGAGCAGGTTGAAGGTGTGCGCGGCCTTCAGCACCTGCTCGTAGGCCGGCAGCGCGAGCTGCGCCGCCATCAGTTCCTGCGCCGTCTTCTCGTGCGCGGCAAAGGCGGCGAGCAGAAAATCGACGTCGCTGTGCTCGAAGTTGTAGGCGGACTGCTCGACCTCGTTCTGGTGGTAGACATCGCGATAGGTCAGGCCCCCGGTCCAGACGAGGTCGAAGACGCTTTCCACCCCCTGCAGATACATCGCCAGACGCTCCAGGCCGTAGGTGATCTCGCCGGTGATCGGCTTGCAGTCGATGCCGCCGACCTGCTGGAAGTAGGTGAACTGGGTGACTTCCATGCCGTTCAGCCACACCTCCCAGCCCAGCCCCCAGGCGCCGAGCGTGGGGTTTTCCCAGTCGTCCTCGACAAAGCGCACGTCGTTCTTTTTGAGATCGAAGCCGAGCGCCTCGAGCGAGCCGAGATACAGCTCCAGAATGTCGGCCGGCGCCGGTTTGAGCACCACCTGGAACTGGTAGTAGTGCTGCAGGCGGTTGGGGTTGTCGCCGTAGCGGCCGTCCTTGGGGCGGCGGCTCGGCTGTACGTAGGCCGCCTTCCACGGCTCGGGCCCGAGCGCGCGCAGAAAGGTCGCGGTGTGCGACGTGCCGGCGCCGACTTCCATGTCGTAGGGCTGCAAGAGCGCGCAGCCGCGCTCGGCCCAGTAGCGTTGCAGGGTGAGGATGATGTCCTGAAAGGTGGGTTTCACGGCAATGAACGGCTTTTCGGGAAAGCCGCATTTTAGCGTGGTTGAGCAGCGTTTCTAAACGCTCGCCCCCTCCAGCGCCTCAATCTCTCCCGACAGCTCCAGCCATTTCTCCTCCTCCCGCGCCAGCTCGTCATTCACATGCTGAAGCTGATTCCCCACCGCCGTGATGTCCTCGACCGACAACGTCCCGGCCAGCCGCGCCTCGAGCGCAGCCTTCTCCGCATGCATGGCAGCCAAACTTTGGTCGAGTTTCTCCAGTGACTGCTTCAGCGGCTTGAGCTTTCCGGAAGGCGTCCCACGTTTCGCCACCGCAGGCGGCGGCGCAACCTTGGGCAGCTCCGCTA
The DNA here is from genome assembly GCA_023475455.1 of Thermoplasmatota archaeon. The sequence continues at coordinate 13,602 of JAMCVR010000053.1, read as the reverse complement.
CCCTGCCCGCTTCCTTCAGGCATTCGCGCACGCGCTTGCCCTCTTCCAGCAAATAATGCTGGTAGTCGTCCAGGTCGCCGCCGAACGGCTCGACGCCGCCGCGTGTGACCAGCCAGAATTCGTCGCACACGGAACGCAGCAGGGCGCGGTCGTGGCTGACCAGCATGACGGTGCCCTCGAATTCGTTGAGCGCCAGCGCCAGCGCTTCGCGGGTGGCCAGATCGAGGTGGTTGGTCGGTTCGTCCAGCAGCAAGAGATTCGGCCGCTGCCACACGATCATGCACAGCACCAGCCGCGCCTTTTCGCCGCCGCTCATGGTGCCGACGGCCTGCTTGACCATGTCGCCGCTGAAGTGGAAGGTGCCGAGGAAGTTGCGCAGGTCCTGCTCCCGGCTGCTGAACTGGCCGGCGCCCCCATTCGCAATCGTGTCGCGGGCGAGCCGGATCATGTGTTCCAGCGGCGTATCCAGGGGACGCAGCACGTCGAGTTCCTGCTGCGCGAAGTAACCGATGTTGAGGCCTTTGCCTTCGGTGACGGCGCCGGCCACTACCGGCAGCGTGCGGGCGATGGTCTTCACCAGGGTCGACTTGCCCTGGCCATTGGCGCCTAGGATGCCGATGCGCTGCCCGGCGAAGACGGATTTGCTGACGTGCTGCACGATCACCGTCGGCGGGATCCCGACGGGCGCATCCGCGGGCGGCGGGTAGCCGAAGCTGGCGTCGTCGATCGTCAGCATCGGGTTGGGCAGGTTGAGCGGTTCCTTGAACTCGAAGGTGAAGTCCGCACTCGCCAGCATCGGCGCCAGGCGTTCCATGCGGTCCAGCGCCTTGACCCGGCTTTGCGCCTGCTTGGCCTTGCTGGCCTTGGCCTTGAAGCGGTCGATGAATTTCTGCAGGTGGGCGATCTTGTCCTGCTGTTTGGTGAACGCCGCCTGCTGCAGCGCCATCTGCTCGGCGCGCATGTCCTCGAAGGTGCTGTAGTTGCCGCCGTAACGGGTGAGCTGGCCATTTTCGATATGCAGGGTGACGTTGGTCACCGCATCGAGAAACTCGCGGTCGTGGCTGATCACCAGCAGGGTGCCGGGATATTTCTTCAGCCAGGCTTCCAGCCACACCAAGGCATCCAGATCCAGGTGGTTGGTGGGTTCGTCGAGCAGCAGCAGGTCCGACGGGCACATCAGCGCGCGGGCGAGTTGCAGTCGCATGCGCCAGCCGCCGGAAAAGCTGTTGACCGGCTGGTTCAGCTCGCGCACCTGGAAGCCCAGGCCGAGGATCAGGGCTTGCGCGCGCGACTGCGCGTCGTGGGCGCCGGCGTCGTGCAGCGCCATGTAGGCGTGCGCCATGCGCTCGCCGTCGTCGCTGGCCTCGGCGGCATCGACCTCGGCCTGGGCCGCGGCCAGCAGGGTGTCGCCGGCGATGACGAAGTCGGTCGCGGATTCGGACGTCTCCGGCATGTCCTGCGCCACCTGCGCCATGCGCCACTGCGACGGCATGGAAAAGTCGCCGCGGTCCTCGTGCAGGGTGCCGTTCAGGAGCGCGAACAGGCTGGATTTTCCGGCGCCGTTGCGACCGACCAAGCCGACCTTTTCGCCGGGGTTGATCGACACCGAGGCGTTGTCGAGCAGGACCTTGGCGCTACGCCGCAGGCTGAGATTCTTGAGGAGGATCATGCAGACAATGCGGCACGCAGGACGCGCCCCGCCCAAATCGAAAGCCGGATTCTACCCTGTCGCGCCCATCCGCCCGGCCGGCGTGACGACTGTTTGCCGCTTCGACACGGGTTGACGGTTTTCCGTCAACCCGATCGGCCGCCCGTAGCGTTCATCCCGGACGGACATTTTCAGAGCGTTGTTTTATTGGGATTTTTTTACCCCTGTCGCCGCCGGCCGGGGTGGCACAGGCATTGCAAGTATTCAGGCATCCCCCTCACCAAGGAGCGCATCATGAAACTGCAATTCGGCCAAAACCAACTGGTTCTCGAACTCAGCTCTTCTCCTTTTGCCTGGTTCCACGGCCAGACCGAGCGCATGAGCCTCACCAGCCTGTCGCTGATGTTCGTTCAGTTCTCCCTGTTTGCCCGCCAGCCGGCCGCCTGATGCAAGTAGGCCGAGCCACCAGCGTGAGCCTCAGCTTGTCCCGATCGCCGCTGGGATTTTTCAGCGGCAGCACCTGCCGCATGTCGATGTTCAGCCTGACGCTGCTGTTCGTCGAATTCCGGGTGCTGCGGCGCATTCCCGCACATTGCAACTGACGCCTAGCGGCGAATTTCCAGCACGGCCTCCAGGCCGCCCGTCGCGCGGTTTTGGAGCGACACCTTCCAGCCGTTTGTTTCCGCCAGCTGGCGCACGATCGCCAGCCCCAGCCCGGTTCCCCCGGTAGCCTGCGAGCGCGATGCCTCCAGCCGGTAAAACGGCCTGAACACTTTTTCCAGCTGATCGTCCGGAATGCCCGCGCCGGCATCGCGCACCATCACCCTCGCCCGCTTGTCCGAACAGTCCAGCGTCAACTCGACCGGCATGCCACCGCCGTAGCGCTGGGCGTTCTGGATCAGGTTGGCAACGATTTGCCGTACCGCCAGACGGCCGGCCTCGATCTCGCACGGTGCCGCGCCCGGCCACGACAGGCCCGCATCGGCAGCCACCTCTTCCAGCAAAACCGCCAGGTCGAAGCGCAGCTTCGGTTCGGCTTGGGTGGTGCGCGCCAGCTCCAGGTAACCGGTAATCAGCCTGTTCATGTCGGCCAGATCGGCAGCCGCGCGATCGATGCGCGTCGGGCTGGGGGCGTCGCGCAGCATTTCCAGATTGAGCTGCAAGCGCGTCATCGGCGTGCGCAGGTCGTGCGAGATGCCCGCCAGCAGGGTGGTCCGGTTGTCCAGTAGTTCACGCACCTCGGTCGCCATGGTGTTGAAACGGCGCGCGAGCTCGGCGAGTTCGGCAGGGCCGGTTTCCGGCAAAGGATCGGGCAACTGGCCCGCGCCCACCTGGCTGGCCGCCCGTGCCGCTCGCGCCAGCGGCACGGTAATGCGGCGCACCAGAAACAGCGCGGTCAGCAGGCTGAGAAACGCGCCCAGCGCGATGACCGCGACGGCCGCCAAGGGGGGTTTGACGGCATAGCGGTTGGGGAAAAAACCGACGCGCAGGGCGTGCCCGCCCACCGGGATATCGAGCCACGCCGCCGCCGTATCCGGCACCCCGCGCAGCACGATGGCCTCGCCCACCCGGCGGCTCAGCGCAGCCTCGATCTGGGGTCGGAACGCAAAATGCGGCGCATCCGCCATGGCCCCCACGTCGAGAGTGGTCAGGCGCAGGCCGTGACGGCGCGCCAGTTCGCGTTCGAACGCCGCGCGCGTCTCGGGCGGCAGTTCCACCCAGGTCTGCGCCGACAGCACGATCAGCCCGGCCAGATCGTCGGCCGAACGCTCCGCCACCGGCACGATCAGGGTGCGGTACACCACCCAGAACGCCGCCGCCTGAAACACGATGAAGGCCAGCGCCAGGGTCAGCGCGGTGCGGGCAAACAGCGAGCCGGTGGGGCGTTCCATGGCCGGGAATTCACCCCTTGCCCTGCGGCACGAACAGATAGCCCTGCCCGCGCCGGGTGCGGATATAGGCCGGATTGGCCGGGTCGTCCTCGATTTTCTTGCGCAGGCGGTTCACCCGCACGTCGATGCTGCGGTCGAACGGATCGCGCTCGAAGCCGCGCAGCTGGTCCATCAGCCAGTCGCGCGACAGCGCGCGGTTGGCGTGGGTGACGAAAATTTCCAGCAGTTCGTATTCGCCGCCGGTCAGCGGGATTTCCGCGCCGTCGCGGCTGAGCGTGCGGGCGTCGAGGTTGACGCTGAACGGGCCGAAGTTCGCCAGCCGCGCGGTTTCGGCCGCCGCGTGTGCGGCCGCGCCGCCCTGCCGCCGCAGCACCGCGCGGATGCGCGCCAGCAGTTCGCGCGGATTGAACGGCTTGGGCAGATAGTCGTCGGCGCCGACCTCGAGGCCGATGATGCGGTCGATGTCCTCGCCCCTGGCCGACAGCATGATGATCGGCGGAAAACCCGGCTGCGCACGCAGCCGCCGCGCCACCGACAGGCCATCCTCGCCCGGCATCATCCAGTCGAGCACCAGCAGGTCGGGCCGTCGCCTGGCGAGCAGGCGATCGAGCGAGATCGCGTCTTCCGCGGTCTCGACCGCGTAGCCCTGGCTCGTCAGGTATTCGGCCACCAGTTCGCGGATGCCGGGATCGTCGTCGGCCACGTAAATCGTGTCTTTTTCCATGCGATAACTATATCAGCGGGGGAGGTCCCCTATTTCCGCCCCGGTTACACACTGTTACAAAATCGCCCTTGCGTGAAACAGCGCGCTTACTTTCCTCAACCAAACTGCGAAGCGTGGAAGCGCGGCAAGGCGACCACGGAAATGGAGACGACGATGAACGCACGGCAACTCGGAATGTTCGGACTGGCGGCACTGGGACTGGCGCTGGCCGCCCCGGTTCAGGCCGCACCGGATTTCATGGATGGCGCGTTCATCGTGGCCGAGCGCGACCGCGCCGACGAGGATCGCCAGGATCGGCGCGATGCCCGCAAGGACGAGCGTCGCGCCCCCCGGCGGGAAGCCGGGCGCGAGGAACCGCAGGGTTACGGCTACGGCTACGAGCGTCGCCAGCAACAACGATTTGAAGACGAGGACCGCCCCCGCGGTCGCCGCTGAACCTGATTGTTTTGAAGCAACGAGGAGAGTAACGATGAAATCACGCACCCTGAACACCACCCTGAAAGGCACCAGCGCCCTGATTGCCGCACTGCTCGCCGTCAGCGGCGCAGCGCAGGCCGGCCATGGCGACAGGGACGGTTTCACCACCCGCGCCAAAGTGCTGTCGAGCGTCCCGATCTACGAAACGATCAGTGAACCGCGCCGCGAATGCTGGACCGAAACGGTCGGCTACGAAACCCGCAGCTATCGCGATGGCAGCAACACCGGCAGCGCGATTCTCGGCGCCATCGCCGGCGGCCTGATCGGCTCCACCGTCGGCAAGGGCGACGGCAAGGTGGCCGCCGCAGCCGTCGGTGCTGCGACCGGTGCGGTGGTGGGCGACCGCTGGAACAAGAACGGCACCCGCTACGAATCGGACCCGCAGCAGGTCGAGCGCTGCCGCATCCACGACGACTACCGCGAGGTCGTTACCGGGTACGACGTGCGCTACCGCTTCCAAGGCCGCGTATACCACACCCGCCTGCCTTACGACCCGGGCAGGTGGCTGACCCTGGATGGGGATTTTTCCGTGGCTGAGGGCCGGCGCGACCCGCGCTGGCACGGCAGTCGCAACGACTGGGACGATTGACGCTCGCCCGAGCGCAGCCGTCCCACATCTGAAAGGAGAAACGCCATGTTACGCACCCTGCTGATTGCAACCACCCTGTTGAGCGGCACCGCCTTCGCCTACGATGGTCGTGTGATCACGGTCGAACCGAACATCACCTTCTCGTTCGGCACCCGCCACCACGACGGTTTCCGCGTGTTGTACGAGTTTGGCGGCCATCAGTACTGGACGCACACCCCGCACCATCCCGGCCATACCATCGTGCTGCCGCCCCAACATCAGGTGAACGTGTATCACCATTACGATAACGGCTGGCGCGATCGCCGCCATGACTGGGACGACGATGACGGCCGTCCCGGACGCGGGCACGGCCGTTACTACCGCAAACATCATCGTTCCGGCCACCACGACGATTAAGGCGATTTCGGGCCTGGACGAGGCCCCGTTCATTCGTGATGCACGACGAACGCGACCTCGGTGGTGAAATTGCCGATGCCGCGATGGTTGGTCAGCGTCCAGCCCGCGTCCTTGAGATGGCGGGTCAGTTCGCGCGTCATCGCCGGATTGCCGCAGATCATCACGCGATCCTGTTCCGGATCGGGCGCGGGCAGGCCGAGGCGCTGCGACAGCACGCCGGAGCGGAACAGGTCGGCGCCGCGTTCGGGCGTGGGGAAAGGCTCGCGCGTCACGGTCGGCACGTAATGCAACCAGGGCTGATCCATTGCCTCGATCTCGTCGCGATAGGCGAGCTCGGCCACCGTGCGCACCGAGTGAACGAGCACCACGTTTTCATAGCGGACATACAGTTCGGGGTCGCGGATCAGGCTGAGGAAGGGCGCCAGCCCGGTGCCGGTGGCCAGCAGGTACAGCGTGCGTCCCGGCAGCACATGGTTGAGCGTGAGCGTTCCGGTGGTCTTGCTGTTGACCCACACGCTGTCGCCGGGGCGGATGCGGGCCAGCTGGCTGGTCAGCGGACCGTCCGGCACGTGGATGCTGAGAAACTCCAGGTAATCGCGGTCGGCGGTGGAGACGATGGAATAGGCACGCGCCACCAGCTTGCCTTCGCGCTTCAGCCCGATGGTGACGAATTCGCCGTTCTCGAACGAGAAATCCTGCGGACGGCTGAGGGTGAAACTGAAGGTCTTGTCCGACCAGGGCCGTATCGACTGCACCGTTTGTTCACTGTAGGGCATGGTTCCTCCGTTGCCTGATTGCATCAATCCTGCCGCGCCGCACGGCTGAACGCAGCGACGCGCTCAAGCAGTATGACGGTGCCGGCAGCACGCAGTTCCAGCAGCTCCGCTCATCCCTTGATGCAGACCAGCGGTTTCAGCCTGGCCACCTTGCGCGCCAGCCCGGCACGGTCGGCCGCTTCGACCACGGCGCTGACGTCCTTGTAGGCACCCGGCGCCTCTTCCGCCACGCCGCGCAGCGAGGGGCTGCGGATCAGGATGCCCCGGCTGGCGAGTTCATCCACCAGCGCCCGGCCATGCCACTGGCGGGTGGCCTGATGGCGGCTCATGGACCGCCCCGCGCCGTGGCAGGCGGAACTGAAGGCGCGCGTCATGCCCGCCTCGGTGCCGACCAGGATATAAGAAGCCGTGCCCATGCTGCCGCCGATCAGCACCGGCTGGCCGATGTCGCGCAAGTCGCCGGGCAGCGCCGGATGGCCGGGGCCGAACGCGCGCGTCGCGCCCTTGCGGTGCACGTACAGGCGGCGCGTCCGGCCGTCGACCGTGTGGGGCTCCTGCTTGCACGTATTGTGCGAGACGTCATAGATCAGGGCGAGATGGGTTCCAGGCACGAGGTCGGCGACCACCTGGCGGGCGAGATGGGTGATGACCTGACGATTGGCCAGCGCGCAGTTGATCGCCGCGCGCGGACCGTCCGGCACGTGGATGCTGAGAAACTCCAGGTAATCGCGGTCGGCGGTGGAGACGATGGAATAGGCACGCGCCACCAGCTTGCCTTCGCGCTTCAGCCCGATGGTGACGAATTCGCCGTTCTCGAACGAGAAATCCTGCGGACGGCTGAGGGTGAAACTGAAGGTCTTGTCCGACCAGGGCCGTATCGACTGCACCGTTTGTTCACTGTAGGGCATGGTTCCTCCGTTGCCTGATTGCATCAATCCTGCCGCGCCGCACGGCTGAACGCAGCGACGCGCTCAAGCAGTATGACGGTGCCGGCAGCACGCAGTTCCAGCAGCTCCGCTCATCCCTTGATGCAGACCAGCGGTTTCAGCCTGGCCACCTTGCGCGCCAGCCCGGCACGGTCGGCCGCTTCGACCACGGCGCTGACGTCCTTGTAGGCACCCGGCGCCTCTTCCGCCACGCCGCGCAGCGAGGGGCTGCGGATCAGGATGCCCCGGCTGGCGAGTTCATCCACCAGCGCCCGGCCATGCCACTGGCGGGTGGCCTGATGGCGGCTCATGGACCGCCCCGCGCCGTGGCAGGCGGAACTGAAGGCGCGCGTCATGCCCGCCTCGGTGCCGACCAGGATATAAGAAGCCGTGCCCATGCTGCCGCCGATCAGCACCGGCTGGCCGATGTCGCGCAAGTCGCCGGGCAGCGCCGGATGGCCGGGGCCGAACGCGCGCGTCGCGCCCTTGCGGTGCACGTACAGGCGGCGCGTCCGGCCGTCGACCGTGTGGGGCTCCTGCTTGCACGTATTGTGCGAGACGTCATAGATCAGGGCGAGATGGGTTCCAGGCACGAGGTCGGCGACCACCTGGCGGGCGAGATGGGTGATGACCTGACGATTGGCCAGCGCGCAGTTGATCGCCGCGCGCATGGCGCCGAGGTACGCCTGACCAAGCGGAGACCGGATGGGCGCGCAGGCGAGCTCGCGGTCGGGCAGCTCGATGCCGTAGCCCGGCGCGGCGACCACCATCTGCCTGAGAAATTCGGTGCCGATCTGGTGCCCCAGCCCGCGCGAACCGCAATGGATGCTGACCACCACTTCGCCCTGGCGCAGGCGGAAGCGGTCGGCTGCTTTCGTGTCGTAGATTTCGACGATTTCCTGCAGTTCGAGGTAGTGGTTGCCGGAACCGAGGGTGCCGGTCTCGTCGCGCTGACGGCGCTTGGCCAGCTCGGACACCCGGCCCGGCTCGGCGCCGGCCATGCAGCCGTGCTCCTCGATGCGATCGAGGTCGGCTTCACTGCCATAGCCGTGCTCGACCGCCCAGCGCGCGCCGCCGCGCAGCATCGCATCCATCTCGTCGGCGTTGAGGCGCAACGGGCCGGTGCTGCCCACGCCGGCCGGGATGCGGGCGAACAGACGGTCGGCGAGCCGCTCTTTGAGCGGCGCGATGTCCACGGCCTTCAGGCCCGTGTGCAGGGTGCGCACGCCGCAGGAAATGTCGAAGCCCACCCCGCCGGCCGACACCACGCCGCCCTCGTCGGCATCGAACGCCGCCACCCCGCCGATCGGAAAGCCGTAGCCCCAGTGCGCGTCGGGCATGGCGTAGGCGGCCTGGACGATGCCCGGCAGCGTGGCCACGTTGGTGAGCTGTTCGAGAACCTTGTCATCCATTTCGCGGATCAGGGCCTCGTCGGCGTAGATCACCGCCGGCACGCGCATTTTCCCGACCGGCGCGGCGCGCCACTCGACATCCGACACCCGTTCGAACTGATCGAGGTTCATTTCACACGTCCACCACGCACTGGGCCTGCCATAGTCCGGACTCCGTCATCCCTGCTTTCAACTCAGTATAGGTGGCGCCCTTGATCTCGACAGCCGGCTGGTGCCTGGCCGGCTCGACCGGCTCGCCCCAGGCGACGGCGTGCAGGCGATGCCCGTCCAGGTCGACCTTGAAGCGGCTGAACAGCATGCGGCGCGCCGCCATTTCCAGGATCAGCGCGTTCAGCCAGTCGACCAGCAGCAGTTCGTCGTCGGGTGCCTCGCAGCGGATTTCCACCGCTTCGTTCGCCGCCACCCTGGCAGGATCGGTGACCACCGCGGTCATCGCCCGTGCCGCCTGCTCGAACGCAGCGGCCAGGGTGGGGCCGATGCCGCGCACGCCCATGTCGGCCTGATGCGGGAAATGCTCCCAGCGCTCGCCGGCGTGTTCGCGCCACGCCGCCACCGCCTGGGCCCGCGCCTGGAAGATCGCTTCCCGGATCCGGGCGGGATCGGCATTGCGCGCCACCCCGGCGGCATCGATGGCCTGCGCCGCCATCAGCGCCTGCCGCAGATGCTCTGGCGCGGGAAAGGGTTTGTCTTCGTAGCCGGGACGGCCCCGAAAATCGCATTCGCAGGCCTGCAGAAATTCCTCGAAGCGATCCGGGCGGCGAAAGGCGTCGACCCGTTCCAGCAGTTCGACGAGGGTGCCGGGGCGCAATTCCAGCGCGCGGTGAACGTGGCCGTGGTCGCGCGCCACCGCGACGGCGAGGTCGCGGCTGTCGGCGGGCACGCGGATGCGTTCGCACAGCGCGCGCACCAGCTCGACGCTTTTGTCTTCATGGCCATGATGTTCCGGCCACAGCTCGGGCGGGGTGACGCCCTTGCCGAGGTCGTGGGTCAACGCCGCAAAACGCACCGGCAGGCTATAACCTTGACGCGCCGCCCAGTCGACGACGAGCATGACGTGCACGCCGGTATCGACTTCGGGATGGTGCTCGGGCGGCTGCGGCACGCCGAACAGGCGGTCGATTTCGGGAAACAGCCGCGCCAGCGCGCCGCAGTCGCGCAACACCCGGAACAGGCGCGAGGGCTGCGCCTCCATCAGGCCGCGCGCGACCTCCTGCCACACCCGCTCGGGCACCAGGGTGTCGACCTCGCCGCTGTCCACCATCTGCCGCATCAGCGCATTGGTTTCCGGCGCCACCGAAAAATCGGCGAAGCGGGCGGCGAAGCGCGCCACCCGCAATATACGCACGGGATCCTCGGCGAAGGCTTCGCTGACGTGGCGGAGGGTTTTCGCGGCCAGGTCGCGCTGGCCGCCGTAGGGGTCGATCAGCGCGCCGGCCTCGTCCTCGGCCATGGCGTTGATGGTGAGGTCGCGGCGGCGCAGATCCTCTTCCAGCGTGACGTCCGGCGCGGCATAGACGGTGAAGCCCTTGTAGCCATGCCCGGACTTGCGCTCGGTGCGCGCGAGAGCGTATTCCTCGTGGCTGTGCGGGTGCAGGAAAACCGGGAAATCCTTGCCGACCGGCTGATAGCCCAGCGCGACCATCTCGTCGGGCGTGGCGCCGACGACGACGTAGTCGCGGTCAACCACCGGCCGGCCCTGCAGCCGGTCGCGCACAGCGCCGCCAACGGTGTAGATCTTCATGGCGACGCAAGGGTCCTCAACGGCGGGCGCTCTCGCGGTAGTCCTCGTACCGCGCGCGCGGCGTGTCGGCGCGCAGGTATTCGGGGGCGATCGCTTCGAGCGCCGCCGGCTGGAAATCGAACACCGACGGCCAGCCGCCGCTGCAAACGTTGTCCGTGCTCATGGCGTAGTAGTTGTCGCGCGTCATCAGCTTTTTGCCGGGCTTGAACTCCAGCGCCCAGGCCTGGAAATACGACAGCCACTTGCCCAGCGGGACGATGCTGCGCCGCTTGCCGATGACCTCCCCCGCATAGCGCACCAGTTCCTCCAGGGTGTAGACCCGGGGGCCGCACAGATCGTAGGTCTGGCCATAGGTCGCGGGGTTGTCGAGGCTGTCGGCATAGGCGCGCGCGACGTCCTCCACGTGCACCGGGGCAAAGCGGCTCCCGGCGGCCGCAAGCGGCAGCACGGGGAAGGTTTTGAGCAGGCGGGCGAACATCGAGAGGAAGGAATCGCCGCGGCCGAAGATCACCGACGGGCGGAAGATCGTGACATTGAGGCCGTAGCCGTGAATGAACTTGGGGCCGTTGAGATACCAGTTCTCGTGTTCGACATGGTGCATGCCGGCCTCGCGCACCAGCGCTTCGCCGATGCCCTTGGAGCGCTGATAGGCCGAGCGCGAGTTGGGATCGGCGCCGAGCGCGCTCATGTGCAGCAGGCGGCGCACGCCCGCTTCGCCGCAGGCGTGAATGATCTTGCGCGGCAGTTCGACGTGGACTTTCTGGAAGTCGCCGCGGCGGGCGCTCGGCAGGTCGACGCGTCCCACCCTGCTTTCGTGCAGGATGCCGACCAGGTTGATGACGGCGTCCATGCCGCGGAAGTGGCGGATGAGCTCCTGCTGATCGTGGACGTCGGCCTCGATCACTTCCACCGTCGGCAGCAGGATCAGTTCCTTGGCCGTTTCGCGGCGGCGGCTCAGCACGCGCACGTTGAGACCGCGCGCGGCGAGGAGGCTGACGAGATGGGTGCCGACAAAGCCGGACCCGCCGAGGATGCAGATGCGTTCAATCTTCATGGTTGGTTTTTGTTTCGGCATATAAGGCAATGCCGATTCTAATCGTCCGCCCGTTCGAGTTCCAGCGAAGCATCCGGATCGGGTGGCTGGATAGTCGCGACTTTGCGCGGCGGCACCGTGCCCAGCCGGTCTTTCAGCAGCACCGAGGGCTGGCCGAAACGCGCAGCGTAGTACATGGCGTTGCTCATCACTTTCTTGACGTAATCGCGCGTTTCGGCGAACGGGATCGATTCGATGTAGACCGCGGCTTCCATCGGCCGGGCGTCGCGCCAGCGCTGGGCACGACCGGGGCCGGCGTTGTAGGCGGCGGTGGCCAGCACCGCCGAACCGTCCAGCGTGGTCTGCACATGCTTCAGGTAATACGCACCGAACTGGATATTTCTGGCCGGGTCCTGCATGTCGCGCGGGTGGAATTTCTTGATGCCGAGACGCTGCGCAATCCAGCGCGCGGTGGCCGGCATGATCTGCATCAGGCCGGACGCGCCGACGCTGGAGCGCGCGACGTTGACGAAGCGGCTTTCCTGCCGCATCAGGCCGAACACCCAGGCTTCGTCGATCGCATTTTCGCGAGCGGCCTGCTGCGCCAGTTCGCGGTAAGGCGCCAGAAAGCGCAATTCGAAATCGTGCAGTTCGCGGGTGCGCTCGGCGGTGTCGATGGCGCGGTCATACCATTCCATACGCCTTGCCAGTTCGGCGGCCGCCAGCAACTGGGCATCGGAAAACGTCTGAATGCTCCAGTTCCACTCCTGGCTGGCTTCGTCGCGCAGACCGAGTTCGTAAAAGGCGTGCGCACGCGCGATGCCGGGATGGCGCGCAATCGCCGCGACGTCATTGCCGCCCATCTTGATATTGACGGCCGGCGCCTGCATCACCGGGCCGAGTTCTTCCTGCGCCAGCTGGCCGTGGTAATGGTGCTCGCGCGACAGCGCCAGAAACAGCGAGTTGGCCGCCGCACGCTGGCCGCCGGCCTGCAGGGCGCGCGCGCGCCAGTAGCGCCAGACGGGCTGCGCGCGGGTCGCTTCGCCCATGCCGTCGATCGCCGGCGTTGTAGGCGGCGGTGGCCAGCACCGCCGAACCGTCCAGCGTGGTCTGCACATGCTTCAGGTAATACGCACCGAACTGGATATTTCTGGCCGGGTCCTGCATGTCGCGCGGGTGGAATTTCTTGATGCCGAGACGCTGCGCAATCCAGCGCGCGGTGGCCGGCATGATCTGCATCAGGCCGGACGCGCCGACGCTGGAGCGCGCGACGTTGACGAAGCGGCTTTCCTGCCGCATCAGGCCGAACACCCAGGCTTCGTCGATCGCATTTTCGCGAGCGGCCTGCTGCGCCAGTTCGCGGTAAGGCGCCAGAAAGCGCAATTCGAAATCGTGCAGTTCGCGGGTGCGCTCGGCGGTGTCGATGGCGCGGTCATACCATTCCATACGCCTTGCCAGTTCGGCGGCCGCCAGCAACTGGGCATCGGAAAACGTCTGAATGCTCCAGTTCCACTCCTGGCTGGCTTCGTCGCGCAGACCGAGTTCGTAAAAGGCGTGCGCACGCGCGATGCCGGGATGGCGCGCAATCGCCGCGACGTCATTGCCGCCCATCTTGATATTGACGGCCGGCGCCTGCATCACCGGGCCGAGTTCTTCCTGCGCCAGCTGGCCGTGGTAATGGTGCTCGCGCGACAGCGCCAGAAACAGCGAGTTGGCCGCCGCACGCTGGCCGCCGGCCTGCAGGGCGCGCGCGCGCCAGTAGCGCCAGACGGGCTGCGCGCGGGTCGCTTCGCCCATGCCGTCGATCGCACGCTGCACGGCCTGCCAGTCGCCTGCGCGCAGCGCTGCGCGCGCCCACCATTCGCGCTGAAAATCGCTGGTCGCCGCTGCCCCTGCCCGCTGGAACCAGCCCAAGGCAGCGGCCTCATGGCGGCGCGCCGCCCAGGTGGCGAGGCGTGCCCAGGCCGCGCCCAGTTCCTCCGCGCTGA
>JAMCVR010000159.1:1057-3308 GCA_023475455.1 Thermoplasmatota archaeon | reverse complement strand
TTTGCGGGAAAATCGCTCACCCATCCGGCCCCCAAACACTGGAAAGTCGCCAAGGACGGCGGCGCCTTCGACGCCCGTGCCGGCGCCACCATCACCCCGCGCGCGGTGGTCAAGGCCGTGAAAAGCGAAAAAGACCAGGGCGCCGCCGGCATGACTTCACCGATTCAAGCCGCCCTGCGTAACGCTCTGCGCACTGGCGTCATCCTCTTCGTGTTCGCGGTCGTCGGCACCGCCATGCTGGCTTTTACCCATGACCGCACCGAGCCGACCATCACCCGCAGCCATCTGGCCGAAAAGCGCGCGCTCCTGAGCCAGGTGCTGCCTGCCGCGCTGTACGACAACGACCTGCTGGCCAGCCAGCAAAGCGTGCCGCCGGACGAGTTGCTGGGCACGCGCCAGCCCTCCGCGCTGTGGCTGGCGCGCCGCGGCGGCGAGTTCAGCGGCGTGGTGCTGGAAGCCGTCGCGCCCGACGGCTACAGCGGCGATATTGCCTTGCTGATCGGGATCGATGCGGACGGAACCGTAAGCGGCGTGCGCGTCACCGCCCACCGCGAGACGCCGGGGCTGGGCGATTACATCGATCGCGCCAAGAGCGCGTGGATCGACCAGTTTGCGGGAAAATCGCTCACCCATCCGGCCCCCAAACACTGGAAAGTCGCCAAGGACGGCGGCGCCTTCGACGCCCGTGCCGGCGCCACCATCACCCCGCGCGCGGTGGTCAAGGCCGTGAAAAGCGCGCTCGATTATTTTGCGCGGCACCGCGCGGCATTCGTCGCGCCGCCCCCCGCCAGGAAGGCCAGACCGGTCAAGGAGAAAAGCCCATGATGACGATGAACGAATTCCGCAGCCTGTTCCACAACGGCCTCATCAAGCAGAACACCGGGCTGGTGCAGCTGCTCGGCCTGTGCCCGCTGCTGGCGATCAGCAGCACCGTGGTGAATGCGCTGTCGCTGGGGCTGGCGACCACGCTGGTCATGGCCGCCTCCAGCGGCGCCGTGTCGGGCGTGCGCCACTTCGTGCCGCACGAAATCCGCATCCCGGTATTCGTGCTCATCATCGCCGCCCTGGTCACGGTGATCGACCTCGCGATGAATGCCTTCGTCCATCCGCTGTATCTGGTGCTGGGGATTTTCATTCCGCTCATCACCACCAACTGCATCGTGCTGGCGCGCGCCGACGCGTTTGCCGCCAAGAACCACCCGCTGCACAGCGTCGTCGACGCCGTGGCGATGGGCCTGGGCCTGACGCTGGTGCTGGTGGTGCTGGGCGGCATGCGCGAACTCGCCGGCCAGGGCACGCTGCTCTCCGGCATCGATCTGGTGTTCGGCGAGGAGGCGAAAGGCTTCGTGCTGCACATGCTGCCCGGCTATCGGGGCTTCCTGCTGGCGATCCTGCCGCCCGGCGCCTTCCTCGCGCTGGGGCTTTTGATCGCCGCGAACAACTGGAAGAAGGCGCGCGCCGAGCGCCGCGTCCATGCCGCCGCGCCGGTGCCGGCATGAAGCCGCCGCTGAAAAGGCGCGTGCCGAAGCCGCGCAATCCCTACGTGCCGCTTGCGCTGGCCCGCAAGGCGGGCCAGCATGAAAAAACGCCCGGCGCCAAGCGCCAGGCCGACAAGCAGGCATTGAAAAAGCGCCTCGCCGAACAGTGATCTCGCGACGATGAACCGAGATTATTCATTGGACATGAAAAACTGCGTCATTCCGGCGAAGGCCGGAATCCAGCGGATTAAAAATCGCCCGCGCACGCGGGACGACATCACGGCCCTGTCCGCTTTGCGGGGTGTTTTTTTCATGCTGGATTCCGGCCTTCGCCGGAATGACGGGCTAATGGATTATTGGGTATGAATCCTGCCAAACGTCGCGAAATCTTCAGCCGCTTCGCCGCGGCCAATCCGCACCCCACCACCGAGCTCGAATACCGCACGCCGTTCGAGCTGCTGGTGGCGGTGGTGCTGTCGGCGCAATCCACCGACAAGGGGGTGAACCTGGCCACCCGCAGGCTGTTTCCGGTCGCCAGCACGCCCGAGGCCATCTACGCGCTGGGCGAAGCCGGGCTCGCCGACTACATCAAGACGATCGGACTCTACAAGAGCAAGGCCCGCCACCTCATCGCCGCCTGCCGGATGCTGATCGAGCTGCACGGCGGCCAGGTGCCCGCCGACCGTGCGGCGCTCGAGGCGCTGCCGGGCGTCGGGCGCAAGACCGCCAATCCGCACCCCACCACCGAGCTCGAATACCGCACGCCGTTCGAG
>JAMCVR010000159.1:0-1047 GCA_023475455.1 Thermoplasmatota archaeon | reverse complement strand
CTCAACACCGCCTTCGGCCAGCCGACCATGGCGGTCGACACCCATATCTTCCGCGTCGCCAACCGCACCGGCCTGGCCCCCGGCAAGACCGTGCTGGAAGTGGAAAAGAAGCTGCTGCTGATCGAGCTGCACGGCGGCCAGGTGCCCGCCGACCGTGCGGCGCTCGAGGCGCTGCCGGGCGTCGGGCGCAAGACCGCCAACGTGATCCTCAACACCGCCTTCGGCCAGCCGACCATGGCGGTCGACACCCATATCTTCCGCGTCGCCAACCGCACCGGCCTGGCCCCCGGCAAGACCGTGCTGGAAGTGGAAAAGAAGCTGCTCAAGACCATCCCCCCGGAATTCCGCGTCGACGCCCACCACTGGCTGATCCTGCATGGACGCTACATATGCCAGGCCAGGAAGCCGAAATGCCCGGAATGCATCATTGCGGACCTGTGCGAGTACAAGTACAAAACCCTGCCGCCCGCCCCGCCTCAGCCCCCAAAGCGGGCGGGCGCAAACGCCAAGCCCAAACCCCAGTCCCGAACCGATGGCTTCGCCACCCTCTCCCCAACCCTCCCCCCGAACGGGGGAGGGGGCAAACGTAATGCCCAAACCGGCTAATGTTCAACCCCAGCCGCGACCAGGTGCGCCAGTTTTTCTTCGACGTGTGGGCGAAATACCGCGCCGGGCAGCCGCTGGCGGGGGCGGAGCAGCCGGCGCTCGACGCCGTGCTGGCGCACCCCGAATACCACGCCCTGCTCGATCGGCCCGACCGCTACAGGGAACGGGATTACCTGCCGGAATCCGGCGAAACCAACCCCTTCCTGCATCTTTCCATGCACCTGGCGATCGCCGAGCAGCTGTCGGTCGACCAGCCGCCGGGCATTCGTGAACGTTACCAGCGGCTGCTCGAGCGCACCGGCGACGCGATGGATGCCCAGCACGCCATCATGGACTGCCTGGGGGAAATGATCTGGCAGGTGCAGCGCTACCGGACGGCGTTCGATTCGACGGCGTATCTGCGCTGCCTCGACCTCAGGCTCGGCAAGGACTGACCGGCGC
>JAMCVR010000208.1:12620-17036 GCA_023475455.1 Thermoplasmatota archaeon | reverse complement strand
CGAGCGCGCCACCCAGTTGCTGCGGCAGTTGTATGCGCCGTTCCAGCGCAACCATGACCGTCTCACGGTGATGGACGTGAAGAGCGCCGAACTCACCAAATATGCCGCCAACGCCATGCTGGCGACGGCCGACCTGCAATACGTGGTCTCCGCCGCGCGCAACATCGGCCGCCACATGCAGGATTACAAGCTGGTGGTCGACAAGTCCACCGTGCCGGTGGGCACCGCCGACAAGGTGAGGGCCGCCCTGCAGGAGGAGTTGAACAAACGTGGCGCCGCGATCGAATTCAACGTGGCGTCCAACCCCGAGTTTCTGAAAGAAGGGGCGGCGGTGGACGACTTCATGAAGCCCGACCGCATCGTGATCGGCACCGACAGCGAGCGCGCCACCCAGTTGCTGCGGCAGTTGTATGCGCCGTTCCAGCGCAACCATGACCGTCTCACGGTGATGGACGTGAAGAGCGCCGAACTCACCAAATATGCCGCCAACGCCATGCTGGCGACGCGCATTTCCTTCATGAACGAACTTGCCGTGCTGGCGGAAAAGCTCGGCGCCGACATCGAACAGGTGCGCCACGGCATCGGCTCCGACCCGCGCATCGGCTATCACTTTTTGTATGCCGGCTGCGGCTACGGCGGTTCGTGCTTCCCCAAGGACGTGCAGGCGCTGCGCCGCACCGGCCAGGAAAACGGCATACCGCTGCGCGTGCTCGACGCGGTGGAGGAGGCCAACGACGCGCAGAAGCAGATTCTGGTCAACAAGCTGGTCGCGCGCTTCGGCACCGACCTCAAGGGCAAGCGCTTCGCCATGTGGGGCCTGGCGTTCAAGCCCAATACCGACGACATGCGCGAGGCGCCGAGCCGCACCATGCTCGAAGCCCTGTGGGCGATGGGGGCGAGCGTGTCGGCCTACGACCCGGCGGCGATGGAGGAAACCCGCCGCATCTACGGCGAGCGCGCCGACCTGCTGCTGGTCGACAGCCCGATGGATGCGTTGAAAGGCGCCGACGCGTTGTTGATCGTCACCGAGTGGAAGGTGTTTCGCAGCCCCAATTTCGACACCATGAAATCGCTGCTGAAGGTGCCGATGATTTTCGACGGCCGCAATCTCTACGAGCCGCAGGCGATGCGCGATCTGGGCTTCGAGTACCTCCCGATCGGGCGGCAGTAGGGCATGTACAAGAGCATCGAAGACTGCGTCGGGAATACCCCCTTGGTACGCCTCAAACGCATGCCCGGCGAGACCAGCAACACCATCCTGGTCAAGCTCGAAGGCAACAACCCGGCCGGCTCGGTGAAGGACCGCCCGGCGCTGTCGATGATCGAGCGGGCCGAGGCGCGCGGCGAGATCAAGCCCGGCGACACCCTGATCGAAGCCACCAGCGGCAACACCGGCATCGCGCTGGCGATGGCGGCGGCAATGCGCGGCTACAAGATGATCCTCATCATGCCCGAGCACCTGTCGATCGAGCGGCGGCAGACCATGCGCGCCTTCGGCGCCGAGCTGCAACTGGTGAGCAAGGAAGCCGGCATGGAAGGCGCGCGCGACCTGGCGGTGGCGATGGAGAAGCAGGGCATCGGCAAGATCCTCGACCAGTTCTCCAACCCCGACAATCCGGAGGCGCACTACCGCACCACCGGTCCGGAAATCTGGCGCGATACCGAAGGCAGGATCACCCACTTCGTCTCCAGCATGGGCACCACCGGCACCATCATGGGCTGCTCGCGCTACCTCAAGGAACAGAACCCCAGCATCCAGATCATCGGCGTGCAGCCCACCGAGGGCGCGCAGATCCCCGGCATCCGCAAATGGCCGGAAGAGTATGTGCCGAAAATCTGCGACCCCAGCCGCGTCGACCGCATGATCTACGTCAGCCAGCAGGACGCCGAGGAAACCACCCGGCGGCTGGCGCGCGAGGAAGGCATCTTCGCCGGCATCTCGTCCGGCGGCGCGCTGTGGGCGGCGCTGCAGGTGTCGAAGGAAGTCGAGAACGCGGTGATCGTCTCCATCGTCTGCGACCGCGGTGATCGCTATCTGTCGACGGGCGTTTTTCCGGCCTGAATTGACGATGATCCAATGTGGTGATACTTTGGTGTCACCTCTCTGAAGGAGATCGTCATGGCCACCACTACCACGCTCAAACTGCCCGAACCGCTCAAGGCGCGCATCGCGCCGCTGGCCGAGGCCGCGGGCAAATCGCCCCACGCCTGGATGATCGAAGCGCTGGAAGAGCGCGTCGCGCAATCCGAAGCCTATGCCGCTTTCATGGCCGAGGCGCTGGAAGCCGACCGCGAAATGACCGAGACGGGCGAGGGATACGACGCAGACGAAGTACACGCTTATCTGAAGGCGATTGTTGCAGGCGAAAAGCCTGAGTTTCCCAAGCCGGTCAAACTCTAAGCGTGGCCAGGCTACGCTACTCCGCCAGCGCAGCGCATGATCTTGGGCGCCTCGCGCGGTTCTTGATCGAGACAGACCCGCACGAAGCCGCCAGAACCATTCCCCTGATCGTATCCGCACTGGATATGCTCCGTTTGCATCCGAATATCGGTAGGCGTTATGGAAGCCAGGTGCGCGAACTGGCATCTCGTCCGGCGGCGCGCTGTGGGCGGCGCTGCAGGTGTCGAAGGAAGTCGAGAACGCGGTGATCGTCTCCATCGTCTGCGACCGCGGTGATCGCTATCTGTCGACGGGCGTTTTTCCGGCCTGAATTGACGATGATCCAATGTGGTGATACTTTGGTGTCACCTCTCTGAAGGAGATCGTCATGGCCACCACTACCACGCTCAAACTGCCCGAACCGCTCAAGGCGCGCATCGCGCCGCTGGCCGAGGCCGCGGGCAAATCGCCCCACGCCTGGATGATCGAAGCGCTGGAAGAGCGCGTCGCGCAATCCGAAGCCTATGCCGCTTTCATGGCCGAGGCGCTGGAAGCCGACCGCGAAATGACCGAGACGGGCGAGGGATACGACGCAGACGAAGTACACGCTTATCTGAAGGCGATTGTTGCAGGCGAAAAGCCTGAGTTTCCCAAGCCGGTCAAACTCTAAGCGTGGCCAGGCTACGCTACTCCGCCAGCGCAGCGCATGATCTTGGGCGCCTCGCGCGGTTCTTGATCGAGACAGACCCGCACGAAGCCGCCAGAACCATTCCCCTGATCGTATCCGCACTGGATATGCTCCGTTTGCATCCGAATATCGGTAGGCGTTATGGAAGCCAGGTGCGCGAACTGGTCATATCGCGCGGTAAAACCGGTTACATCGCGCTCTACCGCTACGACGAAATCCGCGATGTCGCACGCGTTCTGGCGATTCGCCATCAACGCGAAGTTGGCCCGTGAACGAAACACCACTGAATAAGCGCGACGCCTGATGGCCAAAACCAAAACGATCTACACCTGCACCGAATGCGGCGGTTCTTTGCCCAAGTGGCAGGGGCAGTGCCCGCATTGCAACGCCTGGAACACCCTGGTCGAAACCATTGCCGAGTCGGCCAAGCCGCGCTTCGCCTCGCTGGCGGCGACGAGCGCGGCGCAATTTCTGCACGACGTCGAAGCCTCGGAAGAAAGCCGCATCGCCACCGACATCGGCGAGCTCGACCGCGTGCTGGGCGGCGGCCTGGTGCCGGGCGGGGTGACGCTGATCGGCGGCGACCCCGGCATCGGCAAGTCGACGCTGCTCTTGCAGGCGCTGGCCGGATTGTCGGGCCGCCTGAAGACCCTCTACGTCAGCGGCGAGGAATCGGCGCGCCAGGTGGCGCTACGTGCGCGTCGCCTCTCCCTGCCCGAAACCAATCTGCCGGTGCTGCCGGAAATCCGGCTGGAGGCGATCCTGGCGCAGCTGGCCGAACTCAAGCCCGAAGTCGCGGTGATCGATTCGATCCAGACCGTGTATTCCGAGGCGCTGGCCTCCGCCCCCGGCTCGGTGGCGCAGGTGCGCGAATGCGCCGCACAGCTCACGCGCCACGCCAAGCAGACCGGCACCGCGATCATCCTGGTCGGCCACGTGACCAAGGAAGGTGCGATCGCCGGCCCGCGCGTGCTCGAACACATCGTCGACACCGTGCTGTATTTCGAGGGCGATACCGGATCGAGCTTCCGCCTGGTGCGCGCGTTCAAGAACCGCTTCGGCGCGGTCAACGAAATCGGCGTGTTCGCGATGACCGAGAAGGGGCTGAAGGGCGTGTCCAACCCCTCGGCGATCTTCCTGTCGCGCCACGGCGAGCCGGTGCCCGGCTCGTGCGTGCTGGTGACGCAGGAAGGCACGCGGCCGCTGCTGGTGGAAATCCAGGCGCTGGTCGATTCCAGCCACGCGCCGAGTCCGCGTCGTTTGAGTGTGGGTCTGGAGCAGAACCGCCTCGCCATGCTGCTCGCCGTGCTGCACCGCCACGCCGGCATCGCCTGCTTCGATCAGGACG
>JAMCVR010000208.1:5015-12185 GCA_023475455.1 Thermoplasmatota archaeon | reverse complement strand
TTGGGCATGATTCTCGATTTCGCTGACAAGGAAACCGAATCGGTCTGGTGCGGCGAACGCGCGCGCAGGCTGCCTGCCAGCATTCAGGACATCGCGCGGCGCAAGCTGAGGATGCTGAACAATGCGCAGACTCTTGAAGATTTTCGCATCCCGCCCGCTAACCGGTTGGAGGCCTTGAAAGGCGACCGCAAAGGGCAGCACAGCATCCGCATCAACGACCAGTGGCGGATTTGCTTCAAATGGAAAGACGGCAGCTGCAGCGAAGTCGGCGTCGATTACCACTGACCAGGAGTGTGTCATGGCCAAACTGAAAAACATTCACCCCGGCGAAATCCTGCTGGAAGAGTTCCTGCTCCCCATGGGTATCAGCCAGAACGCGCTCGCGCGCGCAATCGGCGTGCCGCCCCGCCGCATCAACGAAATCGTGCTGGGAAAACGCGGCATCACCGCCGACACGGCGTTGCGCCTGTCGCGTACGTTCGGCACCAGCGAAGGATTCTGGATGGGCCTGCAGGCGGATTATGATCTGGAAGAGACGCGCAAGCTGATTGATGATGCGCTGAGGCAGGTGGAGAAGCTGGCGGCGTAGGGAATATGCGTAACCGTACCGGAAGGAGCGAAGCATCTATGAGCAAGCGCCTTAAATCCGTTCCGGCCTTTGCCTCGGAGGCCGAAGAGCGCACATTCTGGGAAACCCACGACAGTGCCGATTATGTCGACTGGTCAAGAGCCCGGCGCGTCGTCCTGCCCAACCTGAAACCCACGACCAACACGATTTCGCTGCGGCTGCCCAAACACCTGCTCGACGCCATCAAGGCCGCGGCCAATGCGCGTGACGTGCCGTATCAGTCGCTGATCAAGATATGGTTGCACGAGAGGGTTGAGCATCAGTGATCCGATGCTGACGCTTTAATTTTCTCATGGGCTCATCGAATAACTGGCCACCGTCAGGTGGCCCAATGGAATCGGGGCCGCGTTAGCGACCCCGTATAGCCGCTTTGAGCGGCTCACAAACTAAAGCCCCCGGCTCTGCCGGGGGATACTTACCCACGAACTATTCTCCGTCAAGTCGTCCGTGGCGGTCTGGCTGCGGACCTAACCCATCACCTGCCCATGCTCCCGCGTGTCGTGGAACGCGACCTTGGGCCAGCGTTCCTGCATGAGTTGCAGATTGACGCGGGTGTCCGCCAGATACACCAGGTTGCCGTCGACGTCCTTCGCCAGTTTCAGTGAGTTGGCCTTGGTGAATTCGGCGAGGTGCTGGGCGTCGGGGCAGGTGACCCAGCGCGCGGTGTGGATGCCGGCGTTTTCGAAGCTGGCGTCGACGCCGTATTCGGTCTTGAGCCGATGGGCGACGATCTCGAACTGCAGCGGGCCGACGGCGCCGATTAGGAGGGTGTTGTCGGCGAAGGGTTCGAACACCTGCACCGCGCCTTCCTCGCCCAGTTCCAGCAGGCCCTTGTTCAACTGCTTGGCGCGCAGCGGGTCGCGCAGGCGCGGGCGGCTGAACAGTTCGGGGGCGAAGTAGGGGATGCCCTTGTATTGCAGCGCCTCGCCTTCGGTGAGCGTGTCGCCGATGTGCAGTTGGCCGTGGTTGTGGATGCCGATGATGTCGCCCGCCACCGCGTCTTCCATGCGGGTGCGCTCGTTGGCCATGAAGACGACCGCGTTGGCGATTTTCATGTCTTTGCCGGTGCGGCGGTGGCGCACTTTCATGTTGGGGCTGTAGCGCCCGGAGCAGACGCGGAAGAAGGCGATGCGGTCGCGGTGCTGCGGGTCCATGTTGGCCTGGATCTTGAACACGAAGCCGGTGAACTTCGGCTCGGTGGGGTCGACCACGCGCTCGACCGCCTCGCGCGGCTGCGGCGGCGGCGCCCAGTCGGCCAGCGCGCGCAGCACTTCGCGCACGCCGAAGTTGTTGATACCGGAGCCGAAGAAGACCGGCGTCTGCCTGCCCTTGAGGAAGCTGTCCAGATCAAAGCTGGCGCCGGCGCCGCGCACCAGTTCGATTTCGGACAGCAGGGTGTCGGCTTCGAGCGGGAAGCGTTCCTTCAGGGCGGCATCGCCCAGTCCTTGCAGCGACTCGAACTGCTGGTCGGCGTTTTCCTCGCCCGCCTTGAAGCGCAGGATCTCGTCGTTGATGAGGTGGTAGACGCCCTGGAAGCGCTTGCCCATGCCGATCGGCCAGGTCACCGGGGCGCAGTGGATTTTCAGGATCGATTCGATCTCGTCCAAGAGCTCCAGCGGCTCGCGCACCTCGCGGTCCATCTTGTTGATGAAGGTGATGATGGGCGTGTCGCGCAGGCGGCACACTTCCAGGAGCTTGATGGTCTGCTCTTCCACGCCCTTGGCGGCGTCGATCACCATGATGGCGGCGTCGACCCAGTCCTTGCAGCGACTCGAACTGCTGGTCGGCGTTTTCCTCGCCCGCCTTGAAGCGCAGGATCTCGTCGTTGATGAGGTGGTAGACGCCCTGGAAGCGCTTGCCCATGCCGATCGGCCAGGTCACCGGGGCGCAGTGGATTTTCAGGATCGATTCGATCTCGTCCAAGAGCTCCAGCGGCTCGCGCACCTCGCGGTCCATCTTGTTGATGAAGGTGATGATGGGCGTGTCGCGCAGGCGGCACACTTCCAGGAGCTTGATGGTCTGCTCTTCCACGCCCTTGGCGGCGTCGATCACCATGATGGCGGCGTCGACCCAGTCCTTGCAGCGACTCGAACTGCTGGTCGGCGTTTTCCTCGCCCGCCTTGAAGCGCAGGATCTCGTCGTTGATGAGGTGGTAGACGCCCTGGAAGCGCTTGCCCATGCCGATCGGCCAGGTCACCGGGGCGCAGTGGATTTTCAGGATCGATTCGATCTCGTCCAAGAGCTCCAGCGGCTCGCGCACCTCGCGGTCCATCTTGTTGATGAAGGTGATGATGGGCGTGTCGCGCAGGCGGCACACTTCCAGGAGCTTGATGGTCTGCTCTTCCACGCCCTTGGCGGCGTCGACCACCATGATGGCGGCGTCGACCGCGGTCAGCACGCGGTAGGTGTCTTCCGAGAAGTCCTTGTGGCCGGGGGTGTCGAGCAGGTTGAACACGCAGTCGCCGTGGCTGAACTGCATCACCGAGCTCGCCACCGAAATGCCGCGCTCGCGCTCGACTTCCATCCAGTCGGAGGTGGCATATCTTCCACTTTTCCGCGCCTTGACCGTGCCGGCCATCTGGATGGCGCCGCCGAACAGCAGCAGCTTTTCGGTCAGCGTGGTCTTGCCGGCGTCGGGGTGCGAGATGATGGCGAAGGTGCGGCGCTTTTTGACGTCGCGAACCAAAGCCGGATCGCCGGTCCGGGCCGGCGCGGTCGGGATGGGTTCCATGGGGGCGGGCTGATATGAGGCAACCCGCAATTCTAAGCCATTTCGTACGGCTTGCCGCGGAGCGGGCGTTGCCGCTGATTGCAGACGCAGTTCCGGGGTTTCCTCGCGCGTCGTTTCCTCGAACTGGTTTTCACCGTTGCGGGAGCGACACCTTCGGCGGGCCCGCGGGCTGTTCGCGCTGGATTTTCCAGCGGCTGTCCTCGCGGACCCATTCGATGCGCTTGGCCGTCACGTCGCTGTAGCTCGGCGAGGTGTGGGCCAGCAGGAATTCGGTCACGACCTTGTCGGGGAGGGTGGCTCCACCTTCAGGTCATTGATGCCGATGGTGACGTCGCCGGGCCGGGCGAAGCGAACGGCACGATCGCCGGCCCATTGTTCCAGCGTGCGGCCGTTCTCGGGCGTGAAACTT
Source organism: Thermoplasmatota archaeon (assembly GCA_023475455.1). Next base: position 8,417 of record JAMCVR010000208.1, on the reverse strand, counting down.
TTGGCATAGCAGGCCCGATAACGCGGAAAATCCTTCGCCGACCAGGCCGCCGCCGATCCGGTCAGCGCCTGCCGGGCGGTTTCTCGGGAGGCGGGGCCGCCGGCAGCGGAGACGGTTCGGACAATTGGGCCGGGGGTGCCTCGATCGTGCGCGGGGCCAGTTCCGCGCCGCCGGCTGCCGCCGCCAGCGGCGCGACCGCCGGGCACTGGCTGGCGGGGTCGACCTCCTGCCGGTCCTGGCCGAGTTCCTGCGCGGTGGGCAGCCCGTCGCGCCCCACCTGCAGCGAGGCCAGCAGATTGCCCATGCCAGCCAGGGTGCGCGCATGGGCGATGGCATGTTGGAAGGTGGCGTTCACGTAGGCGCGACGCGCCTGGAAGTATTCGTTTTCGGTATCCAGCAGGTCAAGCAGGGTGCGCTGGCCGATGTCGTACTGCTTGCGATAGGCTTCGCGGGCCTTTTCGATGGCCAGCTGGTGCTGGTCCAGAAAGCCCAGCTGGCGCGACAGGTTGTGGATGTTGTTGAAAGCGATGGCCAGCGTCTGGCGGAGATCGCGGCAGGCCTTGTCGCGCAGTTCCTTCGATTGCGCCAGCCGCTCGGCATACTGGTTCACCAGGGCGCGATCGGAGCCGCCCTTGAACAGGTTGTAGTTCAGCACGAGTTCGACCACCTGATCGCCGCGCCGCCCTGCCACGCCATTGTTGTTGAAGGCGACGCCCTGGCTGGCGCGCAGGTCGATGCGCGGCTGGAAGTTGGCCTGGCGGCCGCGCGCTTCGGCCTGCGCGGCGCGCACATTCTCGATCGCCGCGTTGAAGGCCGGATTGCCCTGGTAGGCCAGCTTCAGGGCTTCCTCGACGCTGGGCGGAATGCCCTGTTTGAGCAGTTCGGGCGCGATCATCTCGCCCGGCGGGAGTTCGCCCACAATGCGCAGGTAGCGCGCGCTGACATCGTGCAGGTTGCTGGCCTCGGTGAGCATGTTCGACTGCGCCAGGGCCAGGCGGCCGCCCGCCTGCTCGAGGTCGACCCGCCGTCCCACGCCGGCCTGGACGCGCTCCTGAATCTGCCTGAAGATCTGGTCGTGCTGGGCAAAGTTTTCCTGCGCCAGCGTCGACAATTCGCGATAGCGCAACACGTCGAGGTAGGCCTGGACGGCTTCCAGCGCGATCGATTCCGACGCATCGAGGACTTCGTAGTAGCGCACCAGCTTGGCATAGGCCAGCCGGGCGACCTCGTCGCGGGTGGCGAACCCGTCGTAGATCATCTGGTTCAGCGACAGCGCGGCACCGCGTCGGGTATAGTGTGTCGACGGCAGGCTGGGCTGCGTCAGGTTTTCCCGCCCCACGTTCGTGGTGAGGTCCACGCGCGGGAAGTAGCCGCCCCGCGCCACGTCCTGTTCATGCCGGGAGGAGAGAAAGGCGTGCCAGCGGGCCTGCACTTCGGGGTTGCCGACGATGGCTTTTTTGACGGCATCCTGCAGCGTGACGCTCGGCTGGGCCCCGGCAGATGCCGGGAACAGGCCCATGACCGACAAAAACAAAAACAGCGCCTTTTTTCTTTCCGGCATTCCTTCAGCCTCCCGGAGCACGTCCGTTATCTTGTTAGGGTGAGCGACATCATATTTTGTGCGCAATATTCATACCAGCAAAGGGCGATCGATGCGTGCCTGATTTGCGCAGCTTACTTGAACCCAGGAAATCGCTTGGAACTCCCCCGACAATCCGAGAGCTTTGCGGTGTGCGGCGACGACGCAGGTCGTTTCGGATTATTTCAAAGGCGGCTGCGCGCGTTTTCAACGGGCATTCCCCCGTCCCGATTTTCAGGCTGTCTAGCTGCTCGATGCTGAATTATCGACCGTTCGTCGGAAAACTTGGCCCCTGGAAAGCGATTTTTTTCCTGCTGTTCGGCGCCAGTCTGGCTTTTGCGGGCGTCGAACTGGACCGCATGCTGCTGCTGGCAGGCCAGCGTTACGGCGATTCCGGGGTGGCGTCGGTGAGTGCCTGGCGTGATTTGCTGACCCAGACAGCCAATCAGCCCGATGCCGCCAAGCTGCGGCGGGTGAACGATTTTTTCAACCGCAGGATTCGTTTCGGCGACGACACGGACATCTGGGGCAAGCCGGACTACTGGGCGACCCCGCTCGAAACGCTGGGACGCGCGCAGGGGGATTGCGAGGACTTTGCGATTGCCAAATACGTGACGCTGAAGCTGCTGGGGATCCCTTCCGACAAGCTGCGGCTGACCTACGTCAAGGCCCGCATCGGCGGACCGCAAAGCACCCTGGTTCAGGCCCATATGGTCCTGAGCTATTATCCGGCTCCAAACGACGAGCCTCTGGTTCTGGATAACCTGATTTCGGATATACGACCCGCATCCCGCCGCGCCGATCTGACCACGATCTTCGGCTTCAACGCCGAAGGGCTGTGGGTGGGCGGCGTGGCCCCTCGCGTAGCCAGCCCGTCGCAAAGGCTGTCAAAATGGCAGGCCGTGCTGACCAGGATGCGTGAAGAAGGAATCGATTGAAGCACCACATGCTCAGGGAAACGTCATGTCACTCACCAAGCAACTCTGGCTCGCCATAGCGGCCATCATGACCCTCGCGTTCGGGATCAGCTTTCTGGTCAGCGCGTGGTCGGCAAAAAGCTATCTGGAAGATCAGCTGCGGCTGAAAAACATCGACAATGCCAATTCGCTGGCCCTGTCGATGTCGCAGATCGAGAAGGATCCGGTGCTGATCGAATTGCTGCTTTCGGCGCAGTTCGACATCGGGCATTACAAGCAGATCAGGCTGACCTCGCCGTCCGGCAAGGTGATGGTGGAACGGGTCAGCGATGCGGTGGCCGACACCGTGCCCGCCTGGTTTGTCGAACTGATTCCCCTGCACACCGAGCCCGGCATCGCCCAGGTGCAGGACGGCTGGCGCCAGTACGGCACGCTGACGGTGCTCAGCCATAACCGCTTCGCCTACCAGGCCCTGTGGGAGGGCAGCCGCAGGCTGCTGGGCTGGTTTCTGGCGAGTGCGCTGCTGTGCGGCGCGATCGGTACGCTGATTTTGCGTTCCATCACCCGGCCGCTGGGGCAAGTGGTCAGGCAGGCTGAAGCCATCGGCGCACGCCGCTTCGTCACCATCCGGGAGCCGCGCACGCGGGAGTTCCGCAGCGTGGTGCGGGCCATGAATGCGTTGTCCGGACAGGTGCGCAGCATGCTGGAAGAGGAGTCCGCGCGGCTGGAGCAACTGCGGCGCGACGCGCAGCATGACGCGCTGACCGGCCTGTTGAACCGCGAGCATTTCCTGAAGAAAATCCAGTTTGCCCTGGAGGATGAAAACTCGGCCGCGACCGGCGCGCTGTTCATTCTCCGTCTGCCCGACCTCGTCAGGATGAACAAGGAATTGGGGCGCGAAATCAC
>JAMCVR010000208.1:0-4858 GCA_023475455.1 Thermoplasmatota archaeon | reverse complement strand
CTGTCGATCAACGACCCGAGCGCGGCCGGGGAACACGCCGTCCTGCTGGGCGCCGCCGTGTATCGTCATGGCGATGCGGTATCCCAGGTGCTGTCGCGCGCCGACATGGCCTTGAACCGCGCCGAGCAGGAAGGCGGCAGCGCGGTCGAGGCGGGCACCCTCAATATCGAATGGAAACCGGCAGCCAGCCTGGTCGCCGCATGGCAGTCGCTGATCGAAACGGCACTGAGCCTGAAACGGGTGCAGTTTGCGACCTATCCGGTGCTGAACGGGCAGGGCCAGCTGATCCATTACGAAGCGCCTGCGCGCATGCAGATCATCCAGAGCTCGCTGTGGATCCCCGCCCAGGAGTTCATGCCCTGGGCCAGCCGGCTGGGACTGACCGAGCGCATCGACGAGGCGGTGTTCGACTACGCGCTGGTCTGGCTGGAAGCGAACGAGGGACCGGTGTGCATCAACGTGTCGCCGCAAACCGTGTGCGATCCGGTGCTGACGGCGCGCTATTACCAGGCGCTCAAGCGCAGGCAGAACCTGGCGCAGAAACTCTGGATCGATATTCCCGAATTCGTCGCCTACCGCCACGCCAGGGAGTTCCGCGTGTTCTGCGACACGCTCAAATCGCTGGGCTGCAAGATCGGCCTCGAACACGTCGGCAACCAGATTTGCCACGTCGGGGAACTGTACGACGTGGGGCTGGATTACCTGAAGATCGACAGCGCCATCATCCGGGACATCGATCAGAGCCCGGGCAACCAGACCTTCCTGCGCGGCGTGTGCACGATTGCCCACACCATGGGCATGATGACCATCGCCGAAGGGGTGCTCAACCCGCAAGAGGCCGCGTGCCTGAAGGAGCTGGGCTTCAAGGGCATGACCGGGCCGGGCATCGTGCTCGGCTGAGCCGGGCCGGCCGGTCGTTCAGATGGTTTCGTTGGCGCCGCCGAGCAGGTCGAGCGCGCCCAGCGACTGGCGCATCGAACGGCGCTCCATCAGTTTTTCCTGCGCGGGAAGCGGCAGGTCGGTGAAGCGGATCACATCGCGGTCGATCAGCAGATCGATCAGGTCCTCCAGCACCCGCACCAGCCGCATGTCGGACTGCTGCAGCATGCTTTGCTCCATGCCCGCATTGCGCATGAAATCGAGCAGCTCCGGCGAGGTGACGGGGATCTCTTCCAGCCCGTTTGCGGGCTCCAGACTCAGCGTGGAGATCCGGCCCTGTTCGTCACGTTTTACATAAGGCACGCTACCCCCCTTTTATCAGCGTCTGGCATGAGCATACAGGAGGCGGATTTTCTCATGGTCAGTCGGTGATCAGCTTGCCCTTGCTCAGCAGGTCCTGAATGATCTGCTGGTCGGCGCTGAGCGTGCCGCCGCCGGTGAGGTCGGTGTTGTTCAGGACGATGCGCTGATCGGTCGCACCCGCGCTGTAGCCGCCCGAGAAGCCGCCTGAGCTGCTGATCTGGATGATGGTGTTGCTGCCCGACACCTCGAAGTGCAGGTAGTCGACCAGATTGCCCGGATCCGTGCCGGCATGGCTCTCGCCCACCAGCAAGTCTCGCAAGTCGAGCTTGTCGCTGTTATTGACGTTGTCGAAATCCTTGACGGTGTCGGTCGCCGGAGACGCCATTGAGCCGCCATCATTCAGCTGCCATTTGAAGGTGTCCGCACCCAGACCGCCAATGAGAGTGTCGTTGCCGGTACCTCCGACCAGTGTGTCGTTGCCTGTTCCGCCATAGATAAGGTCGTTGCCAGCCCCACCCGATAGCGTGTCGTTGCCCGCTAATCCCTGAATGTGATCATTGCTGGCGGTTCCGGTGAGATTATTATTGCCGTCCGTACCGGTGATCGTGCTGGTCGTTTCCGCCACCGTCACCGCGACAGTCTGTGTTGTCGAGGCGGTGCTGCCGTTGCTTGTCTCAGTCGCCGTCGAAGTGACGGTCAGGTTAATCGTTCCAGTATAGCCGTCAGCCGGCAGGAAGATGAGTCCGTTAAGTTGAGCCGACGTGAAAGACCAAATTCCTCCTCCCAGGTTAGTGCCCGCGCTAAAGGCTGCACCGGCCGGAACACCCGCAATAGTGACCGATAGCGTCTCTGAGCCATCCGTATCCACAAGCGCTGTGGCAATTGGAAAATCGACCGGCGTGCCGAAAGTAATCGCGCCGGTTTGGAACGCGATGTTGCTGATAGTGAGCGAAGAGTCCTTTGCAGTATCAGTACCATTGAGCACCAACCAGGAGAACTGGTAGCTGCCCGCCGTCGCGGCGGTAAAAGTATAGGCGCCGGAGGTATTCGTCGCGGGGCCTGCTTGCTCGGAGGATGTGATTAACGTACTCGTCTGTGTACCGTTCGGATTGGTAATCACGAGCACCACAATATCATTGAAGCCGTTGTTGATTTCACCGGCTAAGTTCTCGCCATTGGTGAACGCCCAATTGAAAACCACGGACGTGCCGGACGACAGGGTGTAGTTGTAATTGGTCAGCGTGCCATCGTTGACATTCACCGTACCTGGATCGTTGGTGCCGGGTCCGGGAGGCGGATCGAAGCTATTAAGGGTGGCGGACGGTAGGCCAATCGCGCCGGCCAGGCGTGCATTCGATACAGCGGCTGTGGTGCTGATGCTACTTACACCCGCAACCAAGGCATTTAACTGGCCCGGTGTGATTAATTGGGGGGAGTCGGCTACCGCCGCCACATTCACGGTGACGTTCGCACTGTTGCTCGTGGCGCTGCCGTCACTCGCCACGTAGCTAAAGCTGGCGGTGCCGCTAAAATTCGCGTTGGGGGTGAAGGTGACCGTACCGTTGCCGTTCAACACCACACTGCCGCCCACTCCACTGGTGACCGAGGCGATGCTTAAGGGGTTGCCCTCGGCATCGGTGTCGTTGCCCAGGAGTTGCGCAGCAGTGTAGGTCACCGCTGTGTCTTCGGTCGCCGCCAGGGTGTCCGGGTTGGCCACCGGCGCATCGTTGGTCCCGGTGATAGTGAAGGTCACGTTCTGCGTGGTCGAGTCGACCGTGCCGTCGTTGACCTTGACGCCATAGGTCACGGTCAAAGTCTGTCCCCGAGCGAGGAAGTCCAGATTCGCTGCAGTCGGATCCCACGTGTAGCCGATACTCTTGGCTGCTCCGTCCGACAGGACGGCGCTACCGAAGGTGAGCTTGCCGCTGACCAGTGCTGCGGTTAGCGTAGTGATCTGGGAAGCAGTCAATGCGCCACCGCTCCAGACCAGGGTGGGTGTCCCCGAGACCAGTGCGTTGAGCGTATCGCCAACGTCGGCATCACTCACGGACAGTATGCCGTTAATGGGGGCGATGTCTTGCGCTGAAGCGTTGGCGAGTTCGGCCACCGACGCCGGCGCCGCGATGGCCGAGAGCACCGGCGCGTCGTTGGTGCCGGTGAGGGTGAAGGTCACGTTCTGCGTGGCCGAGTCGGCCATGCCGTCGTTGACCTTGACCGCGTAGGTGATGGCCAGATTCTGGCCCGCACGTAAAAAGTCCAGGTTGGCGGCTGCAGGGTCGTAGGTGTAACCCACCGACTGGTTGGCGCCGGTGGACAGGCCAGGGCTGGTGAGGCTGAAGGCGCCCGCGGCGGTGAGCGCGCTGGCGCTGCCCGGCAGCGTGAAGCTTGCGCCGTTGAGCAGTACAGTTGGGTTGCCTACCACCGAGGCCGTGAGTGTGTCGCCTACGTCCATGTCGGTGAGCGCGAAGCTGCCGCTGATGGGCGCCAGGTCCTGCGCCACTGCGTTGGCGGCTTCGACCACGGCGATCGGGGTGGTGGTGGCTGAGAGCACGGCGACGTCATTGGAGCCGGTGATGTTGACCGTCACCGAAGCGGCGCCGCCGTCGGAGGTCGCGACACTGAAAACCTCGGTCACGACCTGGCCGGCGTTGAGCTGGTCGAGCGCGTCGGTGGTGGTGTAGGTCCACCCCCCGGCGGCATCGATGGAGAAGCTGCCGTAGGTGCCGGCGGTGGTCTGCGCCACCACGGTGGCGGCGGTGGCATCGAGATCGTTGAGCGTCAGGGTGCCGCCGGTGGACAGCACGGCGTTGGTTTCGGTCAGCGCCGCGGTGGCGCTGGCGAGGGTGGCGACGTCATTGGAGCCGGTGATGTTGACCGTCACCGAAGCGGCGCCGCCGTCGGAGGTCGCGACACTGAAAACCTCGGTCACGACCTGGCCGGCGTTGAGCTGGTCGAGCGCGTCGGTGGTGGTGTAGGTCCACCCCCCGGCGGCATCGATGGAGAAGCTGCCGTAGGTGCCGGCGGTGGTCTGCGCCACCACGGTGGCGGCGGTGGCATCGAGATCGTTGAGCGTCAGGGTGCCGCCGGTGGACAGCACGGCGTTGGTTTCGGTCAGCGCCGCGGTGGCGCTGGCGAGGGTGGCGACGTCATTGGAGCCGGTGATGTTGACCGTCACCGAAGCGGCGCCGCCGTCGGAGGTCGCGACACTGAAAACCTCAGTCACGACCTGGCCGGCGTTGAGGGCCTGAACCGTCGCGTTGGAATTGTTGAGGCTGTAGGTCCAGGCGCCTGCGCTGTTGATTGCGAAGGTTCCGTAGGCGCCTGCGGTCGAGGGCTGCGCCACAAAGCTGGCCTGGCCGGCGTCGACGTCGCTGATGGTCAAGGTTCCGCCGGTGGTCAGGGTGCCGTCTTCCGTCACCGATCCGGTACCCGAGCTGATCACGGCCGCGTCGTTGGTGCCGGTCATGGTGACGGTCACCGTCGAGGGGGTGCCGTCGGCGGTGGCGACCGTGATGCTGTCGGTGTAGTCGGTGCCGGCGACGAACTCGTTGTGTGGCGAGTCCATCGTATAGGTCCAGGCGCCGGCGGGGTTGATGCTGAAAACCCCATAGCCATT
>JAMCVR010000218.1:13050-17072 GCA_023475455.1 Thermoplasmatota archaeon | reverse complement strand
ACACCCAGGACAGCCCCGAGATCGTACTGGCGAACGCCACGGGGGACGCGATCAAGGTGCTCGTCCAGGGGGTGCAAAGCGGCAACCTCGTGCTCATCGCCGAGGCCGCGCTGTCCTTCGACGGCGGGGCGCAGACCGTCGCGCTCCAGCGCTTCGACGCCTGGGGGAACAAGACCCAGAGCGCGGGAGCAAGCATCCCGCAGTACGGCTACACGGGCAGGGAGCCGGATGCGACGGGGCTGATCTATTACCGGGCCAGATACTACGACCCCACCATCGGCAGATTCATATCAAGAGACCCGGCGGGGATGCCGGATGGGGTGAACCGGTATGCGTATGTGGGGAATGATCCGGTGAATTACACCGATCCGAGTGGGGAAATTGCGGTCAACGCTGCCGGTGCAGGATGGGGTGCGCTGGCAGGTGGAGTGAGCGGTGCTGTCAGCGGCTGGATGACGGCAGGGCCCAACGCCAGCAGATTCGATCAGATTAAAAATGGGGCGATCGGGGCTGTCGTGGGTGCAGGGGTCGGGGCAGTATCTGGCGCTCTCTTGCAACCTCATATGTCGTCAGCTGTTGCTGTACAAGCCGTTACCGGTTTCCTTGGTGCAACTGTAGCCAATCCGGCGACAACCGCCATTAACCAGGCGAGAGCCGGCAAGCCGATCAAACCCTTCGAGAACTTTACCGTCATGAAGTTGGCGCCGGGCTGGATAGGCTCAGTAGCGGGGCCTGCTGCTGTCGGTGCTGCCCGTGTGGCGACCGGTCTTGCCAATAGCACGTTGGCTTCGCTAGGCTCTATCGCTGGCGGTACTACAGCAGCGAAACTGCTTCCATTGGGCGCCGAGGGATTTGAGAACGCCACGAGCATTCTTGGCGGAATGGTTAGCGGGCTTACTGAAGGCACATTGGTATCTAGGTCAGGCAAACAGAACTTGCCAACCATGGCTGCGCCCGACCCAACATCTGGAGGACTGTTTTCCAATCCTAATAGCCTTTGTATTGTCTGTACGAGCAACTACAGTACCGGTGGCTTCACCAATCAGGGAGGCAAATACAAATTCTGATAGCCGATAAACCCTGTTGAACGGACGCACAATGCGCAAGCCTTTCCATGACTTTCTGAATCCTCCCGAAGTTAAGGGAGGCGGGCAACGGCGCTACTGGATTGCAGTGGTGGCTTGGTTGGTCATGATGTTAACCACGCTGATTATTTTAAGTGGGATATTGCTTGCTGTTGTTGCTATTTTGGAAACACGAATGGGCACGGAAGCATTGCGTCCATACGACATGTGGTTGTTCATGTCGCTAATATTTGTTCTGATTGCAAGTATTTTGCTAAGCGATCAGCTTTGGGGAAGACTCTTCGTCAAGTCTGGCTACCTAAGCCCGGAGGCCGTCGTTCGCATACGCACCAACCGTGCGCCCACCGCCAAAGGTGAAAAAATCCACCGACGTATCAGTTTGAGCTTGTCGATTCTGATCCCGGTTTTTTTGGTTTGCGTCGGGTGGTATTTGCATTCCTGGTGGATGATGGGTTTGGCAGCCTTGCTGGGTGTTTGGCTGTTTGTTTCCGTATGGGCTGGTTGGAAAAAAGCCGATGCCATGATTGAGGGCAAACTGCCGCCGCCGGAAGGTGCGGATAGGGTGCTGCGTGATATTGAGCATCAAGCCGAAGAAGACGAAGCCAGTCCACGGTAATGCTGGACCCCACTACTTACGACGCCAGCACCCGCAACCCCGCCGTGTACCAGACCCTGGAATACGACCCCGCCCACCGCCTCGTCCACCACAGCGACACCCGCAACGGCGCCGCCAGCAAAACCCTCGCCTACGACTGGAGCCCCGGCGGCCTGCTGAACAGGGTCGAGGACAGCGACGGCCACCGCACCGACTACCTGTACGACGGCGTCGGAAGGCTGATCGGCATCTGGGCCCCCAACTTCGACTATCTTGCCTTTGCCCACGACGCGGGCGGCCGCCTCACCGAGAAGTGGTTCCCCAACGGCACCACCGCGCGCTACGCCTGGAACCCCGACGACAGCCTGGCCGAGCTGACCAACCGCACCGTCTCCAACAGCATCCTCACCCGCCACCAGTACCAGTACGACACGCTGGGCCGCCGCACCCGCCACGCCGAAACGATCGGCAGCCTCGGCACGAAATACCTGCAATACGGTTTCGACGCCTTGAGCCGGCTGACCCAGAGCCAGACCTGCGCGACCTCGGCCTACGGCACCTGCGCGACCGACGAGACGCTCGCCTACGACATCTGGGACAACCGCAAGACCCGCACCGCCGCAGGCGCGACGCTCGCCTACGTCTACGACAATGCCCACCAGCTGAAGGAAACGAGAAGCGGCAGCGACACCGGCCCGCTGGTCGCCAGCTACGCGTACGACGCCAACGGCAACCTGATCAGCCGGCCCGGCCAGACCCTGGCCTGGACCGCCGACAACCGGCTCGCCGGCATCGGCGCCGAGACCTACGCCTACGACCACGCCGGCCGCCGGATCGGCAAGACCGTCTCCGGCCAGAGCACAAGCTGGCTCTACAACGGCCCGGACATCCACGCCGAATGGAACGCCACCGCCCCGTCCGGCGCCCCCCAGGCCGTCTACACCCACGGCCCCGCCTGGGACGACCCGCTCGTCCGCATGACCGGCGCCACCGGCGGCCCCGACGCCGTCGCGCGCTACTACCACGCCGACGGGCTCGGCAGCGCCGTCGCCCTCACCGGCAACGGCCAGACCCGGGTCAACGCCGTGCGCGAAACCGGCGTCGCCCTCACCGAAGGCAGCGGCGGCAGCTACACCGTCGGCGGCGTCGCCAGCAACGTCAACACCCTGAAAGACGGCGACCGCTCGGCGGCCTCGGGCCACTGGACGGTGACCTCCGGCCGCACCCTCGACATCGCCTTCGCCGGCAGCCGCGAAATCGAGGAAGTGGTGCTCGTCGGCAACCCCGGCCTGACCGGCAACCCGCAGCCAAAGGAAACCGACACCTACGCCGCCAGCAGCAGCTTCGACGTCAGCACCTACACCGTGCAGACCTGGAACGGCGCCGCCTGGGTGACGCAGGGCACGGTGACCGGCAACAAGAACGTGATCCGCCACGTCAGCTTCGCGCCGGTGGCCACCACCAAGGTGCGCATCATCCCGGTGGACGACGCCAGCAACGGCCAGACCGCCAACGACAATGTGGTGAGCCTGGCCGAGGTCGAGGCCTGGACCACCCCCGAAGGCGGCGGCACGCAGGTGCAGCGCTTCGACGCCTGGGGCAACAAGACCCAGAGCGCGGGCGCGGCGATTCCGCAGTACGGCTACACCGGCAGGGAGCCGGACGGAACCGGGCTGATCTATTACCGGGCACGGTATTACGACCCCACACTTGGACGATTCATCTCTCGCGATCCGATTGGACTCCAAGGCGGACTAAATCAGTTTGCATATGTGGGGAACAACCCGGTTAACTTCACTGACCCTGAAGGTCTGTGCCCGACATGTATTTGGGGTGGGGTTGCTGGGGCAGTTGGAGGGTTTATCACTGGTGCGGCACAGGATGGTGCACGTGGCGCATTTATTGGGACACTAACGGGCTTTGGGGCAGGCTTTGTCGTTGGCTCAGTAGCCCCCGCTTTAGCCAGCCGCGCAGGCTCCTTGGCAGCCGGTGCGATTACCGGCTTTACTGCCAACCTTATGCAGCAGAACCTGACCAATACCACATACAAAGCGGTGGGACTTCCTGGTCAAGTCAAGCCCATCAGCTATACGCAGGCTGTTGGGTCAGCCGTAGGCACTTCAGGCGGGCAGGCGCTGGCAAGCCTTGCGCCCAAAGCCGGGGCTGCGGTGGGCAATGCGATTGTTTCGCTGATTGCACCAACCACAAGGGCGGCGGCAACAAGACCCAGAGCGCGGGCGCGGCGATTCCGCAGTACGGCTACACCGGCAGGGAGCCGGACGGAACCGGGCTGATCTATTACCGGGCACGGTATTACGACCCCACACTTGGACGATTCATCT
>JAMCVR010000218.1:10235-12684 GCA_023475455.1 Thermoplasmatota archaeon | reverse complement strand
CGCAGGCTGTTGGGTCAGCCGTAGGCACTTCAGGCGGGCAGGCGCTGGCAAGCCTTGCGCCCAAAGCCGGGGCTGCGGTGGGCAATGCGATTGTTTCGCTGATTGCACCAACCACAAGGGCGGCGGCGACAGTAACCAGCAAAGCCGCTGCAACGACCGGCAGCAAGATTGCAGGCGCACTGTATGAAGGCGGAACCTCGGCATATGGAGAACTGGCTGCTGACCAGATGTCCCAGCAGCCAGTGCCTGGTGCTGGCAGTCAGTCCCTGTCCAATTTCGCCAATCCTCCGCTGAGCATCAGCAGCAACTGTCTGGTTTGCGCAAATGGTAACTACAGCGTGGGCGGGTCATCCAGCTTTCTGGGTAGGTCGAAGTAAAGCAAGATGGGTGATACCAAACCTGACGAAAGTGAAAGATCGGGGCAGGCGGAGCGAGAGCAGGGAAGAAGGCTGCTGATAGCAAATCTCACCATGCTATTTATGGGGATGGTGAGCATTGTGTTGGCTATCGGGGCTTGGGTACTTGGCATTTATTTGCTATTCGGGCCGGGTGCGATCACATGGTCTGGTCGGCCACCTTTGTTAGATCAGAATCCAGAATTAGGGCGTCGCGTGATTGCGATTGGTGCGGTTGTCATTGCAGGATCTATTTGGCTGACATATCTACTCTGGAAAAAACTCTTTTACCGCAGCGGCTATATCAGCCGACATACTCAAGAACAATTTTCCAAGGGTATCTGGCCGGTAGTGGGCGGCTACTGGAAGCCCATCGGGTATGTTGTTTATATTGGCGTGCTGTCTTATGGCGCTTATCTTGGGTATGTGCAGGAAGGTCTGTGGGCGCTGCTGCTGACGCTGGCGCTTGTGTTTTGGCTGGTTTATCTAGCGTGGATTGATCTGCGGAATTACATCCAGAAACGCCGCAATCATCTTTCCTGAGAATGCGCAACCCCGGCGTCGCTAAAGTACTGGACTATGCCAAGAGCCCCGATCCCATCCCGTCGATGCCGTCGCCAAACGCATCGACAGAGCTGAAACCGGATTCATTCCTGGCGTAGTGGAGGCAGTGGGCAATGAGATCGAACGCGGCTGAATACCAGCAAACCCGGAGCCGAGGCAATCGCACCGGCCATCGGCTCGCCAGCCGCACCGTCCGGCGCGCCGACGGCAGCGTGTACCAGACCGAGACCGTCACCCGCAACCCCCTCGGCCAGCCCGAGAAGATCGCCGGCGGCAACCCCGCGCTGACCGAGACCCGCAGCTACGACGCCGCCCACCGCGTCATCGGCATCACCGACAGCCGAGGCAACAAGACCCTCACCTACGACTGGTCTCCGGGCGGTCTCCTCAACATGATGCAAGACAGCGACGGCCACCGCACCGACTACCTCTACAACGGCGTCGGAAGGCTGATCGGCATCTGGGCCCCGAACTTCGACTACGTCGCCTTCAGTCACGACGCCGGCGGCCGCCTGACCGAGAAGTGGTTCCCCAACGGCACCACCGCGAGATACGCCTGGAACCCCGACGACAGCCTGGCTGAGCTGGAGAACCGCACCGCGGCCAACACCGTGCTCACCCGCCACGCCTACCAATACGACCCCCTCGGCCGCAGAATCCGGCACACGGAAGAGATCGGCAGCCTTGGCGCCAAGTACCTGCAATACGGCTTCGACGCCCTCTCGCGGCTCGCCAGCGTGCAAAGCTGCGATGCCGCCTTTGGCGCCTGCGCGACCGACGAGATGCTCACCTACGACATCTGGGACAACCGCAAGACCCGCACCGCCGCAGGCGCCACGCTCGCCTACGTCTACGACGCCGCCCACCAGCTGAAGGAAACCCGAAGCGGCAGCGACACCGGCCCGCTGGTCGCCAGCTACGCCTGGGACGCCAACGGCAACCAGACCAGCCGCCCCGGCCAGACCCTGGCCTGGACCCTCGACGAGCGGCTCGCCGGCATCGGCGCCGAGAGCTACGCCTACGACCCGCAGGGCCGCCGTATCCAGAAAACCGTATCCGGGGTCGCCGCGCACTACCTCATCATCGCGTCCATCTGTGTTTGGATGACTTAATGTGAACAGGCCCTAGCTTGCGTAAAACGGGCCTATTCCGCCAGCAGCGTCACGGTGGTGTTGGCCGTCGCGCGGTCGACGTCGAACTGCACCACGCAGCATTCGTTCTGTTCGTCGATGGGCGTGGGATCGTCCGCGCAACTGCAGCCGGCAATCACCCCCGTATAGAAAATGCCCGCCTTGACGCGGATCACGCCGGCGTCCTCGCGCACGCCGATCACCATCGCCTGGAAAGGCCGGTCCGTCACGTGGCTGCTGGATGTCAAGCCCTGCTGCAGCGGCAGGTGCGCGGCATCCAGCTGTTCGATTTCCCGCTTGAGAATTTCCCTGAATTCGGGCGTTCCCCAAGCATTCAAGGATTTGGGCAGTCGGATCATG
>JAMCVR010000218.1:0-9786 GCA_023475455.1 Thermoplasmatota archaeon | reverse complement strand
GTAGCTGCGGATCGCCTGGCGGTACTGGTCGCCGACGAACAGCAGCTCGGCTTCGCGGGCACGCCGGGAATCGGTGCGCCACAGCGTGCCGGCTGCGGCGAGCCCCATGCCGATCAGCGCGATCAGCATCAGCGCGAACAGGTAGGCGAAGCCGGACTGGGAGGCCTTACCACTCGGCATAGGGGCTGCCGTCGCGCGCCGTCCCCGGCGCGCCGCTCCGGATGTCGTATACCGCGCCGGCGCCGTCGCCCGACGGCGCCACGATTTGCCAGGTGTCCGCCCG
Source organism: Thermoplasmatota archaeon (assembly GCA_023475455.1). Next base: position 9,503 of record JAMCVR010000218.1, on the reverse strand, counting down.
CTCGGTGATGGGGTCGACCGGCAGCGCGCGCAGATAGCGCGCGTTCACCAGTTCGTCCAGGCTGTCGGGGTAGCGGCCGCGGTCGCCGTGGTATTTGTCGATGGCGTCGCGCATCACCGCCAGGTCCTGCTTGAGGATGGTCTCGCGCGAGCTTTCCAGGTGATTGAAATAACGCGGCAGCGCCAGCGCCAGCAGCAGCGCGATGATGGCCATCACGACCATCAGTTCGACCAGGGTGAAGCCGCGTGCTTTCATCGCATCACCATTCACGGTAGGGCACGCCGTTCAGCCCGGTGGCGGGCGACAGCGAATACACGTCGAACACGTCGCGCCCGGCCGCCGGCGCGTCGGGCGGGCTGGCGTAGCTGCGCAGTCCCCAGGTTTCGGCGGCAGGCGCGGCCGGGTCGGGGTAGAACGGATCGCGCGGCAGGCGGCGGAGGAAGTAGAGCTTGCTCGCGTCCGGCTTGGTCTGGTCGGCCACGCCTCGCCATAGCGCATCTAGATCGGGGGGATAGCCGCTACCGCCCTCCACTTTCTGGATGAAACCTTCCTTGTAGGCCTGTCTGTAGGCATCGAGCGCCGTGCGGATCTGCCGCAGCGCCTCGCGCAGTTCGGTTTCCTGGTGGCGCTGCTGCACCAGTTGGGCGAACGGCACCGCCACGCTGGCGAGCAGCGCGAGGATGGCCAGGGTGACCATCAGCTCGATCAGGCTGAAGCCATTGCCCCGTCGCGGCATGGTCTAGTCGCCCGCTGCCGGGGGCGGCGGAATCTGCGGGACGGGTATGGCCGGCGCGGCGTCAGGCGGCGGCTCGGGCTGCGCGCCGGCGGGCAAGACCGGCTGCAGCGGCGGGATCGGTTCCGGTGCCGGCGCGAAAGGCGCCGCCAGCCCGCCGCCGATGGCGTTTTCGGTGCCGCCGCGGAATTCGGTCAGCGCCGGCTGGCGGGTGGCGTCGCTGCGCAGCACGCGCGGCGTGATCAGCAGCACGATCTCGGTCTTGCTGCGCTCGTCGCGCTGGCTGGAGAACAGCCGTCCCAGCAGCGGCAGGTCGCCCAGCCCCGGTATGCGGCTGGCGGTGCTGCGATCCTCGTCCGAGATCAGCCCGGCCAGCACCTGGGTTTCGCCGTCCTTCAGCCGCAGCGTGGTGCCGGCGTTGCGGGTGCCGATCTGGTAGGTGAGGGTACCGCTGTTGCCGCGGATTTCGCGCACGATGTTGGACACCTCCAGCCCGACCTTGATCTGCACGTCCTCGCGCATCAGCACGCTCGGCTCGACGTCGAGCTTGAGGCCCACGTCCAGATACGACACCGATTCGGACACCACGCCGGTCGAGGTGGTGTTGGAGGTGATCACCGGCACCTTGTCGCCGATGTGGATCTTGGCCTTTTCGCGGTTCTTCACGCGGATGCGCGGGTTGGCCAGGATGTTGACGTCGCTGTCTTCCTTGCGGAAATTCACGGCGGGCGTGGGGCTGATGGCAACCTGGCTTGCAGTGATGTTTTTTAAACTCTCGACGGTCAGCACGGAAGCGGCGGGGGTGGTGTTGGTGACGACGCCGCCCGGCCCAATGGTTGAGGTCGTCGAAGGCGGCAAATTGAGCAGACTGAACTGGTTGGGATACTGCACACCCAGATCGAGCAGCCGCCCGCGCTTCACTTCCAGCACCTCGACGTCGAGCATCACCTCCGGCTCGGCCAGGTCCTGCACCGCGACGATCTTTTCCGCCAGGCGGATCGCCTCGGGCGTGTCGCGCATCACCAGCAGGTTCAGCCGCTCGTCGACGTACAGGTCCTTCGCCTTGACCAGGGTGCGCAGCATCGCCATGGTGGCCTTGGCGTCGGCGTTGCCCAGATAGAAGCTCTTCACCATCAGTTCCTGGTACGCCTTCTGTTTCTGCGGCTGGTCGGGGTAGATCAGCAGGGTATTGGCGTTGACCACCTTTTTCGCCAGCTGACCGGTCATCAGCAGCATGTCCACCGCGTCGGCGATCGGCGTGTTGCGCGCGAACAGCGTCGCCTTGGTGTCCAGCCGCACGTCCTTGTCGAAGATGAAATTGATGCCCGACTGTCGCGCGATCATGTCGAACACGTTGCGCAGCGGCGCATCGCGGAATTCGAGGGTGATCGGCTTGCGATAGGCCGCGCCGAGCTCGCGCGGGTTGAGTTCGTCGGCGTTGCGTGCCGCCTGGATCTGTTGCAACAAGGCCAGCGCACCGGCATGGCCGGGCGCCTGCGCCAGAATCAGGCGCGCTGCCTGCTCCGCCTCGTCGGGGCGGCCCGCCGCCAGCGCCTGGCTGGCTTTCCGGAGGTCTTCCTGGTGCTGGCGCGCCGCAGCGAGGTTGGACAGCAGCGTGCCCGCACGCGGATTCTCGTGGTGCTGCGCCAGCACTTTCCGCAGCGTGCCTTCGGCGGCGTCGAAGCGCCCGGCGTCCAGATCCTGTTGCGCCTGGGTCAGGAGCGTGCTGGCCAGGCGCTCGCGCTGCGTGTGGTAATAGGCCTTGAGCTCGACGTTGTCGGGCTCGCTGGCAAGGCTCGCGCGCAGGCGATTCAGGCCTTCTTCGGCCTTGCCGGCGGCGATCAGCCCGCGTCCCTCGTTGAGGCCGGTGCTGGCACAGCCGCCCAGGACCAGGGCGAACAGGGCGGCGGTCAGACAGAAATGGCGGGTGTGCTGCAACTCAATCTCCTGTGCGCAGGCTGCGCGTCTGGTTCAACGGTAGGTAGGTGAAATTCAGCTGGTTGCCGGTTACCGGCTCCAGCCTCCACACGCCGTCGAGCACCTGGCCCGCGCGCACGCTCACCGGCAGCGTGCCGCGCGCCAGGTACCAGGTGGTCTGGCCGGCTTCCTGCCAGCGCCCCATGTAGCCGAACGGCAGCGCGGGTGCCTGCGGCGGCGGGGGCGGTACATGGGGCGGCGGCGGAGGCGGGGGCGGCGCAACGAACCAGGTCTGCTCGGGGAACAGGTTGGCGCGGGCGAGCCCCAGCCGCGGCGAGGCTTCCCGCGGCTGCACGGGCGCTCCGGCAGGTGCGGGCAGGCTGGCGCGCACCACGGGCTCGGCCAACCCGACCGGATCGCTTTCCGCGTCGTCCGCCGGCTCACCGAGTGCCAGCCAGAGCGACCATGCGGCCACCCCGGCCAGCGCCAGGAACAGCACCGAGCGCCGCTGTCTTTCGCTCACGGCGCCGCCTCCACGAACAGGCTCATGCGCAGTTCGGCCCGCAGCTCTCCGGATTCGATGCGATCGCGTCGCAGCTTCAGCTCATCCAGCGTCAGGTTGGGCAGGCGCTCCAGCGCCGCCGCCAGGAACGCATGCAGCGCCGGGTAGGTCGCCTCGACCGGCAGCACCAGCTGCCAGCGCGCCAGCGGGGTGCCGGCCTGCGGCGCCACGCTGTATTGCCCGCGCGGCAGCGCCAGTCCGTGCGACTGCGCCAGCCGTTCCAGTTCGCCGATCTGTTGCGATGCGGCCCCCGTCGGCGGCAGCGCAGCCAGCGGGTTGAGCGCTGGCGGCGCCGGCGCGGCCTCGCGCGCGGCGGCGGCCTCGCGCAAGGCGGCCAGCTTTTCGTGCTGGGCGGCAATCGTCCGCTGCAGCGAGCCGACCTGGATCACCTGCAGCAGCAGCGCCGCCGCCAGCAATCCCAGCCCGGCCAGTCCGCCGGCACCCAGACGGCGTCCCCATTGTCGAAGCTGCCACATCAGCGTGCTCACGTGTCCAGCTCCACCAGTAGGTTGAAACGAACCGGTTGCTGGTCGGCGTCGGCCTGCACTTCGTGCTGGATCAGCGTGGCGCGTTTCACGCCGGGCTGCTGTTGCAGCGCGTCGATGAAGGCGACGGCATCCGCCAGCTTGCGTGCCTCGGCCACCAGCTTGAGTTGCGACTTGGCCTGCACCGCGTCGAGCGAAATCAGTGCAATCCTGTTGCTGAGCGCGCTCGCCAGCGCGTCGAAGGCCGGCTGCCAGGAATAGGCGAGCTGGGCCGCGATGCCTGCCTGCGCGGTGTGCGCCGCGGCGTCGGCGCGGCTGGCGGGCGGGGGGGGCGTGCGCGGCGGCGTCTGTTCGAGCGCGGCGATCTGCAGCGCCAGTCCGGCTTCGGTTGCGCGCGCCGCCTGCAGGGTGCTCCAGCTCCAGGCCAGCGCCACCACTCCGGCCAGCGCCAGTGCGATGCCGAGCTTGCCGGGACGTGGAGGACGCGCATGAAAATCGAAATCGAGCCGTGCCACTTTTATATCTCCGCCAGCGCCCGTGCGCCCTGTGCGCGGCTGTCGTGCGGCAGCACCCGCCAGCGTCCGGCTCCGGCAGGCGGCGCCGGCACCGCGCCGACGCCGAGCGCCTGAATCCAGACGGCCGGGGGCACGGGGAGGAGGGTCAGGGCGGCCTCGCGTTCTATCAGTTGCGGCAGCGAGGCCGCCCAGCCGGCATCGGCGGGCTGGGCGGCCAGATGCTGCCAGACCCCGTTCGCCCCGCCAAACAGACTCAGCCAGCCGGGTTCGGCCAGCACCCACCAGCCATCGAATTTTTTCGGCAGGCGCCGCGCGGCGAGACTGGCAAGCGGGCGGATCGCCACGTCGCGGAAGCCATGGCGCGCCAGCAGGGCGTCGAGTTGCTGCGCGAACGCCGCGTCCACCGCTGCGCCGACCAGGCCGTATTGCGGCGGCTGGCTGTGCACCTGCACGCGCCACGGTTTGGCCGCATCGCCATATATCTCACGCAGGCTGGCCGCCACCAGGGCCTGTTCCTCGGCGCGTGCGAGCGCCTTGCCGGGCGGCGGCGTCAGCACGTGGCGAACGAAGTGCTGCGACAGCACCACCTCGACCCGGCGGCTGCGCCAGACCGGGTCACTGAGCGCTTCGTCCAGCAGCGGCAGCAGGCTTGCGGCGCTGCGCTCATGCGTGGTCAGCAAACGCGTGCCGTGCGCGCGCAGCAGGGCCGCCTCGCCGGGCGCGAGCGCGATGCGCAGGGGGTCAGCCGACCAGCGTGACACGGTTGATCTCCTCCAGCGTGGTGTCGCCCGCCTTCACCAGCGCCAGCGCGGCCTCGCGCAGGGTGCGGGTGCCGCCGCGCTCGGCGGCCTCCTTGATCTGTCCGATCGGCGCGCGCGCCACGATCAGCTCGCGCAGTTCGTCGGTGAGCAGCAGGATTTCGGCATCGGCGGGCTGGGCGGCCAGATGCTGCCAGACCCCGTTCGCCCCGCCAAACAGACTCAGCCAGCCGGGTTCGGCCAGCACCCACCAGCCATCGAATTTTTTCGGCAGGCGCCGCGCGGCGAGACTGGCAAGCGGGCGGATCGCCACGTCGCGGAAGCCATGGCGCGCCAGCAGGGCGTCGAGTTGCTGCGCGAACGCCGCGTCCACCGCTGCGCCGACCAGGCCGTATTGCGGCGGCTGGCTGTGCACCTGCACGCGCCACGGTTTGGCCGCATCGCCATATATCTCACGCAGGCTGGCCGCCACCAGGGCCTGTTCCTCGGCGCGTGCGAGCGCCTTGCCGGGCGGCGGCGTCAGCACGTGGCGAACGAAGTGCTGCGACAGCACCACCTCGACCCGGCGGCTGCGCCAGACCGGGTCACTGAGCGCTTCGTCCAGCAGCGGCAGCAGGCTTGCGGCGCTGCGCTCATGCGTGGTCAGCAAACGCGTGCCGTGCGCGCGCAGCAGGGCCGCCTCGCCGGGCGCGAGCGCGATGCGCAGGGGGTCAGCCGACCAGCGTGACACGGTTGATCTCCTCCAGCGTGGTGTCGCCCGCCTTCACCAGCGCCAGCGCGGCCTCGCGCAGGGTGCGGGTGCCGCCGCGCTCGGCGGCCTCCTTGATCTGTCCGATCGGCGCGCGCGCCACGATCAGCTCGCGCAGTTCGTCGGTGAGCAGCAGGATTTCGGCGATCGCGCGCCGCCCCTTGTAGCCGCTGCCGCGGCAGTGGCCGCAGCCCGTGCCCTGGCGGAATCGGTAGTCGCGGGTTTTTTCACGGGTGAGTCCCGACAGATCGAGCAATTCGGCCGAGGGTTCAGCGGGCGCCGCGCAATGCGGACAGTTCACCCGCAGCAGCCGCTGCGCGACGATGCCGTTCAGGGCCGAGACGAAGCTGTAGGGATCGACGCCCATGTGGATGAAGCGGCCGATGACGTCGAACACGTTGTTGGCGTGCACCGTCGTAAACACCAGGTGCCCGGTGAGCGCCGACTGCACCGCGATCTGCGCGGTGTCGGCGTCGCGGATCTCGCCGACCATGATCTTGTCGGGATCGTGGCGCAGGATCGAGCGCAGACCGCGCGCGAAGGAAAGGCCCTTCTTCTCGTTGACCGGGATCTGCAGCACGCCCGCCAGCTGGTATTCCACCGGGTCCTCGATGGTGATGATCTTGTCCCGGCCGTGGTTGATTTCGGAAATCGCCGCATACAGCGTGGTGGTCTTGCCCGATCCGGTCGGCCCGGTCACCAGCAGCATGCCGTAGGGTTCGGCCGCCAGCTTGCGGATGCGTGCAAGCGTGGCTCCGGCGTAGCCCAGTCCTTCCAGCGTGAGGCCGGAGAGTTCCTCCGACAGCGCCTGCCGGTCCAGGATGCGCAGCACCGCGTCCTCGCCGAACACGCTCGGCATCACCGACACCCGCACGTCGATTTCGCGCCCCTGCATCGCCACCTTGAAGCGGCCGTCCTGCGGCACCCGGCGTTCGGCGATGTCGAGCTCGGACATGACCTTGATCCGGGAAATCGCCTGCTCGGCCACCTCGACTCCCGGTGCGTGGGCGATGTGCGACAGCACGCCGTCGATGCGGTATTTCACCGTCAGGCCGTGGGCGTCGGTTTCCAGGTGGATGTCGGAGGCGCCCGCCTTCAGCGCGTCGTACAGCGTCGAGCGAACCAGCCGCACCACCGGGCTGGCGTCCTCGGCGATGCTGGCGAAGGACAGCGTCTCGGCGCCGGAATCCTGCGCCGCCAGCGTGCCGCCGACGCCCACGCCCTCCATCGCGCGCAGGCCCTCCTCGTGGCGCGCCAGCAGGGCGGCCAGATCGGCAGGGTGGGCGAGGCCGGTGCTGAACGGCACGCCCAGCACGTGGGCGGCATACGCGCGGCTGGCGCCGTCCCACGGGTCGGTCAGCAGCAGCCACAGTTGGGCGTCGGCGTCGCGCGCGACCAGGCAATGCCGCCGCGCGGCCTCGTTGAAATTCAGCTGGCTGAAGTCGACCGTCAGCGCATTCAGGGCCGCCATGTCGAAGGCCGGCTGGTGGCTGTGTGCGGCCAGCATGTGGAGGGCGACGTCGGCGTCGAGTCCGAACTGGTCCTGCATCCGCAGCATGACGGCCTGGCCGGCGGCGCGTGCCTCCTGACGCAGACCGGCCAGCGTGGCCGGAGTGAGGGGGGGGTGCGGCGCGTTCACTGGATCGACCCCGCCAGTTCGAAAATCGGCATGTAGAGCAGCACCACGATGAGTCCGATGGTGAGTCCGATGAACACCATCAGCAGCGGTTCGAACAGGCGGGTGAACCAGTCGACCCAGCGCGCCATTTCCTCGTCGTGGAAGAGGGCGATGCGTTCCATCATCTCGCCCATGCGGCCGCTTTTTTCGCCGACCCGCAACAGCCGGGCGGCGACCGGTGTGGTCAGCTCGCCGTGGATGAACGCGGCCGAGATGGTCTCGCCGCGCCGCATGGCGTCCATCGCCGCCGCCGCGCCGCTGCGCAGGTGGGCGGAGAGCAGCCCCGTCACCATGCCGAGCGCCGGGACGATCGGGATGCCGCCGCTCAGCAGCATGCCGAGGCTGCGGTAGAAGCGCGCCAGTTCGAAGGTGCGCAGATGCTCGCCGATCCCCGGCGTGCGCCAGGCCAGACGGGTGAGCGCGGCGCGGGCGGCGGGTTGCGCAAGGGCGGCGCCCAGCCCTGCGATTCCCCCCAGCGCCCCCAGTGCGATCCAGCCGCCGTGCGTCTCGACCGCCTCGCCCCAGGCCAGCAGCATTTGCGACATCCACGGCAGATCGCGCCCGGCGTCGGCATAGACCGCGGCGAAACGCGGCACCACGTAGCCGAGCAGAAAGCCGATCCGGAATCCTGCGCCGCCAGCGTGCCGCCGACGCCCACGCCCTCCATCGCGCGCAGGCCCTCCTCGTGGCGCGCCAGCAGGGCGGCCAGATCGGCAGGGTGGGCGAGGCCGGTGCTGAACGGCACGCCCAGCACGTGGGCGGCATACGCGCGGCTGGCGCCGTCCCACGGGTCGGTCAGCAGCAGCCACAGTTGGGCGTCGGCGTCGCGCGCGACCAGGCAATGCCGCCGCGCGGCCTCGTTGAAATTCAGCTGGCTGAAGTCGACCGTCAGCGCATTCAGGGCCGCCATGTCGAAGGCCGGCTGGTGGCTGTGTGCGGCCAGCATGTGGAGGGCGACGTCGGCGTCGAGTCCGAACTGGTCCTGCATCCGCAGCATGACGGCCTGGCCGGCGGCGCGTGCCTCCTGACGCAGACCGGCCAGCGTGGCCGGAGTGAGGGGGGGGTGCGGCGCGTTCACTGGATCGACCCCGCCAGTTCGAAAATCGGCATGTAGAGCAGCACCACGATGAGTCCGATGGTGAGTCCGATGAACACCATCAGCAGCGGTTCGAACAGGCGGGTGAACCAGTCGACCCAGCGCGCCATTTCCTCGTCGTGGAAGAGGGCGATGCGTTCCATCATCTCGCCCATGCGGCCGCTTTTTTCGCCGACCCGCAACAGCCGGGCGGCGACCGGTGTGGTCAGCTCGCCGTGGATGAACGCGGCCGAGATGGTCTCGCCGCGCCGCATGGCGTCCATCGCCGCCGCCGCGCCGCTGCGCAGGTGGGCGGAGAGCAGCCCCGTCACCATGCCGAGCGCCGGGACGATCGGGATGCCGCCGCTCAGCAGCATGCCGAGGCTGCGGTAGAAGCGCGCCAGTTCGAAGGTGCGCAGATGCTCGCCGATCCCCGGCGTGCGCCAGGCCAGACGGGTGAGCGCGGCGCGGGCGGCGGGTTGCGCAAGGGCGGCGCCCAGCCCTGCGATTCCCCCCAGCGCCCCCAGTGCGATCCAGCCGCCGTGCGTCTCGACCGCCTCGCCCCAGGCCAGCAGCATTTGCGACATCCACGGCAGATCGCGCCCGGCGTCGGCATAGACCGCGGCGAAACGCGGCACCACGTAGCCGAGCAGAAAGCCGATCACCAGCGTGCCGACGCCGATCAGCAGCACGGGATAGATCGACGCCGAAAGGACTTTCTTCTTCACCGCGTCGATCTGGTTCTGGTAGCCGACGTAGCGGGCCAGCGCCGGAGACAGGTCGCCGGTGCTTTCGGCGGCGCGCACGGTGGCGGCATAGAGCGGGGGGAAGACGTCGGCCTGCGCCGCCAGCGCCGCCGAAAACGGCCGGCCCTCGCGCAGGGTGGCGAGCAGGCGTTCGATCAGCTGGCGCGATTCGGTCCGGCTCTCCTTTTCGGCCAGGGTTTCCAGCGCATCGGTCAAGGTCAGCCCGGCGTCCAGCAGCGCGATCAGTTCCTGGGTGAACAGCGGCAACGGAAAGCGCGCGCGCCGC
>JAMCVR010000030.1 GCA_023475455.1 Thermoplasmatota archaeon | reverse complement strand
GCCTATTTCGACAAACTCGGCGTACCCCGACTCTCATGACCTCAACTTCTCGAACCGCCCGGTGCGGACCCGCATGCCGGGTGGTGTGGGAGGGGTGCGGTCAGGATTGACCGTCCCCTATCCCGATGGGAATTCCAGGGATAGCTGCGGAACATGAAGTACACCGCGCCCACCAGGCACAGTGCCGCCCACAGAAAATCCCGCTTCAGCTCCACCTTCATGTAGAGCACGGCGAACATCATGAAGACGTTGGAAAGCGTGAGCAGGATCAGGATTTGCAGGGTGGCGGGCATGGCCTGGATCCAAAACGGCGGACGCGCGAATTGCAGGAGTCTCTCGCGTTAAAATGCCGCTTTTATTCGGCGGGTCAGGCATATGAACGCTCCTCTGGTCGGTGTGGTGATGGGCTCTTCCAGCGACTGGGAGGTGATGAAGCACGCGGCGATGCTGCTGAAGCAACTGGGCATCCATTTCGAGACCAAGGTGGTATCCGCGCACCGCACGCCGGATCTGCTGTACGAGTACGCGGCCAGCGCGGAAGCGCGCGGGCTCAAGGCGATCATCGCGGGGGCCGGCGGCGCCGCCCACCTGCCGGGCATGATCGCCTCCAAGACCCTCGTCCCGGTGCTCGGCGTGCCGGTGCCGTCGAAATATCTCAAGGGCATGGATTCGCTGCTCTCCATCGTGCAGATGCCGAAGGGCATCCCGGTCGCCACCTTCGCCATCGGCGAAGCCGGCGCGGCCAACGCGGCGCTGTTCGCCGCCGCGCTGATCGCCCGCTACGACAGCGGGCTGGCGGCGCAACTCGGCGACTTCCGCAAGGGACAGTCCGACTCCGTGATCGCGATGGAACTGCCCGATGTCGAATAAGCCGCTTCCTGTCCTGCCCGGCGCATACGATTCCACACGGGCTTCAGCCCGTAGTGGATCGGAGTCCTTTAGGGCGGAGCTGCCCCTTTTGCCCGGCGCGACCCTGGGCATCCTCGGCGGCGGCCAGCTCGGCCGCATGTTCACCATCGCCGCGCGCACCATGGGCTACAGGATCATGGTGCTCGACCCGGATGCCGCCAGCCCCGCCGGGCAGATGGCCGACGTGCATGTGCGGGCGGACTACACCGACCATGCCGCGCTGAAACAACTCGGCGCCGCCTGTGCGGCCGTCACCACCGAATTCGAGAACGTCCCGGCCGCCAGCCTGATCGAACTGGCGAACCATTGCCGGGTGTCGCCCGGCGCCGACGCGGTGGCCATCGTGCAGGACCGCGGCCACGAAAAAACCTGGCTGGCCGACAACGGCTTCGCCACCGCGCCGTTCGCGCTGGTCAACAGCGAGGCCGACCTCGACGCCGCGCTGGCGGCGACCGGCACGCCCGCGCTGCTGAAAGTGTCGCGCTTCGGTTACGACGGCAAGGGCCAGGCGCGCATCAACACGCCCGGGGACGCGCGCGCCGCGTTCCGCGAATTCGGCGGCCAGCCCTGCGTGCTGGAGGGCTTTGTCAGGCTGGAGCGCGAGGTGTCGGTGGTGCTGGCGCGCGACGATGCGGGACAGTGTGCGTTGTTTCCGGTCGCCGAAAACCGCCACGAAAACGGCATCCTCGATGTCTCCATCGTCCCCGCCCGCGTGCCCGACAGCCTCGCCGATCGGGCACGCGAGATGGCGCGCGCGGTGGCCGGCAAGCTCGGCTACGTCGGCGTCATGGCGGTCGAATTCTTCGTCGCCAACGGCCGCCTGATGGTCAACGAAATCGCGCCGCGCCCGCACAACTCCGGCCACTACACGCTGGATGCCTGCGTCACCGACCAGTTCGAACAGCAGGTGCGCGCGCTCGCCGGCCTGCCGCTGGGCGACACCCGGCTGCTGTCGCCGGTGGTGATGGTCAACATCCTCGGCGACCGCTGGCGGAACGGCGGCCCGCACTGGGACACGTTGCTCGCTCACCCAGCCGTCAAGCTGCACCTGTACGGCAAGGAAGCCGCGCGGCCGGGACGCAAGATGGGGCATTTCAACGTGCTGGATGCCGACCCGGAAGCCGCGCTGAAGCTGGCCGAGCAGATGCGCGATGCGTTGTAGCGCAGGTTTTGGCGCGTTCGCGCTGCTCCTGCTGCACAGCCCAACCGCCGCCGCAGATAACGACGCCCGGCTGCCGCTGCGCGTCGGCCCGCATGCTTTCCAGGTCGAGCTTGCAGCCACCCCGCACGAACGCGCCCGCGGCCTGACGGGACGCACGCATCTCCCCGCCGATGGCGGCATGCTGTTCGTGTTCGAGCAGCCGGGCCGGCATTGTTTCTGGATGCGCGACACGCCGCTGCCGCTGTCGATTGCGTTCATCGATTCGACGGGCCGCATTGCCGGCTTCGCCGACATGCGGCCGCGCACCGAGGCGCTGCACTGCCCGGGCGCGGACGTGCGCTACGCGCTGGAGGTGCGGCAGGGCGAATTCCAGCGCCGCGGCATCGCGCCGGGCGTGCAGGTCAGCGGCCTGCCGCAGTAGCGCTCAGGGCGAAATCGACAGCAGCACGAGCTCCATCTCGCTGCCCTTGTCGTCGCTGCGCAGCACGCGCACCGGCAGATAATACCGGTCGATGGCAAGCCAGACCTCGAAGCGGCCGTCGCCGTCGGCCGCCCGTGCAAGGTGCAGCGTGCGCAGCGCGCCCAGCGCGGTTTCCAGCGTTTCCTCGCCGCGCACTTCATACCTGTAGTCGCGCAGCTTCTTGCCGTTGAACACCCGATAGCTCAGTTGTCCGTCTGGCGGCGGCACCGTCAGCGCCAGCTGGAAAAACAGGCTGAGGACATCCTGCACGTCGCCCTCGTAAGCGAAGTGACGCGGCGCGCCCTTTGCCGGATTCAGCGTGAGACGGCCGTTGGCGGCATCGAAACGCGCACTGCTGTGTTTGTCGCCGCGCTGATCCCAGAACGCTTCCGGCTGCAAACCGCGCGGCGTGATGCGGCCGCGGCTGGTCTGCACGAAGCGGCCGCGGTAGAACACACCGGTCAGTCCCCTCGCCGCCGCCACGCTGATCAGCGTGTAGCGTTCCCCTTCGTTCACCCACACCAGGGTTTGCTCGCCCGATGCCAGCCCATAGCGCACCTGGAACCGCAGATCGAGGCGCGGCGGCAATGCGTTCAGGCGCAATGGCGGGACATGGGCGGAGCCGGGTTCGACAGGCGCGGCGTCCGGGACCGCGGCCGGCGATGCGAGTGCCGCCGCGGAGCCGGCCAAGCCGGGGTCGGCGGGCGCTTCAGACGCTGCCGCCCCGGGTGCCGGCTCGACCCGCGGCTCGGGAAGGGGCGTCACGGGTAGCGAGGGCGGCCGGGGCACGGCCGGTTTGGGCGGAGGGGGCGTCCGGGGGGGAGGCGAAACCGCCACG
>JAMCVR010000082.1 GCA_023475455.1 Thermoplasmatota archaeon | reverse complement strand
AACGACCCGCTGCCGCAGGCGATGAAGGAGGTTGTGGGCGAGCGCTCCGGATGGCTGCACATGCTGGTGTGGATCGGCCTGTTCGGTCTGGTGGCAAGTTTCCACGGCATCATCCTCGGTTACTCGCGGCAGTTTTTTGCGCTTGCTCGCGCCGGTTACCTGCCATCCGCCCTGGCCAAGCTGCATCCGCGTTTCCAGACCCCGCACCGGGCGATCATAGTCGGCGGCCTGATCGGCATCGCCGCGATCTACAGCGACGGCCTGATCAACCTGCAGGGAATGAGCCTGACTGCGGCGATGATCACCATGGCGGTGTTCGGCGCCATCGTCATGTACATCATGAGCATGCTGAGCCTGTTCAAACTGCGTCGGAGCGAACCCGCGATGGAGCGCCCATTCAAGGCGCCCGGCTATCCCATGGTGCCTGCCGTCGCCCTGGTTCTGGCAGTTGTCTGCTTGGTGGCGATGGCGTGGTTCAACGCCGTGATCGGCCTGGTGTTCACTGGATTTATGGCCGTCGGTTACGTCTATTTCCAGCTTACGGCGCGCCAGCGCGCCGAGGCTCCAGCCGATGTCTTGCTGGAGGGGGCTTGAGCGCAGCTACGGGCTGAATCATGGCTTACCGGAGCACCGTTGGCCTACACGGGCACGTCTTTGCCGATTTGCGCGAGGTCATGGCCAAGGCCAGCCCGGCCCGCTCCGGCGATTACCTCGCGGGCTTGGGGGCGGGCAGCTACGAGGAGCGCATGGCGGCGCGCATGGTGCTCGCCGACCTGCCGTTGCGCACCTTCCTCGATGAGGCGCTGATTCCCTATGAAGCGGACGAAGTTACCCGCCTGATCGTCGACCGCCACGATGAGAACGCCTTCGCGCCGGTCAACCACCTGACGGTGGGGGATTTCCGCAACTGGCTGTTGCTGGACAGCACGGACAGCGCCGCGCTGGCCGCGCTGGCTCCGGGCATCACGCCGGAGATGGCGGCTGCGGTGAGCAAGCTGATGCGCAACCAGGACCTGATCCTGGTGGCCCGCAAGTGCCGCGTGGTGACCCGCTTCCGCAATACCATCGGCCTGTCCGGCCACCTGGCCGTGCGCCTGCAACCCAACCACCCCACCGACGATTTGCGCGGCATTGCTGCCAGCCTGCTCGACGGACTGTTTTATGGCGCGGGCGACGCGGTCGTCGGCATCAATCCGGCGAGCGATTCGCTGAGTGCGATGCATGTCTTGTGGCAGATGCTGGACGAGGTGCGCTCGCGCTTCGATATCCCCATGCAGAGTTGCGTTCTCACGCATGTCACCAGCCAGATCCAGGCGATCGAACAGGGGGCGCCCATCGATCTCGTGTTCCAGTCGATCGCCGGCACCGAGCAGGCCAACTCGAGCTTCGGTGTCTCGCTTGCCCTGTTGCGCGAGGCGCACGAGGCGGCGCTGTCGCTCAAGCGCGGCACGCTGGGCGACAACGCCATGTATTTCGAGACCGGCCAGGGCAGCGCGCTCTCGGCCGGTGCCCACCACGGCGTCGATCAGCAGACTTGCGAGGCGCGGGCCTATGCAGTGGCGCGCGAGTTTCGGCCCCTGCTCACCAACACCGTGGTCGGCTTCATCGGCTCCGGCGATTACCTCGCGGGCTTGGGGGCGGGCAGCTACGAGGAGCGCATGGCGGCGCGCATGGTGCTCGCCGACCTGCCGTTGCGCACCTTCCTCGATGAGGCGCTGATTCCCTATGAAGCGGACGAAGTTACCCGCCTGATCGTCGACCGCCACGATGAGAACGCCTTCGCGCCGGTCAACCACCTGACGGTGGGGGATTTCCGCAACTGGCTGTTGCTGGACAGCACGGACAGCGCCGCGCTGGCCGCGCTGGCTCCGGGCATCACGCCGGAGATGGCGGCTGCGGTGAGCAAGCTGATGCGCAACCAGGACCTGATCCTGGTGGCCCGCAAGTGCCGCGTGGTGACCCGCTTCCGCAATACCATCGGCCTGTCCGGCCACCTGGCCGTGCGCCTGCAACCCAACCACCCCACCGACGATTTGCGCGGCATTGCTGCCAGCCTGCTCGACGGACTGTTTTATGGCGCGGGCGACGCGGTCGTCGGCATCAATCCGGCGAGCGATTCGCTGAGTGCGATGCATGTCTTGTGGCAGATGCTGGACGAGGTGCGCTCGCGCTTCGATATCCCCATGCAGAGTTGCGTTCTCACGCATGTCACCAGCCAGATCCAGGCGATCGAACAGGGGGCGCCCATCGATCTCGTGTTCCAGTCGATCGCCGGCACCGAGCAGGCCAACTCGAGCTTCGGTGTCTCGCTTGCCCTGTTGCGCGAGGCGCACGAGGCGGCGCTGTCGCTCAAGCGCGGCACGCTGGGCGACAACGCCATGTATTTCGAGACCGGCCAGGGCAGCGCGCTCTCGGCCGGTGCCCACCACGGCGTCGATCAGCAGACTTGCGAGGCGCGGGCCTATGCAGTGGCGCGCGAGTTTCGGCCCCTGCTCACCAACACCGTGGTCGGCTTCATCGGCCCGGAGTATCTGTATGACGGCAAGCAGATCATCCGCGCAGGCCTGGAGGACCACTTCTGCGGCAAGCTGTTGGGCGTGCCCATGGGCTGCGACGTGTGTTATACCAACCACGCCGAGGCCGACCAGGACGACATGGATACCCTCATGACCCTGCTCGCCAATGCCGGGCTCAACTTCATCATGGGCATTCCGGGCGCCGACGACATCATGCTCAACTACCAGAGCACGTCTTTCCACGACGCGCTCTATCTGCGCACCCTGCTGGGCCTGAAACGGGCCCCCGAGTTCGACGCCTGGCTGACGAGCATGGGCATTGCCGATACGCATGGCCGTCTGCGCGAGGTTGGACGCGAGCACAGCCTGTTGCGTGAATTGCCCGTGCTGCGTGCGGCATGATGGCAAAAACGTCGCCGTCCGCTCCCGGGGAACTGGTACAAAACAATCCGTGGGAATCGCTGCGTCGCCACACCGCGGCCCGTATCGCCCTTGGCCGGGTGGGTTCCAGCTTGCCCACCGACGAGGTTCTGCACCTTGGGCTGGCCCATGCCCAGGCGCGCGATGCGGTGCATCGGCCGCTCGATTTCGACGCGTTGCAACGTGAACTGCTGGGGGACGGTTGGCAGGTGCTCCGTGCGCATAGCCAAGCGCCCAGCCGCCAGACCTACCTGTTGCGCCCGGACCTGGGGCGCCGCCTGCTTGAAGCGGACAGGGCGGCGTTGCGCACACAGCGCGCTGCAGCGGAATTGGCGATTGTCGTGGCCGACGGCCTGTCTTCCTCTGCCGCGCAGAAACATGTTCAGCCATTGCTTGCGGCCTTCCGCACGTGCTTCGATACGGACTGGGCGAATACGCCGGTGGTGCTGGTCGAGCAGGGGCGGGTCGCGATCGGAGACGAAATCGGCGAGGCCTTGCGCGCTCGACTGGTCGCCGTGTT
>JAMCVR010000134.1 GCA_023475455.1 Thermoplasmatota archaeon | reverse complement strand
ACGGTGAAACGCTCCCGCGCCAATGATAGTAGGCACCTCGCCTGCGAAAGTAGGTCATCGTCAGACTCCTTACTCGTGCCCTCAAAGCACCCAAAACCCCCTCCCGAAAAGAGGGGGTTTTTTTACTTGTGTCCTTTATCGGGTATTGGGAAATCGCACCGGCAAGCCATGTAAAATTGGGCGGTGCATACCCGACCCCACAAAGCGCTGTTCCCGCTTTTGCGCCGCTTGTCCGATGGCCGTTTCCATTCGGGCCAGGCGCTGGCAGAGGCATTCGATCTATCCCGCTCCAGCATTTTCAATGTGCTTGCCCAGGCCGAAGCCATGGGGCTGCCGATCCATGCGGTGCGCGGACGCGGCTACCGCCTGCCCGAACCGATCGAGTGGCTGGACGGCTACACCGTTGCGCAGCACCTGGGTCCCACGGCGAATGCCTACGCGATCCATATCCTGGACAGCGTGGACTCGACCAACACCGCCTTGATGACCGCCGCCTTGAACGGCGCGGCGGACGGGACCCTGTACTGCAGCGAGCATCAGCACGCCGGCAAGGGTCGGCGCGGCCGTCCGTGGCACTCGGTGCCGGGCGGCAGCCTGACGTTTTCGGCGCTCTGGCGCTTCGACAACGGCCTGCAGTCGCTGGCAGGTCTGAGCCTGGCCGTGGGTCTGGCGATCGCGCGCGCGGTGAATCGCCACAGCCGTCACCCGGCGCGATTGAAATGGCCCAACGACGTGCTGGTGGATTATCGCAAGCTGGCCGGAATCCTGGTGGAGGTACAGGGCGACATGCACGGGGCCGCCTTCGCCGTGGTCGGCATCGGGCTCAACGTCCGGCTGAACGAGGCGCAGCGCGACGCGGTCGATCAGGCCGTGGTCGACCTCGCCGAAATGGGGGTGACGGTGGGCCGCAACCGATTGCTGGCCGACTGCCTGCGGGAGCTGCACGCGGTATTGACCACGTTCCGCCAGCACGGATTCGCGGTTTTGCGCGCGGACTGGCTGGCGCTGGACGCGTATGCGGGGAAGCCGGTGGCGCTGAGCTTGCCGGATGCACGCAAGGTTCAGGGCGTGGCGTCGGGGGTCGACGAAACGGGCGCATTCCTGCTGCGCGACGCCGCTTCGAGCCTGATCCCCTACAGCGGCGGAGAAGTCAGCCTGCGTCTGGAGGCAGGTCGATGAACGGGCGCCGCTTGCTGATCGATGCCGGCAACTCGAGCCTGAAATGGGCGGTGGTGGAAGACGAGCAGTGGCGTGCGCACGGCAGGGGCGATTACGGCGATTGGTCGGCCTTGCAGGCGCAGTTGACGTCGGGCACCCGCTGCTTCATCGCCAGCGTGACGCGCGCCGCGAACGAACGGCAGCTAGCCACGCTGCTGGAGGCGGCGAGCATCGCCCCGGCCTGGCTGAAGACCGAGGCAACTTTTGCGGACATGAAAAACGCCTACGTGAATCCGCAGCAGTTGGGCGTGGACCGCTGGATGGGGTTGATCGGTGCGCGCCAGCGCACGCACGAACCGGTACTCGTGGTGTCGGTCGGGACGGCGATGACGGTGGATGCGCTGACGGCGGACGGCGTGTTCCTGGGCGGCGTGATCGTGCCCGGCGTCGCCCTGATGCGGCAGGCGCTGCGGCGGGGAACGGCGCAGATTGCGGATGAGGCGGGGGAGTGGCAAGCGTTCCCGCGCACCACGGCCGATGCCGTGCAGAGCGGGATCGTGGCTGCGCTGTGCGGTGCCATTCACGTGCAGCATGCGCGTCTGGCTGAAGCAAGCCATGCGACGCCGCGCTGCCTGGTGACGGGGGGCGATGCCGGGATGCTCTTGCCGCATTTGGATATGCCTGCCGAACAGGTGCCGTCGCTGGTGCTGGAAGGCATCGACTGCGTCGCCAGAAGGAGGGCACGATGAAAAAGCTGGTTTGGGCTTTGCTGCTGGCCAACCTGCTGGTGGCCGCATTTTTCATGGGGAAAGCGTACTGGCCGCAGGCTGCCTCGGAAAAATCGGCACCCATGAACGTAGACCGGCTCAGTCTGCGCAGCCAGTCAGCAGCCGGGTGGAAGGAAGTGCCGCCGCTCCGCGGTGCGGCGGGCGAGGCCCTGTGTGTGGAGTGGCGTGGGTTGAGCCTGGATGAATTCGCGCAGGTACGCGAACAGCTCAAGGCATTGGCCGGTGAGCGGGTGATGTCGTTCATCGAGGTTCCGCTGAGCACCTGGCACTGGGTGATTTTCCCGCCGCTTCCCAGCCCTGAGTCGGCTGCTGCCAAGCTGAGCGAACTGGCAGCGGCGGGCGTTCAGGATGCCTTCGTGGTGAAGGATGCCGCTTGGCGCAATGCCATTTCACTTGGGCTGTACGCCAACGACGAAGCGGCGCGCCGGCGTGTGCGTGAAATCGAGGACAGGGGGGTGCTCGGCACGCGCGTCGAGTTGCTGCCGCGCCAGGGAACGGATTTTTATTTCGTGATCCGCAGCGAAGACACGGATGCGCTTAAAAGCCTGAGCGGGATCAAACAGGCGTATCCGAACAGCCAGCAGTCGCGGGTGGCCTGTTCGTCCTAGCAGGCTGTCGGACTTAAAGAATCGAAGCGAAAATTTGGCTGGGCGAGGACAGATTTTGGCGATTTTGCAGCCGATTTCCTTTAAGTCCGACAGGCTGCTAGGGCTTATCTCAGCAGGAAGTGCAGCACGATGCCGCCGAACACCGCGGCGCCGAACCAGGCGTTGTGCAGGAAGGCGCGGAAGCATTGCTGCGGATCGCGCTGCCGGATCAGCTTCATGTGGTAGAGCGCGATCGCCGCCGCCACCGCCAGCCCGCCGTAGTACGCCCCGCCCATCTCCCGCTGCACCCCCACCCAGCCGAGCAGTCCCAGCGTCGCCGCATAGCACACCGCGATGGCGGCGAGGTCGTAGCGGCCGAAGGTGATCGCCGAGGTCTTGATGCCGATCTTGAGATCGTCTTCGCGGTCGACCATCGCGTATTGCGTATCGTAGGCGATCGCCCAGAAGACGTTGGCGAGCAGTAATACCCAGGCCTCCACGGGCACAGTGCCCCACAGCGCGGCATAGCTCATCGGAATGCCGAAGCCGAAGGCGATGCCGAGATAGGCCTGCGGAATCGCGAAGAAGCGCTTGGTGAACGGATAGCTTGCGGCCAGGAACAGCGCAATGACCGACAGCTTCAGCACCAGCGTGTTGAGCGGCAGGATCAAGAGGAAGGCCAGCAGCGACAGGCCCGCCGCCAGCAGCAGCGCCTCCTTCGGCGACACCTTGCCGGCGGCCAGCGGACGCTCGCGGGTGCGTGCCACATGCGGGTCGAAATCGCGGTCGGCGTAGTCGTTGATGACGCATCCGGCCGAGCGCATCAGCACCACGCCCATGACGAAAATCCACAGGATCAGCCAGTCCGGATCGCCGTTGCTGGCCAGCCACTGCCCCCACAGCGTGGGCCACAGCAGCAGCAGGATGCCGATCGGCTTGTCGAGCCGCATCAGTTTTTCGTAATGGGACAGGCGTTCGGTGAGGGTCATAGCGCGTCGATGGCTGGCAGGAAGACTTCGGTCACCAGCAGCGGATGATGGTTGAGGCGGAACACCGAGCGGCGCGCCCACAGGCTGCTGGCCTCCAGTGTCTGCTGTGCGGCGATGGCGCGAAACAGCGGGTGGCTGTTTCGCACGTTGCGGTAGGCCAGGGGCTGGCGCTCGATGCGGTGATCGCTGAACAGGGCCTCGCCGAGCGAACGGCTGCCGAGTCGGGTGATGCCGTTCCAGCCGCCGCGCAGGCCGGCGGACGGCAGCACGCTGTGGGCGAACACCACCGGCACGCCGTCGCACAGCAGCATGACTTCGCGCACGTAGGCGCGGGTTCCCGGCGCCAGGCCCAGCAGCGCGTATTCGTCGGGGTTGGGGCGGGCGAGCCCGGTCGCCAGCGGCACCACGCGAAACGAGGCGCAGCGCGACTTCAGGCGCCGGGTGAGCGAGCCGCGGTCGCTGAGCCAGGAACGCAGCAAGCGCGGAAGCGAGTGGGGGTGGGCTAGCCAGCCCTGCCGGGAATCGAGCACGGCGTGCGGTTTCGTCTCGGAAAGCCCGCATTATGCCGCAGCGGGCGGCATCTAGATCGACGTCAGCGCCTGCCGCTGGCCGATCCAGCGTTCCAGATGGCGCGCGGCGATGTCGGGATGGCGGGCGAGACAGCGCCGCGCCAGATCGCGGGCGGCCTCCAGCAGCGCGACATCGCGCTCCAGGTCGGCGAAGCGCAGCATCGGCAGGCCGCTCTGGCGGTGGCCGAGCAGTTCGCCGGGGCCGCGCAGCAGCAGGTCCTGGCGCGCGATCTCGAAGCCGTCGGTGAGCTCGAAGATCACCTTCAGCCGCGCGCGCGCCAGTTCCGACAGCGGCGTCTCGTACAGCAGCACGCACACCGATTCGCGGCTGCCGCGCCCGACCCGCCCGCGCAACTGGTGCAATTGGGCGAGTCCCATGCGCTCGGCGTGTTCGATCACCATCAGCGCGGCGTTGGGCACGTCGACGCCGACCTCGATCACGGTGGTGGCCACCAAGAGGTCGATTTCGTGCGCCTGGAATGCGGCCATCACCGCCTGCTTCTCATCCGGCTTCAGCCGCCCGTGCACCAGGCCGATGCGCAGGTCGGGCAGCTGTTGCGTCAGGGTCGCATAGGTGTCCTGCGCAGTCTGCAACTGCAGCTTCTCCGATTCCTCGATCAGCGGACACACCCAGTAGGCCTGGCCCCCGGCATGGCAGGCGCCACGCACGCGCGCCAGCACGTCGTCGCGGCGCGCGGCGCTCACCAGTTTCGTCACGATGGGCGTGCGGCCCGGCGGCAGTTCGTCGATCACCGAGACGTCGAGATCGGCAAAGAAGCTCATCGCGAGCGTGCGCGGGATCGGCGTCGCGCTCATCATCAACTGGTGCGGCTCCGTGCCCTTCTGCATCAGCGCCAGCCGCTGGCCGACGCCGAAGCGGTGCTGCTCGTCGACCACCGCCAGGCCCAGCCGCTGGAAGCTGCCGGCTTCCTGAAACAGCGCATGGGTGCCGAATGCGAGGTCGGCCTCGCCCGCGGCGATCGCCTGCCAGGCGGCGGTGCGCTCGGCCTTGCGCTGGCTGCCCGACACCCAGGCACAGCGCACGCCCAAGGCGGACAAGGGCGGCGCCAGCTTGCGGAAATGCTGCTCGGCGAGGATTTCGGTCGGCGCCATGAAGGCGGCCTGAAAGCCGTTTTCGATCGCCTGCAGGCAGGCCAGCGCCGCCACCACGGTCTTGCCGCTGCCGACGTCGCCCTGCAGCAGACGGCGCATCGGGTGCGGCTGCGCCAGGTCGGCGCTGATTTCCTGCCAGGCGCGCGCCTGCGCCGCGGTCAGCGCGAACGGCAGCGCGCGGGTGAACGCCGCCGTCAGTTGTTGTCGGGGCGGCAAAGGCCGGGTCGGGCGCGACTTGCGTTGCTGGCGTGCGGTGGCCAGCGACAGCTGCTGCGCCAGCAGTTCATCGAAGGCCAGCCGCTGCCACGCCGGGTGGCGGCGCGATTCGAGCTCGGCGAGCGCGCACTCCAGCGGCGGCTGGTGCAGCAGGCGAATGCTGGTTTCCAGCTCGGGCAGTCCGAGTTTTGCCAGCCAGTCGGCGGGCAGGGTGTCGGGAATCGGCGCGGCCAGCGCGCGTTCGATCAGTTTGCGCAATGTGGCCTGGCCGAGTCCGGCGGTGGTGGGGTAGACGGGGGTCAACTGCGTCGGCAGGGGCGTGGCATCGTCGGCTTTGACGAAACGCGGGTGCACCATCTCCAGGCCGAGAAAACCGCCGCGGACTTCGCCGTTGAAACGGAAGCTTGCGCCCGGCAGGAACAGTTTGAGATGGCTGGGGTAGAAATTCAGGAAACGGATTCCGAGCACCCCGCCGGCGTCCTCCACCGTCACCGTCAGCATGCGGCGCGGCCGGTAGGCGACGCTGGCCTCGCGCACCACCGCCTGCACCTGCGCCGTCTCGCCCGGCAGCAGGTCGCGAATCGGCGTGAGGCGGGTTTCGTCCTCCCAGCGCAAGGGCAGGTGCAAAACCAGGTCGGCGTCGCGGGTCAGCCCCAGCTTGGCGAGTTTGGCGGCGAGCGCCGGACTGACGGGAAAGGAAAACGGCGACGCCGCTTTCAATTGATTACTTTATCCGAGGGCCATCACGGCGTCGGCCTCGACCAGCGCGCCGCGCGGCAGCGCGGCCACGCCGACCGCGGCGCGCGCCGGATAGGGCTGGCTGAAGTAGGTCGCCATGATTTCGTTGACCTTGGGAAAGTGGCCGAGGTCGGTGAGGAATACGTTCAGCCTCACCACGTCGGCCAGCGAGCCGCCCGCCGCGGTTGCCACGGCGGCCAGGTTTTTGAACACCTGGTGGATCTGCGCCTCGATGCCGTCGACCAGCTGCATCGAGGCGGGATCGAGGCCGATCTGCCCCGACAGGTACACCGTGTGGTCGACCCGCACGGCCTGCGAATAGGTGCCGATCGCGGCCGGGGCGTCGGCGGTCTGGATGATGCTTTTGTTCATGCTGGTTATTCCGGGCTGGTAGTAAAAACGTCAATTCTTTCACCACAGAGGCACAGGGCACACCGAGGAAAAACAACCCCGTTGGTGCCAGGCAAACAATCACTCGCGCATCGATTTTCTCCGTGCCTCTGTGTCCCAGGGGATACCGTCCCTGCGGGACATAATCTCTGTGGTGAAGCGGCTTTTTACAGGATTGAAAATTCTCACTGGCTTTGCGTGGCGCGGCCGTCCTTCTTGCCCTTGATGCGGAAGATCCGCACCACGTCGGGCAGCACGCGCAGGCCGCGCATCACGCGCGCGAGGTGCATGCGGTTTTCCACCTGCACGGTGAAGAACAGCACGGTGTAGGGGCTGCCGTCCTCCTCTTCCATCGCGACGTTGCCGATGTTGGAGCCGTGTTCGGCGATCGCCGCGGCGACCTTGGCCAGCACGCCGCGCTGGTTGCCGACGACGACCTTGATCGAGACGTCGAACATGTGGCCCGGCTCGGCCTCCCATTCCACGTCCAGCCATTTGTCGGGATCGGTGCGGAAGGCGCGGATCGACGGGCAGTCGTGGGTGTGGATGATGAGGCCGCGGTCCTTGTGGATGAAGCCGAGGATCGGATCGCCGGGAATCGGGTGGCAGCACTGCGCCAGCTCGACCGCGATGCCTTCGGTGCCGCGGATGCTGATGGCGTGCGGGTGGGCCGGCTCGCCGGTTTTTTCGCCCTGCACGTGCAGCAGCTGGTGCGCCACCACCAGCGGCAGCTTGCGCCCCAGGCCGATGCCGGCGAACAGTTCCTGGCGGGTCTGCAGGCCGTAGTCCTTGACCACGCGCTCCCATACCGCCGGGTCGGGCTCGACCGCTTCCGGATTGAGCGCGGCGATGGCGTTCTTGAGCAGACGCTCGCCCAGCGCCGCCGCTTCCTCCACCCGCGTGTTGCGCAGGTAATTGCGGATGTGCGAGCGCGCCTTGCCGGTGACGACGAAGTTGAGCCAGGCCGCGTTGGGACTGGCGTTGGACGCGGTGAGAATCTCGACGTGGTCGCCGTTGCGAAGCTGGGTGCGCAGCGGCATCAGCTCGTAATTGATCTTCACTGCGATGCAGCGATGGCCGACGTCGGTGTGCACCGCAAACGCAAAATCGACCGCCGTGGCGCCGCGCGGCAAGGCCATGATCTTGCCCTTGGGGGTGAACACATAGACTTCGTCGGGAAACAGGTCGACCTTGATGTGTTCGAGGAATTCCGGCGAGTCGCCGTGGTCGGCCTGGATGTCTAGCAGCGATTGCAGCCAGCGGTGGGTGCGCGTCTGCACGTCGTTCAGCGCGGTGTCGGCGGATTTGTACATCCAGTGCGAAGCCACGCCCGACTCGGCCAGCCGGTTCATGTCGACGGTGCGGATCTGGATCTCGATCGGGGTGCCGTTGGGGCCGAACAGGATCGAGTGCAGCGACTGGTAGCCGTTGGCCTTGGGGATCGCGATGTAGTCCTTGAACTTGCCGGGGATCGGCTTGTACAGCGCATGCAGCGCGCCCAGCGCCAGATAGCAGGTCGGCTGGTCGCGCACCACCACGCGAAAGCCGTAGATGTCGAACACCTCGGAGAACGCCAGGTTCTTTTCCTGCATCTTGCGGTAGATGCTGTAGAGGTGTTTCTCGCGCCCGCTGATGGTGGCCTCGATGCCGGCCTGTTCGAGCTTTTCCTGCAGCGCGATCTTGACCTTGTCGACCAGTTCGCGGCGGTTGCCGCGCGCCGCCTTCACCGCCTTGGCCAGCACCTGGTAGCGGTTGGGGTGGCTGTAGCGGAAGCCGAGGTCTTCCAGTTCCTGGTAGACCGAGTGCAGCCCCAGCCGGTTGGCGATGGGGGCGTAGATCTCCAGCGTTTCGGTGGCGATGCGGCGGCGTTTTTCGGCCGGCATCGCGCCCATGGTATGCATGTTGTGCAGGCGGTCGGCCAGCTTGACCAGGATCACCCGCACGTCCTGCGCCATCGCCAGCAGCATCTTGCGGAAGTTCTCCGCCTGCGCGTGCTGCTCGGAGGCGAACGCGAGCTTGTCGAGCTTGGAGACGCCCTCGACCAGCAGGGCCACCGCCTTGCCGAAGCGCGCCTCGATTTCGCCCGCCGTGGCCGGGGTGTCCTCGACCACGTCGTGCAGCAGCGCGGCGCACAGGGTTTGCGCGTCGAGATGCCAGCCGGCGAGGATGCCGGCGACGGCAAGCGGATGGGAAATGTAGGGTTCGCCGCTTTTGCGGAACTGCCCTTCGTGGGCGCTGCGGCTGAACTCGTAGGCCTGCTCGATCTGTCCGATTTCGTCAGCAGACAGGTAGGACAGGACCGGGCGCAGCGATTCGAATTCGTGCGTCATCGCCGGCGCGCGGCTGGCGTGCGCCGGTTGACGTGGGGATGAATGCTCAGGCGCGGCCCCGGTTGAGGATTTCACGTCCGACCTTGCCCGCGGCGATTTCGCGCAGTGCGGTGACGATGGGTTTGTCCTTCGATTCGACCATGGGCTGCGAGCCCTGCGCCAGCTGGCGGGCGCGGTAGGTCACGGCGAGGGTCAACTCGAACCGGTTGGGAAACATCTCGATGCAGTCATCAACGGTGATGCGGGCCATGCGGATACTCCTGCTTCAGGGGCGCGGGTGCGCTTAGATACGTCGGAATTCCTCGAACAGCGCGGTGTGCCGCTTGAGCTGGCGTGCCGCTTCGAGGCGAATGCTGCGGGTGATGGCGACCAGGTCCTGCAGGGCGTGGTCGAAATCATCATTGACGATTATATAGTCGAACGCCTTGGCATGAGCGACGTCGTGGGCGGCGGCGGCCAGCCGGCGCTCGATCACCTCGTCGCTGTCCTGCCCGCGTCCGGCCAGGCGGGTGCGCTTAGATACGTCGGAATTCCTCGAACAGCGCGGTGTGCCGCTTGAGCTGGCGTGCCGCTTCGAGGCGAATGCTGCGGGTGATGGCGACCAGGTCCTGCAGGGCGTGGTCGAAATCATCATTGACGATTATATAGTCGAACGCCTTGGCATGAGCGACGTCGTGGGCGGCGGCGGCCAGCCGGCGCTCGATCACCTCGTCGCTGTCCTGCCCGCGTCCGGCCAGGCGGGTGCGCAGCGCGCCGAACGACGGCGGCAGGATGAAAATCGAGGCGGATTGCGGGAAGTGCTGCCGAACCTGTTCCGCGCCCTGCCAGTCGATCTCCAGCAGGACGTCGCGGCCGGCGTTGAGATCGCGACCGATGCTGCCCTTCGAGGTGCCGTAGAAATTGCCGTACACCTCGGCGTGCTCGAGAAATTCGCCTTCGGCCAGCATCGCCTCGAAGCGTTCGCGGCTGACGAAATGGTAGTCGCGGCCGTCGGTTTCGCCGGGGCGCGGCGCGCGCGTGGTGTAGGACACCGACAGGCGGATGGCCGGATCGGTTTTCAGCAGCGCCTTGACCAGGCTGGTCTTGCCGGCGCCGGAGGGCGCGCTGACGATGTAGAGCACGCCTTCGATGGGGGTAGGGGTCATAACTGTTCCGTTCCTGTGGTCATTCAATGTTTTGCACCTGCTCGCGCATCTGCTCGATCAGCACCTTGAGTTCGAGCGAGACGCGCGAGGTTTCCACCGCCACCGATTTCGAGCCCAGGGTGTTGGCCTCGCGGTGCAGCTCCTGCATCAGGAAATCGAGCCGTTTGCCGACCGCGCCGGTCTGGTTCAGCACGCGGCGCACCTCGGCAAAATGGGTGGCGAGGCGCGCGCATTCCTCGTCGATGTCGGCTTTTTGCGCCGCCAGCGCGACTTCCTGCGCCAGCCGTTCGTAGCCCGCTTCGCCCAGCGCGTCGCGCAGGCGTTCCGCCAGTTTCTCGCGCTGGGCGGCGGCCAGCGCGGGCAGCAGCGGCTGCAGCGCCGCCACCTGCGCCTCGGCGGCGGCGAGCCGGTCGAGGATGTGCTGTTTCAGCTTGGCGCCCTCGCGCCGGCGGCTCTCGACCAGTTCGTCCAGGGTTTCGCGCACGCCGGCCAGCGTGGCCTCGTTCAGCGCGTCCTGCGGCAGGGCGGCGGTCTGCACCGCGCCGGGCCAGCGCAGGATGTCGTTGACGGAGAGCGGCGCGCTGCCCGGCAGGCGGTCGAGCACGTCGTCCTGCCAGTACGCCAGGCGCTCAAGAATGGCCGGGTTCAAGCCGTTATCCAGCGAGGCGGCAGGCAGCAGGACCAGGTTGATCCGGCACTCCACCTTGCCACGCGCGAGGCGTTGATGGATCAGCTCGCGCAATTGCGGCTCCAGCGGGCGGAATTCGTCGGCCAGGCGGAAATGCAGCTCGAGATAGCGCTGATTGACGCTACGCAGGTCGATCGTGACGCTGGCATGGTCGAGATTGAGGCTGCGGGCGGCGAACCCGGTCATGCTGGCTGTCATGAGTGGTCTTCAGTGTGGCTTATGAATAACGATTGCCGGTGCTAAACCGGCGTAAGCTTTTACGGCATGGCCGATTAACAGGCAAAGATAATAGACGTTCGACTATGGCGACTCAACCCAACCAGGCGCTTCCCAACGGCTACCGGCTGAACGAATACACCATCGTGCGCAAGATCGGCGGCGGCGGCTTCAGCATGGTGTATCTGGCGCGCGACGACAACAACCAGTCGGTGGCGATCAAGGAATACCTGCCGGGCGCGCTGGTGCTGCGCACCGAAGGCTCGGTCATCGTGCAGGCCAGTTCGACCGAAAACAACAATATCTTCCGCCACGGCATGAAGTGCTTTTTCGAGGAAGGCCGGGCGCTGGCGCGCATCGACCATCCCAACGTCGTCCGGGTGACCAATTTTTTCCGCGCCAACGACACCGTCTACATGGTCATGCGCTTCGAGCGCGGCAAGACCCTGCAGCAGCACATCCAGGCCAATCGCGGCACCATCCGCGAAAGCTTCATCCGGCGCGTCTTCGCCCAGCTGCTGAACGGCCTGCGCGAGGTGCATACGCACAAGCTGCTGCATCTGGACATCAAGCCGTCGAACCTGTACATCCGCCTGGACGGCTCGCCCGTGCTGATCGACTTCGGCGCGGCGCGGCAGACGCTGACCCAGGAAGAAAGCAAGCTGCAGCCCATGTACACGCCCGGCTTCGCCGCGCCCGAACAGTATCACAACCGCGAACGGCTGGGACCGTGGAGCGACATCTACAGCATTGGCGCCGGCCTGTATGCCTGCCTGGCGGGCTACCCCCCGCAGGCGGCCGACGCCCGTCTGCTCAACGACAAGCTGGTGCCGGCGGCAACGAACTGGCGCGGCGCCTACTCCGACCAGCTGCTGGAAACCATCGATCACTGCTTGAAGCTCAACTACATGGAACGCCCGCAAAGCGTGTTCAGCCTGCAAAAGGTGCTGATGGACCGCAGCGCGATGACGCCGCCGCGTTCTTCGCTTTTGAGCAGCCTCAAGCGCTCGCTGAGCAAAGAATTGTTTTAAAGTAGCGCCATGAAATTCACCATCGATCAAGGAATACCTGCCGGGCGCGCTGGTGCTGCGCACCGAAGGCTCGGTCATCGTGCAGGCCAGTTCGACCGAAAACAACAATATCTTCCGCCACGGCATGAAGTGCTTTTTCGAGGAAGGCCGGGCGCTGGCGCGCATCGACCATCCCAACGTCGTCCGGGTGACCAATTTTTTCCGCGCCAACGACACCGTCTACATGGTCATGCGCTTCGAGCGCGGCAAGACCCTGCAGCAGCACATCCAGGCCAATCGCGGCACCATCCGCGAAAGCTTCATCCGGCGCGTCTTCGCCCAGCTGCTGAACGGCCTGCGCGAGGTGCATACGCACAAGCTGCTGCATCTGGACATCAAGCCGTCGAACCTGTACATCCGCCTGGACGGCTCGCCCGTGCTGATCGACTTCGGCGCGGCGCGGCAGACGCTGACCCAGGAAGAAAGCAAGCTGCAGCCCATGTACACGCCCGGCTTCGCCGCGCCCGAACAGTATCACAACCGCGAACGGCTGGGACCGTGGAGCGACATCTACAGCATTGGCGCCGGCCTGTATGCCTGCCTGGCGGGCTACCCCCCGCAGGCGGCCGACGCCCGTCTGCTCAACGACAAGCTGGTGCCGGCGGCAACGAACTGGCGCGGCGCCTACTCCGACCAGCTGCTGGAAACCATCGATCACTGCTTGAAGCTCAACTACATGGAACGCCCGCAAAGCGTGTTCAGCCTGCAAAAGGTGCTGATGGACCGCAGCGCGATGACGC
Source organism: Thermoplasmatota archaeon (assembly GCA_023475455.1). The sequence continues at coordinate 4,715 of JAMCVR010000134.1, read as the reverse complement.
CGCCGCGTTCTTCGCTTTTGAGCAGCCTCAAGCGCTCGCTGAGCAAAGAATTGTTTTAAAGTAGCGCCATGAAATTCACCATCTATCAGGCATCCCGCCAGGGCGGGCGCAAGAACAACCAGGACCGGGTTGCCTATTCCTACAGCCGGGAAGCGCTGTTGATGGTGGTGGCGGACGGCATGGGCGGCCACATGCACGGCGAGATCGCCGCGCAGATCGCGGTGCAGACGCTCACCGGCCAGTTTCAGAAGCTGGCCAAGCCGCGCCTGGACGACCCCATGGCTTTCCTGTCCGAAGCGACCACGCGCGCGCACTATGCGATCAACGATTACGCGGTCGACCAGGATCTGCTGGAAATTCCCCACACCACCGTCGTCGCCGCCGTGGTGCAGGACAACACCGCCTTCTGGGCGCACGTGGGCGATTCGCGGCTGTACCTGTTCAGCGACGGCAGCCTGATCGCGCGCACCGAAGACCATACCGCGGTGGCCCAGCTGGTGCGCAACGGCATCATCAGCGAAGAAGAGGCGGGCACCCATCCCGAGCGCAACAAGGTGTCCAACTGCCTGGGCGGCTATGTCACCCCGCAGGTGGAATGCAGCGCGCCGATTCCGCTGCACGACGCCGACACCATGCTGCTGTGCACCGATGGCATCTGGGGCATGATCAGCATTCCCGAAGTGGCGGCGCTGCTGCATGCCTACACGCTGGAAGACGCGGTGCGCCACCTGATGGACCACGCCGAATTCCGCGGCGGCGAACACGGCGACAACCTCAGCCTGATCGCCATGACCTGGGGCGAGGCGCGCATGCCGAGCAAGGATTCCATCTCCACCCTGGCGCTGCCGGACGGCGGCGTCACCACGCAGATCAACGCGCTGCGCCCGCTGCCCGGTACCCCGGCGGTGTCGGACGACGAGATCGAACGCGCCATCGCCGAAATCCAGCAGGCCATCCAGAAAATCTCCGCCAAGTAGGCCAAGTAGGCGGCGGCACGTCCCGTGCATAGTCATCGCGACCGCGCGCAAAGCGCGAGGGAAGCAATCCGGTACGGTGGTTGAAGCATGGCGGCTGGATCGCCGCGGCCTTCGGCCTCGCGATGACAGCTCCGCGCGGTAAAATCACGCTTTTCCTTACCCGGCCGTTTCCATGTCTGCCATCGTTCGTCCCAGCGGACGCGCTCCCGACGCGCTGCGCACCCTGTCGTTCACCCGTGCTTACACCAAACACGCCGAAGGCTCGGTGCTCGTCGCCATGGGCGACACCCGCGTGCTGTGCACCGCCAGCGTGCTCGATAAGGTGCCGCCGCACAAAAAAGGCAGCGGCGAAGGCTGGGTCACCGCCGAATACGGCATGCTGCCGCGTTCCACCCATACCCGCACCGACCGCGAAGCCGCGCGCGGCAAGCAGTCCGGCCGCACCCAGGAAATCCAGCGCCTGATCGGACGCAGCCTGCGCGCCGTGGCCGACCTGAAAAAGCTGGGCGAGCGCACGATCCATCTCGACTGCGACGTGCTGCAGGCCGACGGCGGCACCCGCTGCGCCAGCATCTGCGGCGCCTGGGTCGCCGTCTCCGATGCCATTGCCGGCCTGCTGCGCGACGGCAAGCTCACCGAAACCCCGCTCACCGACAGCATCGCCGCCGTCTCGGTCGGCGTCTACCGGGGCCGGCCGGTGCTCGACCTCGATTACCTCGAAGACTCCGACTGCGACACCGACATGAACGTGGTGATGACCGGCAGCGGCGGCATCGTCGAAGTGCAGGGCACTGCCGAGGGCGCGCCGTTTTCCCGCGCCACCCTCGAAGCCCTGCTCGACTTGGCGACCGCCGGCATCGCAGACATCACCGCAGCCCAGAATGCAGCGCTGCAAAATTAAAAAAATGCAACCACAGAGACACAGAGGCACGGAGAAAAACAAGGTGGACAAAGCCCGCTCAATGTTATTGATTCGGTTCTCTCCGTGCCTCTGTGCCTCTGTGGTGAAAGGTTTACCCATATGAACAAGCTCGTCATCGCCTCCGGCAACCCCGGCAAGCTGCGCGAAATCGCGCGCATCCTCGCGCCGCTCGAAATCGAAGCGGTGCCGCAATCCGAGTTCAACGTGCCCGACTGTCCCGAGCCGCACGTCACCTTCGTCGAAAACTGCCTTGCCAAGGCGCGCCACGCCAGCGCGCACAGCGGCCTGCCCGCCCTGGCGGACGATTCCGGCATCTGCGTCGAGGCGCTCGGCGGCGCGCCCGGCGTGTATTCCGCGCGCTATGCCGGCGAGCCCAAATCGGATGCGCGCAACAACGAAAAACTCATCGCCGCGCTGGCCAACGAACCCAACCGCCGCGCGCACTACACTTGCGTCATGGTCTACGTGCGCCACCCCGACGACCCCGAGCCGGTGATCGCAGAAGGCCGCTGGTACGGCGAAATCATCGACACCCCGCGCGGCAAAAACGGCTTCGGCTACGATCCCCATTTTCTCGACCCCGAATTCGGCAAGACCGGCGCCGAGCTCGACGAGGACACCAAGAACGCCGTCAGCCACCGCGGCCAGGCGCTGCGCGACCTGGTCGACAAACTGAAGCGGCTCAAGCGGCTTGGCTGAGTCCGTCGTCCATTTTTTCAACGGCGGCCCGAAGGTTCAGCCGCCGCTGTCGCTCTACCTCCACCTGCCGTGGTGCGTGAGGAAGTGCCCGTATTGCGACTTCAATTCGCACGCGGCGCGCGAGCTTCCCGAAGCCGCATACATCGACGCGCTGCTCGCCGACCTAGAACGCGCGCTGCCCGACATCTGGGGGCGCAGGATCCACACCGTGTTCTTCGGCGGCGGCACGCCGAGTTTGTTTTCGGCGGAGGGCATAGCCCGCATCCTCACCGGCGTGCGCACGCTGACGCAGCTGATGCCCGGCGCGGAAATCACCCTCGAAGCCAACCCCGGCACGGTGGAGGCCGCCAAATTCGCCGGCTTCCGCGAAGCGGGCGTCACGCGGGTGTCGCTCGGCGTCCAGAGCTTCAACCCGCGCCACCTGCAGGCGCTCGGGCGCATCCACGACGGCGGCGAAGCGCGCCGTGCCGCCGGGCTCGCCGCCACCCATTTCGACACCTTCAATCTCGACCTCATGTTCGCCCTGCCGGGGCAGACGCTGGCCGAAGCGATGGCCGACGTCGAAACCGCGCTCGCCTTCCGGCCGCCGCACCTGTCGGCCTATCACCTCACCCTCGAACCCAACACCCCCTTCGGCCACACCGCGCCGCCCAAGCTGCCGGACGACGACCTCGCCGCCGACATGCAGCAGGCGATCGAAACGCGCCTCGCCGAAGCCGGCATGCAGCACTACGAAACCTCGGCCTACGCGCGCCCCGGCCACGCCAGCCGCCACAACCTCAACTACTGGCAGTTCGGCGACTACCTCGGCATCGGCGCCGGCGCGCACGGCAAACTGTCCTTCCACGACCGCATCCTGCGGCAGATGCGCACCAAGCATCCGCAGCAATACATGGAGGCGGTGAAGCAGGGCACGCACATTGCCGATACCCGAACCCTCACGCGCGACGACCTGCCGTTCGAATTCATGATGAACGCCCTGCGGCTCAACGACGGCGTACCCGCCGCGCTGTTCGGGGAGCGCACCGGCCTGCCGCTGTCGATCTGCGCCACCGTGCTCGAGCAGGCGCGCGGTCGGGACCTGCTGGAACGCGATGCGATCCGGCAGACGCTGGCCGAAGCGATGGCCGACGTCGAAACCGCGCTCGCCTTCCGGCCGCCGCACCTGTCGGCCTATCACCTCACCCTCGAACCCAACACCCCCTTCGGCCACACCGCGCCGCCCAAGCTGCCGGACGACGACCTCGCCGCCGACATGCAGCAGGCGATCGAAACGCGCCTCGCCGAAGCCGGCATGCAGCACTACGAAACCTCGGCCTACGCGCGCCCCGGCCACGCCAGCCGCCACAACCTCAACTACTGGCAGTTCGGCGACTACCTCGGCATCGGCGCCGGCGCGCACGGCAAACTGTCCTTCCACGACCGCATCCTGCGGCAGATGCGCACCAAGCATCCGCAGCAATACATGGAGGCGGTGAAGCAGGGCACGCACATTGCCGATACCCGAACCCTCACGCGCGACGACCTGCCGTTCGAATTCATGATGAACGCCCTGCGGCTCAACGACGGCGTACCCGCCGCGCTGTTCGGGGAGCGCACCGGCCTGCCGCTGTCGATCTGCGCCACCGTGCTCGAGCAGGCGCGCGGTCGGGACCTGCTGGAACGCGATGCGATCCGGCTGAGGCCGACGCTGCAGGGACAACGGTTCCTGAACGATTTGCTGGAGTTGTTTTTGACGGATGAGCAATCCGGGGTCAGGTGACCGGATTCGGCCGGGAACTCTCGCTCGAAAGTCCTCGTTCTTATGATCCTGAAAACCGCATTTGAACCACAGAGGCACAGAGAACATCGAGAAAACAATCGATCATGCACTTTTTCTGATTCACCCAACGGGTGCAAGCAGCTTTAGTTACAACGCCTTGTTTTTACTCTGTGCCCCTGTGCCTCAAACTGCGGTTTCCAGGCTGAAGCAGCTTCCTGCGGAAGCTCCGCTGGAACGGCACCTGAGCCAGGAATGGATTGGCAAAGAAGGCCGCTACCGGACAGGGTGAGGCCCTCGGCGCGACCATCGCGGCGGTATGGTTTGTTGGTAATGGCTGACATCCACCGGCAAGGCT
>JAMCVR010000118.1 GCA_023475455.1 Thermoplasmatota archaeon | reverse complement strand
GGCTGGGAAGCGGAGAACGAGGAGCGCCTGAAGGCCTTTGCCGACTGGCAGGTCGACGCCGACATGATGGCAGTGGCGAAATCCGATGCCGTCTTCATGCACTGCCTGCCGGCGCACCGCGGCGAGGAAGTGACCGCCGAGGTGATCGACGGTCCGCAGTCGGTGGTGTGGGACGAGGCGGAGAACCGCCTGCACGTGCAGAAGGCGCTGATGGAATATCTACTGCTGGGAAAAATCGAATCATGAACATCGCCTACTTCAAGGACATGGATTCGCTCTATGTCGAAATCAGTCCCGAGAACCCCGCGCAGGCGTGGGAGGCGCACGAAGGCATCGTGCTCAACCTGTCGGAAGACGGCCGCGTCGTCGGTATCGAGATCGAGAAGGCCAGCCAGGCGACCAACCTCGACATCCTGAAGATCGGCGGCTTTCCCGGCCAGGTCGAGATCATCGACAAGAACCAATCCGGTTCCACCCACTGACACACACACCATGAGCGACATCAAGAAAGTTGTGCTGGCCTATTCCGGCGGCCTCGACACCTCGGTCATCCTGAAATGGCTGCAGGACACCTACCAGTGTGAAGTCATCACCTTCACCGCCGACCTCGGCCAGGGCGAGGAACTCGAACCGGCGCGGCAGAAGGCGCTGCAATTCGGCATCAAGCCCGAGCAGATCTACATCGACGACCTGCGCGAGGAATTCGTGCGCGACTTCGTCTTCCCGATGTTCCGCGCCAACACCGTGTACGAGGGCGAGTACCTGCTCGGCACCTCGATCGCGCGGCCGCTGATCGCCAAGCGCCTGATCGAGATCGTCAACGCCACCGGGGCCGACGCCATCTGCCACGGCGCCACCGGCAAGGGCAACGACCAGGTGCGTTTCGAACTCGGCGCCTATGCGCTGAAGCCCGACGTCAAGGTGATCGCGCCGTGGCGCGAGTGGGACCTGCTCTCTCGCGAAAAACTGCTCGCCTACGCCGAGACCCACGGCATTCCCATCGACATGAAGCACCGCCAGGGGGGCTCGCCGTATTCGATGGATGCCAACCTGCTGCACATCTCCTACGAAGGCCGCCACCTGGAAGACCCCAACGCCGAGGCCGAGGAGGACATGTGGCGCTGGACCGTGTCGCCCGAGAAGGCGCCGGATCAGGCCGAATACCTCACGCTCGACTACAGGCAGGGCGACGTGGTGGCGATCAACGGTGCCGGCATGCGCGCGCACGAAGTGCTGGCCAAGCTGAACGAGATCGGCGGCAGGCACGGCATCGGGCGGCTGGACCTGGTGGAAAACCGCTACGTCGGCATGAAGTCGCGCGGCTGCTACGAAACCCCCGGCGGCACCATCCTCTTGAAGGCCCACCGCGCCATCGAATCGATCACGCTGGACCGCGAGGTCGCACATCTTAAAGATGACCTGATGCCGCGCTACGCCAGCCTGATCTACAACGGCTACTGGTGGAGCCCCGAGCGGAAGGCCCTGCAGGTGCTGATCGACCACACCCAGCAGCACGTCAACGGCAGCGTGCGCTTGAAGCTCTACAAGGGCAACGTCATCGTCGCCGGCCGCGACTCGAAGAGCGATTCGCTGTTCGATTCGACCATCGCCACCTTCGAGGACGACGCCGGCGCCTACGACCAGAAGGACGCGGGCGGCTTCATCAAACTCAACGCGCTGCGCCTGCGGATCGCAGCCAAACTCGACGCCCGGAGAAAATGAGCATGTCCCAGTTCGATAATGTCGCCGTCATCAAAAAGGCCAACGTCCATTTCGACGGCAAGTGCGTGTCCCACACCGTGCAGTTCGCCGACGGCAGCAAAAAAACGGTCGGCGTGATCCTGCCGTCCACGCTCGCCTTCAACACCGGCGCGCCGGAAATCGTGGAAACGGTGGCGGGGTCGTGCCGGGTCAAGCTGGCCGGCGAGAGCGAGTGGAAAGCCTGCGGCGCCGGGCAGTCGTTCAGCGTGCCGGGCAATTCCAGCTTCGAGATCGAAGTGGCCGGCGAGCCGTATCACTACGTCTGCCACTTCGGCTGAGCGCAGGGCATGACCACCGTCACCGTCGTCAGGAAGGAGGGCCGCATCGCGATTGCGGCCGACACGTTGACGAAGTGGGGCGGCGGCAAGGAGTCCGCCGACTACGTGGCGAACCACGAGAAGATCATCCGCGTCGGAGACAGTTACGTCGCCATCACCGGATCGGCGACCTTCAAGCTCATCCTCGCGGACTATTTTTCCTCGCTGGAAGCGCCGCCGCAGCTGGATTCGGTGGCGGAAATCTTCCGCGTGTGGAACACCCTGCACGGCATCCTCAAGGAGCATTATTATCTGCAGACCGGTGAGGACAAGGAGGAAGACCTGGAGTCCAGCCGCATGGACGTGCTGATCGCCAACCCGCGCGGGATTTTCGGCGTGGCGGCGCACCGCACGGTGCAGGAATTCTCGCGCTTTTACGCCTACGGCAGCGGCAGCCCGTATGCGCTGGGGGCGATGTACGCGGCCTACCGCGCGTCCTCGCTCGACGCCGAGGCGGTGGCGCGGCTGGGGGTGATGGCGGCGGCCGAGTTCCACGACGAATCGGGGCTGCCGGTGCAGTCGTTTGGGATGGATGAGGAGTAATCAAGGTGCCGAGTTTCGATATCGTGTCCGAGGTCGACAAGCAGGAAGTCCGCAACGCGGTTGACCAGGTCAACAAGGAAGTATCGACCCGATTCGACTTCAAGGGCTCCGACGCGCGCGTCGAGCAGGCCGACTACGTGCTGACGGTTTACGCCGACACCGAATTCCAGCTCGACCAGGTGCAGGACATCCTGGCGCAGAAGCTCGCCAAGCGGAGCGTCGACGTGAAATGCCTGGACGTCGGCAGCGTGGAGAAAGTCTCTGGCAACAAGGTCAAGCGCAGCGTGACGGTGAAAACCGGCGTGGAGACCGAACTGGCGAAGAAGATCGTCAGGTGCATCAAGGACAGCAAGCTCAAGGTGCAGGCCAGCATCCAGGGCGACAGCGTGCGCGTGTCGGGCGCCAAGCGCGACGTGCTGCAGGACGCCATCGCACTGGTGCGCAAGTCCATCACCGACTTTCCGCTGCAGTACCAGAATTTCCGCGACTGAGCATTCGGTCACGCATTTCCAACTCAGACCACTTAGGAGGCGAGCATGGCCAAGGTTCTGGTTCCGCTGGCGGATGGCTGCGAAGAACTCGAAGCCGTCACCATCATCGATCTGCTGCGCCGTGCCGGCATCGAGGTGGTGTCGGCAGGACTCAAGCCCGGCATCGTCCAGGCCAGCCGCGGCGTGCGGCTGGTGCCCGACGCGACGCTCGACGTGGCGCTGCAGGACGACTACGACATGGTGGTGCTGCCCGGCGGCATGCCGGGCGCAGCGCATCTGAAGGACGATGCGCGCATACTTGATCTGCTGAAAAAAATGGCGGCAGCGGGCAAGTACACCGCCGCCATTTGCGCC
>JAMCVR010000096.1 GCA_023475455.1 Thermoplasmatota archaeon | reverse complement strand
GATTTCCCGCTGTCCGGCAGACTGTGGAAGCCCTCTCTTTGTCTCTTGAAAATGCGCTCGGCGATGTGCTGGTGCAGTCGTTTGTCCGGCTGGGCGAGCTGACGCTCGTCGTCAAGCCGCAGCATTACGAAACGGCGATGCGCACGCTGCGCGACCATCCCGATTGCCGCTTCGAGCAGCTGATCGACCTGTGCGGCGTGGACTATTCCGCCTACGGCGACGGTGCTGGTTTTAATCGAGGCGGCGACGGCGCGCGCTTTGCGGTGGTGGTGCATCTGCTGTCGGTGTCCCGCAACCAGCGCGTGCGGGTGCGCGTGTTCTGCCCCGACGACGACCTGCCGGTGGCGGCCTCGATGGTCGACCTCTGGCCGTCGGCCAACTGGTTCGAGCGCGAAGCCTTCGATCTGTATGGCATCGTGTTCGAGGGCCATCCCGACCTGCGCCGCATCCTCACCGACTACGGCTTCATCGGTCACCCGTTCCGCAAGGATTTCCCGCTGTCCGGCAACGTCGAAATGCGCTACGACCCGACCCAGCAGCGGGTGATCTACCAGCCGGTATCGATCGAGCCGCGCGAAATCGTGCCGCGCATCGTGCGCGACGAGAGCTACGGGGCAGGGCGCTGACATGGCCGAAATCAGAAATTACACGATGAACTTCGGCCCGCAGCACCCGGCGGCGCACGGCGTGCTGCGCCTGGTGCTGGAACTCGACGGCGAAGTGATCCAGCGCGCCGATCCGCACATCGGCCTGCTGCACCGCGCCACCGAAAAACTCGCCGAGCACAAGACCTTCCTGCAGTCGGTGCCCTACATGGACCGCCTCGACTACGTGTCGATGATGGTCAACGAGCACGCCTACGTGATGGCGATCGAGAAGCTGCTGCAGATCGACGTCCCGGAGCGCGCGCAATACATCCGTGTGATGTTCGACGAGATCACCCGCGTGCTCAACCACCTGTTGTGGCTGGGCGCGCACGCGCTCGACGTTGGCGCGATGACGGTGTTCCTGTATGCCTTCCGCGAGCGCGAGGACCTGATGGACTGCTACGAGGCGGTGTCCGGGGCGCGCCTGCATGCGGCCTACTATCGCCCCGGCGGCGTCTATCGCGACCTGCCCGACACGATGCCTCAGTATCAGGCGCAGCACACCCGCAACGAGGCGACGATGAAGTCGATGAACGCCAACCGCCAGGGTTCGCTGCTCGACTTCATCGAGGATTTCACCCGGCGCTTCCCGACCTATGTCGACGAATACGAAACGCTGTTGACCGACAACCGCATCTGGAAACAGCGCACTGTCGGCATCGGCGTGGTGTCGCCCGAACGCGCCAAGGCGCTGGGCTTCACCGGCCCGATGCTGCGCGGTTCCGGCGTCGAATGGGACCTGCGCAAGAAGCGGCCCTACGAAGTCTACGACCGCATGGACTTCGACATCCCGGTCGGCACCAACGGCGACTGCTACGACCGCTATCTGGTGCGCATCGAGGAAATGCGCCAGTCCAACCGCATCATCAAGCAGTGCGTCGACTGGCTGCGCAAGCATCCGGGGCCGGTCATCGTCGAAAACCACAAGGTCGCGCCGCCGCCGCGAACCGACATGAAGCTGAACATGGAAGAGCTGATCCACCACTTCAAGCTCTTTACCGAGGGCATGCACGTGCCGGCGGGCGAGACCTATGCCGCAGTGGAGCATCCCAAGGGCGAGTTCGGCATCTACCTGGTGTCGGACGGCGCCAACAAACCCTATCGCCTGAAAATCCGCGCGCCGGGCTATGCGCATCTGGCGGCGCTCGACGAGATGAGCCGCGGCCACATGATCGCCGATGTCGTCGCCATCATCGGCACGCAGGATATTGTTTTCGGGGAGATCGACCGCTGATGTTGTCCGTAGAATCACTCGCGTTGATCGACGCCGAAGTCGCCAAATACCCCGCCGACCAGAAGCAGTCGGCGGTGATGGGTGCGCTGCGCATCGCGCAGACTGAAAAGGGCTGGCTCAAGCCCGACCTGATCGAATACGTCGCGCATTATCTGGAGATGCCGGCCATCGCCGCCTACGAGGTCGCCACTTTCTACAACATGTACGACACCCAACCGGTTGGACGACACAAGATCACCCTGTGCACCAATCTGCCGTGCGCGCTGATGGGGGCGAACGAGATTGCCGAGCATCTCAAAAAGAAGCTTGGCATCGGTTTCGGCGAAACCACCGAGGACGGGCGCTACACGCTGAAAGAGGGCGAGTGCATGGGCGCCTGCGGCGATGCGCCGATGTGCCTGCACAACAACCATGCCATGCACACGCACCTCACGCCCGAGAAGGTGTCCGAATTGCTGGACAAGCTGAAATGAGCCTGCTGACGCCCACCTCCCAGGTCTGCAGCTGGACGCAGGCGCTCGACAACCCGTGCTCGCTCGCGACCTATGTCGCCAATGGCGGCTACCAGGCGCTGCGCCGTATCGTCACGGAAAAAGTGTCGGCCGACGCCATCATCGCCGAGCTCAAGACCAGCGCCCTGCGCGGCCGCGGCGGCGCGGGCTTCCCGACGGGGCTCAAATGGAGCTTCATGCCGCGGGCGTTTGCGGGCGACAAGTACATCGTCTGCAACAGCGACGAGGGCGAGCCGGGCACCTTCAAGGACCGCGACATCCTGCGCTACAACCCGCACCAGCTGATCGAGGGCATGGCGATCGCCGGCTACGTGCTGGGCGCGCGCGTCGGCTACAACTACATCCACGGCGAGATCTTCGATTGCTACCGGATCTTCGAGCGTGCGCTGAAGGAAGCGCGCGAGGCGGGCTATCTCGGTGACAGGCTGTTCGGCACCGACTTCTGCTTCCAGCTGCATGCGCACCACGGCTACGGCGCCTACATCTGCGGCGAGGAAACCGCGCTGCTGGAGTCGATCGAAGGCAAGAAGGGCCAGCCGCGCTTCAAGCCGCCATTCCCGGCGAGTTTCGGCCTCTACGGCAAGCCGACCACCATCAACAACACCGAGACGCTCGCCTCGGTGCCGTGGATCGTGCAGCACGGCGGCCAGGCCTTCCTCGAACTGGGCAAGCCCAACAACGGCGGCTCCAAGCTGTTCTCCGTGTCGGGGCACGTCAACAAGCCGGGCAACTACGAGGTGCCGCTCGGCACGCCGTTTTCCGAACTGCTCGCGATGGCGGGCGGCGTGCGCAACGGCCATCAATTGAAGGCCGTCATTCCGGGTGGCTCGTCGGCGCCGGTGCTGCCGGGCGAGGTCATGATGGACTGCACCATGGACTTCGACTGCATCGCCAAGGCGGGCTCCATGCTCGGCTCGGGCGCGGTCATCGTGATGGACGAAACGGTGTGCATGGTGCGCGCGCTGGAGCGGCTGTCCTATTTCTACTTCGAGGAATCGTGCGGCCAGTGCACGCCGTGCCGCGAGGGCACCGGCTGGATGTACCGCATCATCCACCGCATCGAACACGGGCAGGGCCGGCCGGAAGACCTGGAACTGCTGAACAGCGTGGCGGGGCGCATCGGCGGCCATACCATCTGCGCGCTGGGCGACGCCGCGGCGATGCCGGTGCAGAGTTTTCTCAAGCATTTTGGCCACGAGTTCGAGCACCACATCGAACACAGAAAGTGCATGGTCTGAGACTGCAATGGCGACACTGAATATCGAAATCGACGGACGCGCGCTTCAGGTCGCAAGCGGCGACACCATCATGGATGCGGCGAACCAGGCCGGCATCACGATTCCGCATTTCTGCTACCACAAGAAGCTGTCGATCGCCGCCAACTGCCGCATGTGCCTGGTGCAGGTGGAAAAGGCGCCGAAGCCGCTGCCCGCCTGCGCCACACCGGTGACCGACGGCATGAAGGTGTACACGCGTTCTGAATACGCGATCAACGCGCAGAAAAGCGTGATGGAGTTCCTGCTCATCAACCATCCGCTCGACTGCCCGATCTGCGACCAGGGCGGCGAGTGCCAGTTGCAGGACCTGGCGGTGGGCTATGGCGGTTCGTCGTCGCGCTACCGGGAAATCAAGCGCGTGGTGCGCGACAAGAACCTCGGCCCGCTGATCGCCACCGACATGACGCGCTGCATCCACTGCAGCCGCTGCGTGCGCTTCGGCCAGGAAATCGCCGGCGTGATGGAGCTCGGCATGCCGGGGCGCGGCGAGCACACCGAGGTGATGCCCTTTTTGGAAAACCAGGTGGCGTCCGAGCTGTCGGGCAACGTCATCGACCTGTGCCCGGTCGGCGCGCTCACCAGCAAGCCGTTCCGCTACACCGCGCGCACCTGGGAACTGTCGCGCCGCCCCTCGATCAGCCCGCACGACAGCCTCGGCTCCAACCTCGAAGTCCACGTCAAGGACAACAAGGTGATGCGCGTGCTGCCGCGCGAGAACGAGGACGTCAACGAATGCTGGCTGGCCGACCGCGACCGCTTCTCCTATCAGGGACTCAACACGGCCGAGCGCCTGACCCAGCCGATGGTCAAGCAGGACGGCCAGTGGGTCGAAACCACCTGGCAGGCGGCGCTCGAACGCGTTGCGGATAAATTGAAAGCGATCCCCGCCGGGCAGATCGGCGCGTTGTCGACGCCGTATCGCCCGGCGGAAGAGTTGTTCCTCCTGCAGAAGCTGATGCGCGGCCTGGGCAGCGGCAACGTCGACCATCGTCTGCGGCAGTCCGATTTCTCGCTCGACGACAAGGCCCACGGCGGCTTCTGGCTCGGCATGCCGGTGACCTACATGTCGCGCCTCAACCGCATGCTGGTGGTTGGCTCCAATCTGCGCAAGGATCACCCGCTGATGGCGCACCGCATCCGCGAGTCGGTGCGCTGGTACGGCCAGCTCAACCTCATCAACGCGGCGGAAGACGAGTTCCTCGGCAAGGTGCACGCCAAGCGCATCGTCGCGCCTTCTCAGCTTGCCGCAGCGCTGGCCGGCGTGTGTGTCGCGCTGGCCGAACTGAAGAAACTTCCGGTGCCCGCCATCGCCGTGCACGGTATCGCCGACGACACTGCGATGAGGATGGCCGAGAGCATCTCGGGCGGCGGCCAAGGCTCAACGGGGGAGGCGCGTGCGGTCTTCCTCGGCAACATGGCGCAGCACCATCCCGGCTATTCGCAGATCCACGCGCTGGCGCAGGAAGTGGCCAGGCTCGCCGGCGCGAGCTTCGGCGTACTGGGCGAAGCGGCCAACAGCGTCGGCGCGGTGGCGGTCGGGGCTGTTCCCGCGCGCGGCCCGCTGGGCCAGGCTGCCGTCAAGGGGCTGAACGCGCAGCAGATGCTGGCGAAACCGCTTTCCGCCTACCTGCTCCTGGGCGTCGAAGCCGAACTCGACACGCATGACCCGGTCACGGCGATGGCCAGCATCAACGCGGCGGACTTCGTCGTGATGATGTCGCCCTTCAAGGGCAAGTCACTCGACTACGCCGACGTGCTGCTGCCGATTGCGCCGTGGACCGAAACCTCGGGCACCTTCATCAACACCGAGGGCCGCGTGCAGAGCTTCAGCGCGGTGGTGAAGCCGCTCTGCGAAACCCGTCCGGCGTGGAAGGTGCTGCGCGTGCTGGGCAATATGCTGGGGCTGGCCGGATTCGACCACAACGATTCCAAAGAGGTGTTGCGCGACGCGCTGGGCGACACGCCCCTCGGCTCGGTGCAGGCCTTCCTCACCAATGAAGTCAGCGGCGTGGCCGTAACGCCGTCGCACCCGCAAGAAGGCCTGGAGCGGGTGGCCGAAGTTCCGATCTACCAGACCGACGCCGTGGTGCGCCGCTCGCCCTCGCTGCAGATGACGCAAGATGCCGCACTGCCGGTGGCGCGCATGCACAGCCGGCTGATCGCGAAGCTGGGGCTCGCGGAAAACGGCCGCGTCTCGGTGCGCCAGACCGCCAGCGCGCTGACCCTGAAAGTGCAGCGCGACGACCTGCTGCCGGACAACTGCATCCGCATCCCGAGCGGCCATCCGCTGACGGCGGGCCTGGGCCCGATGTTCGGGCCGATCACGGCGGAGCCGGTCTGATGGAGAGCGTGAGCATGGACTGGACCGCCATTCAAACCGTCGCCTGGACGCTGGTCAAGATCTTCGCGCTGGTGGTGCCGCTGATGCTGGGCGTCGCCTATCTCACCTATGCGGAACGAAAAATCATCGGCTGGATGCAGGTGCGCATCGGCCCCAACCGCGTGGGCTTCCAGGGGCTGCTGCAGCCGATCGCCGACGCGGTGAAACTCCTGATGAAGGAAATCATCATCCCGTCCGGCGCCAACAAGGGCTTGTTCATCCTCGGCCCCATCCTCGCCATCGCGCCGGCGCTGGCGGCGTGGGCGGTGATTCCGTTCACCGACAGCCTGGTGGTGGCAAACATCGACGCCGGCCTCCTGTATGTGATGGCGGTCACCTCGATGGGCGTCTACGGCGTCATCATCGCGGGCTGGGCGTCCAACTCCAAATACGCTTTCCTCGGCGCGATGCGCTCGGCGGCGCAGATCGTGTCGTATGAGATCGCCATGGGCTTCGCGCTGGTCGGCGTGCTGATGGCGTCGCAGTCGCTCAACCTCACCGCCATCGTGCAGGGCCAGGCGGGTGGTCTGCACCAGTGGTACATCTGGCCGCTGTTCCCCTTGTTCGTCGTTTATCTGATCGCCGGCGTGGCCGAGACCAACCGTGCGCCGTTCGACGTCGCCGAAGGCGAGTCCGAGATCGTCGCCGGCTTCCACGTCGAATATTCGGGCATGGCCTTCGCGGTGTTCTTCCTTGCCGAATACGCCAACATGATCCTGGTCGCCGCGCTGACGACCCTGATGTTCCTCGGCGGCTGGCTGTCGCCGGTGACCTTCCTGCCCGACGGCATCGTCTGGTGGCTGCTGAAAACCGCCTTCGTACTGTTCCTGTTCCTGTGGTTCCGCGCCACCTTCCCGCGCTACCGCTACGACCAGATCATGCGCCTGGGCTGGAAAGTGTTCATTCCCATCACCCTCGTCTGGATCGTCGTCGTCGGCGCCATGATGCAGACGCCGTATGGGTATCTTTTCCATTGAGCGCGCCATGAAACGGATCACCCATTTCTTTGGCAGCCTGTTTCTGATCGAACTGCTGCGCGGCATGATGCTCACCGGGCGCCACCTGTTCACGCGCAAGATCACGGTGCAGTACCCGGAAGAAAAAACCCCGCAGAGCCCTCGTTTCCGCGGCCTGCACGCGCTGCGTCGCTACCCCAATGGGGAAGAGCGCTGTATCGCCTGCAAGCTGTGCGAAGCGGTGTGCCCGGCGCTCGCCATCACCATCGAATCGGAACAGCGCAACGACGGCACCCGCCGCACCACGCGCTACGACATCGACCTCACCAAGTGCATCTTCTGCGGCTTCTGCGAGGAATCCTGTCCGGTCGACTCCATCGTCGAGACGCGCATCCTCGAATATCACGGCGAAAAACGCGGCGACCTCATCTACACCAAACCCATGCTGCTCGCAATCGGCGACCGGTACGAGGAGCAGATCGCCAGGGACAGGGCCGCGGATGCGAAGTATCGGTAGGGCACGGAGCGTGCCCGGGAGCTAGGGGTTAGGAAATAGGAATTAGGGAAGGTGCGCTACGCGCGCCACTTGATTGAACAACACGACGTACGGATGAAACGGGAGGCAGGCAAACGGAAGTCTGGTGTCGGGCACGAGCGATGGTTGACCATCCCTAGCCCCTAATTCCCAACTCCTAGCCCCTAGAAAATGACCTACACGACCGCAATCTTCTATTTCTTCGCCGCCATCCTGGTGTTTGCCGGCCTGCGCGTGATCACCGCGCGCAACCCGGTGCACGCCGCGCTGTTCCTGGTGCTGGCCTTCTTCACCGCGGCCGGCCTGTGGGTGCTGCTGGAGGCCGAATTCCTCGCCATCACCCTGGTGCTGGTCTACGTCGGCGCGGTGATGGTGCTGTTCCTGTTCGTGGTGATGATGCTCGACATCAACCTGGACAGATTGCGCGAGGGCTTCTGGGATTACCTGCCGCTGGCCGGCTTCGTCGCCGTGCTGCTGATGATCGAAATGGCGCTGATCCTCGGCGGCCGCCATTTCGGGCTCGACGTGATGGCCACGCCCGCACCGCACGCCGCCGACTACAGCAACACCAAGGAACTCGGGCGGCTGCTGTATACCGACTACGTCTACGCCTTCGAACTCGCCGCGGTGATCCTGCTGGTGGCGATCGTCGCCGCGATCGCGCTGACGCTGCGCCGGCGCAAGGACAGCAGGTACATCGACCCCGCCGAGCAGGTGAGGGTCAAGCGCAATGACCGCCTGCGCATCGTCAAGATGCAGGCGGAGGAAAAGCAATCAGGGGAGGAGGGCGCGTGATTTCCTTGTCGCATTACCTGGTGCTGGGCGGCATCCTGTTCGCCATCAGCGTGCTCGGCATTTTCCTCAACCGCAAGAACGTCATCATCCTCTTGATGGCGATCGAACTGATGTTGCTGGCGGTGAACATGAACTTCATCGCGTTTTCGCACTATCTCGGCGACATCCACGGGCAGATCTTCGTCTTCTTCATTCTCACCGTCGCCGCGGCGGAATCCGCCATCGGCCTGGCGATCCTGGTGGTGCTGTTCCGCAACCTGCGCACGATCAATGTCGATGACCTCGACCACCTGAAAGGCTGATGCGGATGGACATGCAGACGCTCTATCTCATCGTGCCGCTGGCGCCGCTCTTCGGCGCGATCGTCGCGGGCCTGTTCGGCCGTCTCGTCGGCCGCAGCGGCGCGCACGTCGTCACCATCGCCGGCGTGGCGGTGTCGCTGATCGCATCGGTGCTGGTGTTCCAGGACGTGCTGGCCGGGCACACTTACAACGGCACGGTCTACACCTGGATGGCGCTGGGGGATCTGCGTTTCGAGGTCGGCTTCCTGATCGATTCGCTCACCGCGATGATGATGCTGGTCGTCACCTTCGTCTCGCTGATGGTGCACGTCTACACCATCGGCTACATGCACGACGATCCGGGCTATCAGCGTTTCTTCAGCTACATCTCGCTGTTCACCTTCTCGATGCTGATGCTGGTGATGAGCAACAACTTCCTGCAGCTGTTCTTCGGCTGGGAAGCGGTCGGCCTGGTGTCCTACCTGCTGATCGGCTTCTGGTACACGAAAGAGACGGCGATCTACGCCAACCTCAAGGCATTCCTGGTCAACCGAGTCGGCGACTTCGGCTTCATCCTCGGCATCGGCCTGGTGCTGGCGTATTTCGGCTCGCTCGATTACGCCACCGTGTTCGCCCGGGCGCCGTCGTTCGCCAACGACACCATCGTCCTGTGGCCCGATGCGCCGTGGAGCCTGATGACGGTCATCGGCATCCTCCTGTTCATCGGCGCGATGGGCAAGTCGGCGCAATTCCCGCTGCACGTCTGGCTGCCCGATTCGATGGAAGGCCCGACGCCGATTTCCGCGCTGATCCACGCGGCGACGATGGTGACTGCCGGCATCTTCATGGTCGCGCGCATGTCGCCGCTGTACGAACTGTCCGACGTGGCCTTGAGTTTCATCATGGTCATCGGCGCGATCACCGCGCTGTTCATGGGTTTCCTCGGCATCGTGCAGAACGACATCAAGCGCGTGGTGGCGTATTCGACGCTCTCCCAATTGGGCTACATGACGGTCGCGCTCGGCGCCTCGGCCTATTCGGTCGCGGTGTTCCACCTGATGACGCATGCCTTCTTCAAGGCGCTGCTGTTCCTTGCCGCCGGTTCGGTCATCATCGCCATGCACCACAACCAGGACATCCGCTACATGGGCGGCCTGAAGAAATACATGCCGATCACCTGGATCACCTCGCTGGTCGGCTCCTTGGCGCTGATCGGCACGCCCTTCCTGTCGGGCTTCTATTCCAAGGAAACCATCATCGAGGCGGTCAAGCTGTCGCACCTGCCGGTGGCCGGCATCGCCTACTGGGCGGTGCTGATCGGGGTCTTCGTCACCGCCTTCTATTCCTTCCGCATGTATTTCCTGGTGTTCCACGGCAAGGAGCGCTTCCATCAGGGCCACGCCCACGGCAACGAGCCCGACGCGCACCACGACGAACATCACGGCGGCACGCCGCACGAAACGCCGTGGGTGGTGACCGGCCCGCTGCTCGCGCTGGCGCTGCCGTCATTGGCGATCGGCTACATGACCATCGAGCCCATGCTGTTCGGCGATTATTTCGGCAGCGCGATCTATGTCGCCGACCGCCATCCGGTGATGCACGAACTCAACCAGCATTTCCACGGCGCCGCGGCGATGGGCCTGCACGCAATGGTGACGCTGCCGTTCTGGCTAGCGGTGGCGGGGGTGGGACTGGCCGCCTTCTTCTATCTCAAGCGGCCGGATATTCCGGCCGCCATCGCGCAGCGCTTCAGGTTCCTGCACCAGCTGCTGCTTAACAAGTACTGGTTCGACGAGCTCTACAGCTGGGTGTTCGCCAAGGGCGCGCGACTGCTCGGCGGCACCCTGTGGCGGCGCGGCGACCAGAACGTGATCGACGGCTTCTTCGTCAACGGCACCGCCCACCTGGTCGAACGCGTCTCGCGCCTGGTCAAGGCCTTCCAGTCCGGCTACATCTACCACTACGCGTTTGCCATGCTGATCGGGGTGTTTGCCCTGGTGACGTGGTTCGCGCGGCTTAATTAAAAAAATGCCCATGTTCGGACAGTCGATACTTTCTCTCGTCATCTGGGTCCCGATTCTGGCCGGGGTGGCGGTGCTCGCCACCGGCTCCGACCGCAACGCGGCGCTCGCGCGCTGGATTGCGCTGGCCGGCGCGCTGCTCGGCCTCGTCGTCGCGGTTCCGCTCGTTACCGGCTTCGACACCGCCACCTCGGCGATGCAGTTCGTCGAGAAGGCGGCGTGGATTCCGGCGTTCAACATCCAGTACCACCTCGGCGTCGACGGCATCTCGATGCCGCTGATCCTGCTCAACAGCTTCATCACGGTATTGGTCGTCATCGCCGGCTGGCAGGTGATCCAGGACAAGGTCGCGCAATACATGGCAGCTTTCCTCATCATGTCCGGCCTCATCAACGGCGTGTTCGCCGCGCTCGACGGCATCCTGTTCTATATTTTCTTCGAGGGCATGCTGATCCCGCTGTACCTGATCGTCGGCGTGTGGGGCGGGCCGAACCGGGTCTACGCCGCGTTCAAGTTCTTCCTCTACACCCTGCTCGGTTCGCTCCTGATGCTGGTGTCGATGATCTACCTGTATTTCCAGTCGGGCGGCAGCTTCGACATCCAGACCTGGCATACCACCACGCTGGGGATGACGGCGCAGACGCTGATGTTCTTTTCCTTCCTGCTGGCCTTCGGGGTCAAGGTGCCGATGTGGCCGGTGCACACCTGGCTGCCCGACGCCCACGTCGAGGCGCCGACCGGCGGCTCGGTGGTGCTGGCGGCGATCACGCTGAAAGTCGGCGCCTACGGCTTCCTGCGCTTCATCCTGCCGATCCTGCCGGACGCCAGCCACGAGCTTGCCTGGTTCGTCATCCTGCTGTCGCTGATCGCGGTGGCCTACATCGGCCTGGTCGCGCTGGTGCAGGCCGACATGAAGAAGCTCATCGCCTATTCGTCGATCGCGCACATGGGCTTCGTCACCCTCGGCTTCTTCATGTTCAGCCCGCTCGGCTTGGAGGGCGGCCTGGTGCAGATGGTCTCGCACGGCTTCGTCTCCGCCGCGCTGTTCCTCTGCATCGGCGTTATGTACGACCGCCTGCATTCGCGCCAGATCAAGGACTACGGCGGCTTGGTCAACAAGATGCCGGTGTTCGCCGCCTTCTTCATGCTGTTCGCCATGGCCAACGCCGGCCTGCCCGCAACGTCCGGCTTCGTCGGCGAGTTCATGGTCATCATGGCGGCGACCAAGGTCAATTTCTGGTTCGCCTTCGTCGCCGCCAGCACGCTGATCCTCGGCGCCGCCTACACGCTGTGGATGTACAAGCGCGTGGTGTTCGGCAACGTCACCAACCCGCACGTCGAGGAAATGACCGACGTCAATGCGCGCGAGATCCTGATTCTTGGCGTGCTCGCGGTCTGCGTGCTGGCCATGGGCCTCTATCCCAAGCCGTTCACCGACGTCATGCACGTATCGGTGGTCGACCTGTTGGCGCACGTCGCCCAAAGCAAACTGCCTTAAGGTTCCAAGATGAGCGACTTCCTCACTCAATTCGCCCCCGCGCTGCCCGAGATTTTCGTGCTGGCGATGGTTTCGCTGATCCTGCTGATCGACGCTGCCGTCGACGACAGCAAGCGCTACATCGCCTATGCGCTGTCGCTCGTCACGCTGGCCGGAGCGGCGTTTCTCACCGTGCGCGATTTCTCCACCATGCCGGTGCTGGCGCTCGGCGGCCTGTTCGTCGACGATCCGCTTTCGGACATCCTGAAGCTGTTCCTGTATCTGACCGTTGCCGTGGTCATGGTCTATTCGCGCGATTACCTGCGCCAGCGCGGGCTCTACAAGGGCGAATTCTTCGTGCTGGCGCTGTTTGCGCTGCTGGGCATGATGGTGATGGTGTCGGCCAGCCATTTCCTCACGCTGTATCTCGGTCTCGAACTGCTGTCGCTGTCGCTCTATGCCATGGTCGCGCTGCAGCGCGATTCCAGCGTGGCGACCGAGGCGGCGATGAAGTACTTCGTGCTGGGCGCGCTGGCGTCCGGCATGCTGCTCTACGGCATGTCGATGGTCTACGGCGTCACCGGCTCGCTGGCGCTGGCCGACATCGCGCAGATCCTGGCCGACGGCACCGACCTGCGCATCCCGCTGGTGTTCGGCATCGTCTTCATCGTCGCCGGCCTGGCATTCAAGCTCGGCGCCGTGCCGTTCCACATGTGGGTGCCCGACGTCTACCACGGCGCCCCGACCGCGATGACGCTCTTCATCGGCACCGCGCCCAAGATCGCCGCCTTCGCCTTTGTCGTGCGCATCCTCGGCCAGGGACTGGAATCGCAGGTGGCCGAGTGGCGCGACATGCTGGTGATCCTGGCGGTGCTGTCGATGGCGGTCGGCAACCTCGCGGCGATTGCGCAAAGCAATCTGAAGCGCATGTTCGCCTACTCGACCATCTCGCACATGGGCTTCATGCTGCTGGGCATCCTGGCGGGCTCGCAGAACGGCTACGGCGGCGCGATGTTCTACGTGCTGGTATACGCGCTGATGAGCGCGGGCGGCTTCGGCATGATCCTCTTGCTGTCGCGCGCCGGCTTCGAGGCCGACCAGCTCGATGACTTCAGGGGCCTCAACCGCCGCAGCCCGTGGCTGGCCTTCCTGATGCTGCTTCTGATGTTCTCGATGGCCGGCGTGCCGCCCACGGTCGGCTTCTATGCCAAGCTGTCGGTGCTGCAGGCGGTGGTCGAAATCGGCTACGTGTGGCTGGCGGTGGCCGCGGTGCTATTCTCGCTGATCGGCGCGTTCTACTACCTGCGCATCGTCAAGCTGATGTATTTCGACACGCCGCACGATACTGAAGCGATTTCCGCCTGCCCCGACGCCCGTGTCATCATGTCGGCCAACGGGCTGGCCGTGCTGGCGCTCGGCATCCTGCCGCAACCGCTGATGGCGGTGTGCGTATACGCCATCGGCGCGTCGTTCTGAACCATCCCCGCCAGAGCCGGTCTGCTCTGGCGTTAATCAGTTTTTCGGATTTATTGTGAACTTCTCCACCTCCCTGCTGCTGATCCTGGCCTTCATCGCCGCCAACCTGCCGTTTCTGTTCGAGCGCATCTTCTTTGTCGTCAAGCTCAAGACCGGCAGCAAGTCCATCGCCTGGCGGCTGCTGGAACTGGTGGTACTGTTCTTCGTGGTCGGCGGCATCGCGATGCTGCTGGAAGGCAAGCTCGGCGACATCCACAAGCAGAACTGGGAGTTCTACGCGGTCAACGCCTCGCTGTTCGTGGTGTTTGCCTATCCGGGGTTTGTTTATCGCTATCTGTGGCGTCGGCGCGGGGCGTAGGCGGCATGAAGACGATTGAATTCACCCTGCGCGGCGAGCACGTCGCGCTGTGCGACCTGCTCAAGCTCACCGGCATCGCCGACAGCGGCGGGCAGGGCAAGCTCATGATCGCCAACGGCGATGTGACCGTTGACGGTCAGCCCGAAAGCCGCAAGACAGCCAAAATCCGGGCGGGCCAGACGGTGCAGTGTCTGGGGCAGACGGTTCGGGTGGCGGCGGCCGAGGCCTAAAGAAAGCAGAAGAAAAAGCGGCCGGAATCGAATTCCACCGCCAGCCGCGCCCCGCGGTTCTCCGCATAGTCCCACGAGCCCTTGGTGGCGCAACCTACGTGGCATTCGCTCACCCCTGCCGGCGATTCGAGATCGCGTTCGCGGTCGTGCCAGCTCAACAACATCGTTTCATCGCCCAGCTGATGCTTCGCGATGGTGCCTGCCAGCTTCAGCGCGGCGTTGAAGTCGAGGCCGAGTTCGGCAGCATCCAGACGCAGTGTTTTCATGGCGACGTGTCGGTCAGCGCCTTCAGCGCATAGAGCATATCCAGCGCCGCCTTAGGCGTGAGCGTGTCGGGGTCGAGCTCGCGCAACTGGTCGAGCGCGGGGTGCGGCGGCGGCACGTCGTTGGGCAGATGCGCGGCGAACAGGTCGCCTTGCGGGCCGGGCTGCAGCTGGGCGTCCTCGAGTTCGCGCAGGTGGCGCCGCGCCGCATGGATCACGGGGCTCGGCACGCCGGCCAGGCGCGCGACCTGGATGCCGTAGCTTTGCGAGGCCGGGCCTTCCTCCACCGCGTGCAGGAACACCAGGTCGGCGCCATGCTCCTTGGCATCGAGATGAACGTTGGCGAGCTGGCGGAATTCCTGTGCCAGCTGGGTCAGTTCGAAATAGTGGGTGGCGAACAGGGTGAACGCGCGGGTGGCGGTGACCAGATGCCGCGCCACCGCCCACGCCAGCGCCAAGCCGTCGAAGGTCGAGGTGCCGCGGCCGATCTCGTCGAGCAGCACCAGGCTGTTGGCGCTGGCGTTGTGCAGGATGTGCGCGGTCTCGGTCATCTCGACCATGAAGGTCGAACGGCCGCCGGCCAAGTCATCCGACGCGCCGATGCGGGTGAAGATCTGGTCGACGTCGCCGATTTTTGCCGAGCCGGCGGGCACCCACAGGCCGCAGCAGGCCAGAAGCGTCACCAGCGCCACCTGCCGCATGTAGGTCGATTTGCCGCCCATGTTGGGGCCGGTGATCAAGAGCATCTGGCGGCCGCGGGTCAGCAGCGCGTCGTTGGGGATGAAGTGTGCGACCTGCGCTTCGACCACCGGATGGCGGCCGCCGCGGATGACGATGCCGGGCTCCTCGCTGTACTCGGGCGGGTTGAGCCGGAGCGTGCCCGCGCGCTCGGCCTGGCTCGCCAGCACGTCGATCTCGGCGAGCGCCGCGGCAATGGCAAGCAGATCCGGCACATGCGGCGTCAGCAATTCCAGCAGCGCGTCGTTGGGGATGAAGTGTGCGACCTGCGCTTCGACCACCGGATGGCGGCCGCCGCGGATGACGATGCCGGGCTCCTCGCTGTACTCGGGCGGGTTGAGCCGGAGCGTGCCCGCGCGCTCGGCCTGGCTCGCCAGCACGTCGATCTCGGCGAGCGCCGCGGCAATGGCAAGCAGATCCGGCACATGCGGCGTCAGCAATTCCAGCAGCGCGTCGAACAGCGCCTTCTCGCGCGCCAGCGCGCGGTCCTGGGCGGACAGCGCCTTGTCCTCGAAGGCCTTCAGTTCCGGCGTGATGTAGCGTTCGGCGTTCTTCAGCGTCTGGCGGCGGCGGTAGTCGTCGGGAACGTTTTCCGACTGCGCGCGGCTGACTTCGATGTAGAAGCCATGCACCTTGTTGTATTCGACCTTGAGGGTGGCGATGCCCGAGCGAGCGCGCTCGCGCGTTTCCAGTTCCAGCAGGAAGGCCCCGGCGTCGCGCGTCAGCGCGCGCAGCTCGTCGAGTTCGGCATCGTAACCGTCGGCAATGACGCCGCCTTCGCGCAGCACGCTGGCCGGTTCCGGCTGGACGGCGCGCGCCAGCAGCGCATGCAGGTCGGGGCGGGCGGCGAGCGCGGCCTGCAGCGCCGTCAGCCGCGCGCGGTCGTCGGGCAGGGCCGCCGCGAGTTCGGGCAGCAGGGCGAGCGTATCGCGCAAGCCGGACAGGTCGCGCGGCCGTGCATTCTTCAACGCGATGCGGCCGCTGATGCGCTCGACGTCGGCGCAGCTTTTCAACAGGCGGGTAAGCGTGGCAGCGGTGTCGGGGCGTTCGGCCAGCACGCCGATGGCATCGCGCCGCCGGGTCAGGATTTCACGGTCGCGCAGCGGATGGTGCAGCCAGTGCCTCAGCAAGCGTGTCCCCATGCCGGTGGCGGTGGTGTCGAGCACTGACAGCAGGGTCGGCGCCGCTTCGCCGCGCAGGGTTTCAGTCAATTCCAGATTGCGCCGGGTGGCGGCGTCGAGCTGAACGAAGTCGCTGTCGCGCTCGGCGCAGATGGACTGGATATGCGGCAGCGCGGTGCGCTGGGTGGTCTGGATGTAGTCGAGCAGGGCGCCGGCGGCGGCGATGGCCAGCGGCAGGTCGGCGACGCCGAAACCGGCCAGATCGCGGCTGCCGAACTGTTGCGCCAGGCGGGTGTGCGCACCGGCCGTGTCGAACTGCCACGGCGCCAGACGCCGCACAGCGCAGGCTGCGCCGTCGAGGGCAAAGTCGTCAGGCGCCAGGATTTCCGCCGGCCGCACCCGCGCCAGCAGGGCGGGCAGGGCGGCCGCGTCGACCTCGGTGACCTGGAAGCGCCCGGCGGCAAGGTTGAGCCAGGCCACGCCGATTGCTTCTGTGCCAGGTGCGATCGCCAGAATCAGGGTGTCGCGCGTTTCGTCCAGCAGCCCGGAATCGGTCAGCGTGCCCGGCGTCACGATGCGCGCCACCTGGCGGTCGACTGGCCCCTTGCTGGTGGCGGGATCGCCCACCTGTTCGGCGATCACCACCGATTCGCCCAGCTTCAAGAGCCGCGCCAGATACTGCTCGGCGCTGTGGTAGGGCACGCCGGCCATCTTGATCGGGCTGCCGGCGGAGGCGCCGCGCGTGGTGAGCGTGATGTTCAGCAGCCGCGCCGCCTTCTCGGCGTCGTCGAAGAACAGCTCGTAGAAGTCGCCCATGCGGTAGAACAGCAGCATGTCGGGATGCTGCGCCTTGATGCCCAGGTACTGCTGCATCATCGGCGTGTGGGCAGTGGGCTGATTCACGGCGTAATCAGCTCGACGCTGGGGAAATAGCTTCGATAGCGCTGTGCATCTCGGGTAAGCAATGGACATCCCAGCACCGCTGCGTGCGCGCCGATGAAAAAATCGGCAAGCACGTTGGATTTTTTGCCGCCCTTGCGGCGATAAAGTACAAAAGCCTTGCCGGCAAGAAACAGGGCGGGGCGGGGCAGTTCCTTCAAGATCAATCCCATCGATTCGATGGTTTGGTCGAGCGCTTCCACCTTCGAAAACGTCAATGACAGCTCGGCGTAGATGATGGGGTTGATCACCAGCGGGTG
>JAMCVR010000102.1 GCA_023475455.1 Thermoplasmatota archaeon | reverse complement strand
GCCTGGGAACCCTTGCATGGATGCTGGCAGCGACCGACCCGCTGGCCGGCCTGGCGGTCGGCGCCCGCTACTTCATCGGCCTGCCGGGCGCCCTGTTCGCCGGCTTTGCCCTGTTCGTCCTGCTGCGATTGCCGTTCTCCCCGTCCACCGGCCCCCTTCCGCGGGATCGCGCATTCATGAGCGGATGGGCCGTGACCCATCCGGAAGTGATTTCCCAGGTTTACGGGCTGGCCTTTTTTGTGCTGGGCGTGGTGGCCTATGTGTTGCCGAGGCAGGACACGGCGCTGCGCTTCGCCCGCGACCTGCGGCTGCTGGCGGCCTTCGGCATGCTGCACGGCGTGCTGGAGTTCGTCGATCGGGAACGGCTGCACAACCCCGCACCCTGGCTCGCGGTCTTGGGCAGCCTGCTGCTGGTCGCCTCCTACCTGCCCCTGCTGGAATTTGGCCGCCGCGCGGGCTGGCCTTTTTTGTGCTGGGCGTGGTGGCCTATGTGTTGCCGAGGCAGGACACGGCGCTGCGCTTCGCCCGCGACCTGCGGCTGCTGGCGGCCTTCGGCATGCTGCACGGCGTGCTGGAGTTCGTCGATCGGGAACGGCTGCACAACCCCGCACCCTGGCTCGCGGTCTTGGGCAGCCTGCTGCTGGTCGCCTCCTACCTGCCCCTGCTGGAATTTGGCCGCCGCGCGCTCGCACAGTCCTCGATCCGGACGCATCCCGCATGGCTATACGGCATGACCGGCCTGGGAACCCTTGCATGGATGCTGGCAGCGACCGACCCGCTGGCCGGCCTGGCGGTCGGCGCCCGCTACTTCATCGGCCTGCCGGGCGCCCTGTTCGCCGGCTTTGCCCTGTTCGTCCTGCTGCGATTGCCGTTCTCCCCGTCCACCGGCCCCCTTCCGCGGGATCGCGCATTCATGAGCGGATGGGCCGTGACCCATCCGGAAGTGATTTCCCAGGTTTACGGGCTGGCCTTTTTTGTGCTGGGCGTGGTGGCCTATGTGTTGCCGAGGCAGGACACGGCGCTGCGCTTCGCCCGCGACCTGCGGCTGCTGGCGGCCTTCGGCATGCTGCACGGCGTGCTGGAGTTCGTCGATCGGGAACGGCTGCACAACCCCGCACCCTGGCTCGCGGTCTTGGGCAGCCTGCTGCTGGTCGCCTCCTACCTGCCCCTGCTGGAATTTGGCCGCCGCGCGCTCGCACAGTCCTCGATCCGGACGCATCCCGCATGGCTATACGGCATGACCGGCCTGGGAACCCTTGCATGGATGCTGGCAGCGACCGACCCGCTGGCCGGCCTGGCGGTCGGCGCCCGCTACTTCATCGGCCTGCCGGGCGCCCTGTTCGCCGGCTTTGCCCTGTTCGTCCTGCTGCGCAGCCAGCCGGCGCACGCCGGGCCGGGCGACGGCTACACGGCATGGCTCGGCGTCCTCGCCGCCGCCTTTCTGGGATATGGCGCGCTGACCCCTTTCGTCCCCCCCGATGAGGCCGCCCTGCCCGCCTGGCTCCCGACCACGGCGAATTTTCTCGCCGCCACCGGGGTGCCGATCCAGTTGCTGCGCGCCCTCTGCGCGGTTGCCGCCACGCTGTCCCTGATCGCCCTGGCGCGCCAGGCCGGCGCCCGCAACAGCGAAGACCTGCAGCGGATGCTCGGCACCATCAAGGGCTTCGTCTATCGCTGCAACAACGATCCCGACTGGTCGCTCGTTTACCTGTCGGGAAACGTCGCAGAATTGTGCGGCTACACGGCAGACGAGTTTCTTGTCCGGCGCAGCGTGACCCTGGGTGGCCTGATCCATCCCGACGATGCGCCCAGGGTGTGGGACGAGGTACAGAAAGCGCTGGGCAAACAGCGCGACTTTGAGCTGTCCTACCGGCTGCGCACCCGCCATCGCGGGCTGCGCTGGGTTTACGAACGCGGCCGCGGGATATTCGATGCGGGCGGCCGCTTGCGCTTCCTGGAAGGCTTTATCAGCGACGCCACCGCCCTGATCCAGGCCAACGAAAGCCTGCGCATCAAGGACGCCGCCATCGAATCCTCGATCAACGCCATTGCCATGACCGGCCTCGACGGCAGGATCAGCTATGTGAATCCCGCTTTCGTCAGGCTGTGGCGGCTGAACGGTCCGCAAGACGTGCTCGGCCGCTCGCTGCCCGATCTCTGGGACAGCCCGCGGGCGGCCCGGGCGGCGGCGGAGGCCCTGCGGCGGCACGGCAGCTGGCAGGGGCCATTGCGCGCGCGCCGGTCCGACCACGCGCCGATGGAATTGCAGCTGTCGGCCAGCACGGTGTTCGACGAGGCCGGCACGCCCGTGTGCGTGATGAATTCCTTCGCCGACCTCAGCGAGCGCGTTCAGGCCGAGAAAGCCACCCGCAACGCGCAGCGCCAGCTGCAGGCCGTCATCGACGCCGCCACCCAGGTCGCCATCATCGCCACCGATGCCGACGGACACATCAGCCTGTTCAACAAGGGTGCGGAACAGATGCTCGGCTACCGCGCGGAGGACATGGTCGGCAAGCACACCCTGACCCACCTCCATGACGCAACCGAAATAGCGGCACGCGCCGAAACGCTGAGCCGCAAATATGGCCAACCGCTGCACGGGAAGGATGTCTTTCTCGAACCGGCCCGCCGCGGCGACCCGACCCCGCGCGAATGGACCTACGTGCGCAGCGACGGCGTCCGCCTGACCGTCAACCTGGGGGTGACGCCGCTGCGCGACGAGAACGAGCGCATCACCGGCTTTCTTGGCATTGCGACCGACATCACCGAGCGGAAGCTGACCGAAATGGCGCTGGCGAGCAGCCTGGAGGAACTGCGCGCATCCGAGCAGCGGCAGCTAGAACTGCTGACCCTGACGCAGCGCGAGCAGGGGCGCATGGCGGCGCTGCTGTCGGGCATGAGCATCGGCATCCTGTTCGAGGATCGCGACGGCCAGGTCGAATACGTCAACCCCGCGTTCCGCCACATGTGGGCGATCAGGGAAGACATCGAACTGGTGGGCCGCCCCACCCAGGAGGTGCTCAATCATTCGACCCACCGCTTCGCGCGCCCCGACCATGCCTCCAGGCACATCCTGCACGTGCTCGACACCCACGAAATCAGCGAGCGCTTCGAGATCGACCTCTACGACGGCCGCATCCTCACCCAGCTGTCCTATCCGGTAGCCGACCCGGACGGTCGCGTCATCGGCCGGCTGTGGATCTACGAGGACATCACCCACGAGCGCCAGACCGCGCAGCAACTCATCTATCTGGCGGAGCACGATGCGCTCACCGGCCTTCACAACCGCCACCGGTTCCAGGACCACCTGGAGCGCATGATCAGCGCCTCGACGCGCAGCGGTGCGCGCTTCGCGCTGCTGTACTTCGACCTCGACGAATTCAAGAGCATCAACGACAGCTTCGGCTACCGCGCGGAGGACATGGTCGGCAAGCACACCCTGACCCACCTCCATGACGCAACCGAAATAGCGGCACGCGCCGAAACGCTGAGCCGCAAATATGGCCAACCGCTGCACGGGAAGGATGT
>JAMCVR010000240.1 GCA_023475455.1 Thermoplasmatota archaeon | reverse complement strand
GGCGTTTCATCCGGCGCACCTGAAGGGACTGGCGCCGGCCGGGCGGCTCGACATCGATTCGACCGGCCTCCTGGTGCTGACGCAGGACGGGCGCATCGCCAGGCAACTGATCGGCGACGATTCCGACCGAATTCTTCGACGCGGTGCCGGTGGTGAAGAAGAAGCTGACCACCCTGATCGACGTCGGCCTCGGCTACATCCGCCTCGGCCAGTCCGCCACCACGCTGTCGGGCGGCGAGGCGCAGCGGGTCAAACTCGCGCTCGAACTGTCCAAGCGCGACACCGGACGCACGCTCTACATCCTGGACGAGCCCACCACGGGTCTGCACTTCGCCGACATCGACCTGCTGCTGAAGGTGCTGCAGCGCCTGAGTGATGCCGGCAACAGCGTGGTCGTCATCGAGCACAACCTGGACGTGATCAAGACGGCCGACTGGCTGATCGACCTCGGCCCCGAAGGCGGCGCCGGCGGCGGGATGATCCTGGCCGAAGGCACGCCGGAGGCGGTGGCCGACAATCCGGCGAGCCATACCGGGCAGTATTTGCAACCCGTTCTATCGCGGCACTGAACGGCCTGGAATCGCATGTGCACAAAGAGGACACGGAGGATGGCGAGAAAAGCGCACGAACCGAGGCAATCGGCCCGAAACGCCGTGCGCATTTCCTCCGTGTCCTCCGCGCCCTCCTTGTGACCGCTTCCTCCCATGGCCGAACCCGTCCGCCTTTCCAAGCTGATGTCCGAACGCGGGCTGTGCTCGCGCCGCGAGGCCGACGGCTACATCGAAAGCGGACTCGTCTTCGTCGACGGCCGCCGGGTGAGCGAACTCGGCACCAAGGTCGATCCCGCCTGCGCGATCCGCCTGGACAATGCCGCGAGCGCGCAGCAGCAGCAACGCGTCACCCTCCTGCTGCACAAGCCCGTCGGCTATGTGTCGGGACAGCCGGAACCGGGCTACCAGCCGGCCGTGACCCTGATCCGCCCCGACACCCTGTGGCAGGACGGGCGCGCCGGGCGGGCGTTTCATCCGGCGCACCTGAAGGGACTGGCGCCGGCCGGGCGGCTCGACATCGATTCGACCGGCCTCCTGGTGCTGACGCAGGACGGGCGCATCGCCAGGCAACTGATCGGCGACGATTCCGACGTCGAGAAGGAATATCGGGTGCGGGTCGAAGGGCGCCTCGACGAGCGGGGTCTCGCCCTGCTCAACCAGGGCCTCTCGCTCGACGGCCGCAAGCTGCGCCCGGCGAAGGTCGGCTGGCAGAACGCCGACCAGCTGCGCTTCATCCTGAAGGAGGGCCGCAAGCGCCAGATCCGCCGCATGTGCGAGCTGGTGGGGCTGAAGGTGGTAGGGCTGAAACGCGTGCGCATCGGCCGCGTGCGGCTGGGCGATCTGCCGCCCGGACAATGGCGCTACCTGCGGCCGGACGAGTGTTTTTGATGTTCGACGTGCAAAAAAAACACCGATAAGCTTGTTCCCGGTGCGTTTTGGCGTTATTAATAAAAAAATGTGAGTTGCCCTAAAGGACTCCGGTCCACTACGCGCTGAAGTCCTGCAAGGCGGGATGTAATCGTATGCCAGACTCGCATTTCCTTTTACGTTCAATCCACTCCAGGGAGATCTCCATGCAATCGAAACTTCTCGTCGCACTGTTCGCCGCCCTTGCACTGACCGCTTGCCAAAAGGCCGAAGAAGCCGCCGCCCCCGCCCTGGAAGAAGCCAAGGAAGCCGCCGGCGCTGCTGCGGATTCCGCCGCCGACGCCGCAGGTTCTGCTGCTGATGCGGCCGGCGCCGCCGCCGACGCCGCAGGTGAAGCCGCAGCGGCCGCGGCCGATGCAACCAAAGATGCGGCTGCAGAGGCCGCCCAGGATACCGCCGACGCCGCGCAGGGCATGGCCGATCAAGCCAAAGACGCCGCCAAATAACCATTCCGCGACAGGCAGCGCAAACGGCCGGGGTCTCCTGGCCGTTTTTGTTTGACGCAACCGGCTCGAAACGCCAGCCGCTACAATTCAGCCAGCCCCCTTTCCTGCCTCCGCCATGCGCCTCGCCATCCGCCTGTTCGCCCTCTTGTGCATGCCCGCCATGGCCGCGCCGCCGGTTCCCGTCAAGAGCCGGCCGCCGTCAGAACGGTCCATCCATCCGGTGCGCGAGGCATCGGCGCAGGTGGTATCGCTCAACCTTGCCAAACTCGCCGCCGGATTGTCCGCCCCAATCGCCAGCATCCCGGCGGAACCGGGCCGGCGCATTGCCAATGGCGCGGCGGTCGCGCAACTCGATTGCGCCGACGCGCAGATTGCTGGCCATCGGGCCGGGCGGCAAGTCGCTGATCCGGGGCCCCGTGGCGGCAAGTCTGGTGTGGGGGCTGCTGGTGGCCACCACGCTGTTCACCATGCCGACCCGGTTCCGGCTGGCGATGCAGATCGGGCCGGGCTTGCGCGCCAGGCTGCGCCGCCCGACCGGCGACTGAACCGAGAACTGCCGGGGTGAGCCCACGCGATCTGCTGCTGGAATCCTTCCGTGTCGCGGTGGCCGCCGCCGACCCTGCGCGCATCCTGCCGCCGCATCTGCCCGCGCCGCCGCGCGGCCGCACGCTGGTGGTCGGCGGCGGCAAGGCCGCCGCCAGCATGGCCGCAGCGGTCGAAGCCCACTGGCCGGCCGCTGCGCCCTTGTCCGGGCTGGTGGTCACCCGCTACCGGCACGGCCTGCCCACGCGCCGCATCGAGGTCGTCGAGGCCAGCCATCCGCTGCCCGACGGGCGCGGCGAAGAGGCCGCTTTGCGCATGCTGGAAATGCGCCGGGCAACTGAGGCCGGACGATCTGCTGCTGGCGCTGATTTCGGGTGGCGGTTCCAGCCTGCTCGCTGCGCCGGTCGAAGGGGTGAGCCTGAAGGAATTGCGCCGGGTGACCAAGGCGCTGCTGAATGCCGGCGCGGCCATCCACGACATCAACACCGTGCGCAAGCACCTCACCCGCCTGTCGGGCGGACGCCTGGCGCAGGCGGCGCTAGGCATATCAGGGGCGCAGGGGCTGGCACTGGTCATTTCCGACGTTGTCGGCGACGATCCGACCCATATCGCCTCCGGCCCCTGCGCGCCCGATCCCACCACCTGCGCCGATGCGCTCGAACGGCTGCAGCGCTTCCGCATCGCGTTGCCCGCTGGCGTCCGGCACCACCTCGAAGCCTGTACTGCCGGAGCATTGAACGACACGCCCAAACCCGGCGACCCCTGTTTCGACCGTATGGAAAACCGTGTGATCGCCAGCGCATACCGCAGTCTGCAAGCCGCGTGCGGTTTCTTCGAAAGACGCGGCATTCCCGCCGTGGTGCTCTCCGACTGTGTCAGCGGGGATGCGCAGGCTGTGGCGAAACGGCATGCCGCGCTGACGCGCGCCGTGAAGTCCCACCCCATCGCGCTGATTTCAGGCGGCGAGACCACCGTCACCCTGCGCCCCCAACACGGGCGCGGCGGCCGCAACACGGAATTTCTGCTGGCGCTGGCGCTTGAACTGGCGGACACGCCTGCGTGGGCGATCGCCTGCGACACCGACGGCATCGACGGCAGCGAGGACAATGCAGGCGCCGTGATCGGCCCGGACACGCTGCTTCGCGCGCGTGAGCACGGCCTCGACGCGGCTGCGTTCCTGTCCGGGCACGACAGTCACGGATTTTTTTCCGCCCTGGGCGACCTCGTCGTCAGCGGCCCCACCCGCACCAACGTCAACGATTACCGGGCACTGCTGATCGGCCTGGATTGAGCGCGTTAATCCTGAAAACCGAAGTTGGAACCACAAGACAGGTCCCGCAGGGACGGCATCCCTTGGGACACGGGGTAAAAACAAGGCGTTGTAGCCAAAACCGCTTACACTCAACGGATGAATCTGGAAAAGCGTATGACGTATTTTTTTCGATGTTCTTAGTGCCTCTGTGGTGAGGAATGCAGACTAATTAAGCCGCTGCACCTGCACCGCATCGCCCACTTTCAGGCCATACGTGGCCGCAGCGCTGCCCCGGTTGACCGCAAGTTCCAGCAAGCCGACGCTGTTGATGAACCAGAAGCCCTCGCCCTTGCCGACGAAGCCGAAGCTTTCGCCATGCTTGAACAGCTTTCCCGCTGACGTGACGCGCGCATTCTGCGGCACCCCGCGCACGCCGGTCCAGGCGTTGCCGTAATGGTCGATGTAAATCACCCGCGCCAGGTCGCCGGCGTCGAACTCGACATTCAGCTTGTCCATCGGGCTCAGCTTGTCGGCGGGAAACTCGCCGCGCGCGATGTCGGCGGCGATCGGCGCAAACAGGTCGCGCCCGTGAAAGGTGGCCGACAGGCCCTCGGGCTGCCAGATGATGCGCCACAGCCGGGTGTCGGCATGGCGCGCGGCAACGACCGACAGCAACCCGTTGTCCGGCCCGACAAACCAGCGGCCGGCGGCCATCGCCACCACGGCGTCGCGCGGCGTGCCGACGCCGGGATCGACCACCGCCAGAAACACGCTGCCGGGCGGAAAGACGGGCGCGAACGCAGCCAGCAAATGCGCGCCCGCATGCGGATTGAAGTCGGGCACCTCGTGCAGCAGATCCACCACCTGCTGCGCGGGCGCATGTTCGGCGAGGCGCGCCTTGACCTGCCCCACATAGGGATCGCGCACGCCGAAATCGGTGAAGAGAACGATCACGGTGCTTTCCTGGTTCGAACCTGAATTCAGCAATTCTTGAACCACAGAGGCGGGGAGACCCAGCGAAAACAAGCGCTTGCATCTGCCAGCCGCTTCACCCACGGGGTGGCGCCATTCCGTCGATCTTCTCGCGTCGAATCGACTCCGTGTCTCTGTGGTGAACTGCTTTTTCCAGGTAGTGAGCTTAGGGAAGAACGACTATGCCTGACAAGATCGGCCAACGGCAAGGGCGCTTGAACTGGCGGACACGCCTGCGTGGGCGATCGCCTGCGACACCGACGGCATCGACGGCAGCGAGGACAATGCAGGCGCCGTGATCGGCCCGGACACGCTGCTTCGCGCGCGTGAGCACGGCCTCGACGCGGCTGCGTTCCTGTCCGGGCACGACAGTCACGGATTTTTTTCCGCCCTGGGCGACCTCGTCGTCAGCGGCCCCACCCGCACCAACGTCAACGATTACCGGGCACTGCTGATCGGCCTGGATTGAGCGCGTTAATCCTGAAAACCGAAGTTGGAACCACAAGACAGGTCCCGCAGGGACGGCATCCCTT
This sequence comes from Thermoplasmatota archaeon, assembly GCA_023475455.1. The sequence continues at coordinate 12,667 of JAMCVR010000240.1, read as the reverse complement.
GGGACACGGGGTAAAAACAAGGCGTTGTAGCCAAAACCGCTTACACTCAACGGATGAATCTGGAAAAGCGTATGACGTATTTTTTTCGATGTTCTTAGTGCCTCTGTGGTGAGGAATGCAGACTAATTAAGCCGCTGCACCTGCACCGCATCGCCCACTTTCAGGCCATACGTGGCCGCAGCGCTGCCCCGGTTGACCGCAAGTTCCAGCAAGCCGACGCTGTTGATGAACCAGAAGCCCTCGCCCTTGCCGACGAAGCCGAAGCTTTCGCCATGCTTGAACAGCTTTCCCGCTGACGTGACGCGCGCATTCTGCGGCACCCCGCGCACGCCGGTCCAGGCGTTGCCGTAATGGTCGATGTAAATCACCCGCGCCAGGTCGCCGGCGTCGAACTCGACATTCAGCTTGTCCATCGGGCTCAGCTTGTCGGCGGGAAACTCGCCGCGCGCGATGTCGGCGGCGATCGGCGCAAACAGGTCGCGCCCGTGAAAGGTGGCCGACAGGCCCTCGGGCTGCCAGATGATGCGCCACAGCCGGGTGTCGGCATGGCGCGCGGCAACGACCGACAGCAACCCGTTGTCCGGCCCGACAAACCAGCGGCCGGCGGCCATCGCCACCACGGCGTCGCGCGGCGTGCCGACGCCGGGATCGACCACCGCCAGAAACACGCTGCCGGGCGGAAAGACGGGCGCGAACGCAGCCAGCAAATGCGCGCCCGCATGCGGATTGAAGTCGGGCACCTCGTGCAGCAGATCCACCACCTGCTGCGCGGGCGCATGTTCGGCGAGGCGCGCCTTGACCTGCCCCACATAGGGATCGCGCACGCCGAAATCGGTGAAGAGAACGATCACGGTGCTTTCCTGGTTCGAACCTGAATTCAGCAATTCTTGAACCACAGAGGCGGGGAGACCCAGCGAAAACAAGCGCTTGCATCTGCCAGCCGCTTCACCCACGGGGTGGCGCCATTCCGTCGATCTTCTCGCGTCGAATCGACTCCGTGTCTCTGTGGTGAACTGCTTTTTCCAGGTAGTGAGCTTAGGGAAGAACGACTATGCCTGACAAGATCGGCCAACGGCAAGGGCGAGCGGTGAGCCTGCGCCTTCCCTGTCACACAGGCATGAAAAAAGCCGGGATCAACCAACCCGGCTTTTTTCATGTCTCGCGATCTTAAGTCGACTTACTCGGCCTCGACCGGCTCGACGCCGGTCTCGGGACGATCGACCAGTTCGACCAGCGCCATCGGCGCGTTGTCGCCGTTGCGGAAGCCGTACTTGAGGATGCGCAGGTAGCCGCCGGGACGGGTCTTGTAGCGCGGGCCCAGTTCGCCGAACAGCTTGACGACCATGTCGCGGTCGCGCAGGCGGTCGAACGCCAGGCGATGGTTCGCCAGGCTGGGCTCCTTGCCCAGGGTGATCAGCGGCTCGACGAAGCGGCGCAGTTCCTTGGCTTTCGGCAGCGTGGTCTTGATGACTTCGTGCTTCAGCAGCGAGTTGCTCATGTTGCGGAACATGGCCAGACGATGGCTGGTGGTGCGGTTGAGCTTGCGGTTGGATTGACGATGACGCATGGCGATTCCTTTCAGTCAGTATTCTTGGGCCAGGCCGCCAGCCACGGCGACCCGCACTTTATTGTTTGATTGGGTTACAGGGTACTTTTAATTCGTTCAGGGACGCTCAAGACCGGCGGGCGGCCAGTTTTCCAGCTTCATGCCGAGCGACAGGCTCCTGGAAGCCAGCACATCCTTGATTTCGTTCAGCGACTTGCGGCCCAGGTTGGGCGTGCGCAGCAGCTCGGTCTCGGAACGCTGGATCAGGTCGCCGATGAAGTAGATGTTCTCGGCTTTCAGGCAATTGGCCGAGCGAACTGTCAGCTCCAGATCGTCGACCGGACGCAGCAGCAGGGGGTCGACCTGCGGCGAACGCGGCGACTCGGACTCGGCCGGGGTGCCTTCCAGATCGGCGAACACGGAAAGCTGGTTCACCAGGATGCGGGCGGCGGTACGCACCGCTTCTTCCGGCTCGACCACGCCGTTGCGGAAGCCGTACTTGAGGATGCGCAGGTAGCCGCCGGGACGGGTCTTGTAGCGCGGGCCCAGTTCGCCGAACAGCTTGACGACCATGTCGCGGTCGCGCAGGCGGTCGAACGCCAGGCGATGGTTCGCCAGGCTGGGCTCCTTGCCCAGGGTGATCAGCGGCTCGACGAAGCGGCGCAGTTCCTTGGCTTTCGGCAGCGTGGTCTTGATGACTTCGTGCTTCAGCAGCGAGTTGCTCATGTTGCGGAACATGGCCAGACGATGGCTGGTGGTGCGGTTGAGCTTGCGGTTGGATTGACGATGACGCATGGCGATTCCTTTCAGTCAGTATTCTTGGGCCAGGCCGCCAGCCACGGCGACCCGCACTTTATTGTTTGATTGGGTTACAGGGTACTTTTAATTCGTTCAGGGACGCTCAAGACCGGCGGGCGGCCAGTTTTCCAGCTTCATGCCGAGCGACAGGCTCCTGGAAGCCAGCACATCCTTGATTTCGTTCAGCGACTTGCGGCCCAGGTTGGGCGTGCGCAGCAGCTCGGTCTCGGAACGCTGGATCAGGTCGCCGATGAAGTAGATGTTCTCGGCTTTCAGGCAATTGGCCGAGCGAACTGTCAGCTCCAGATCGTCGACCGGACGCAGCAGCAGGGGGTCGACCTGCGGCGAACGCGGCGACTCGGACTCGGCCGGGGTGCCTTCCAGATCGGCGAACACGGAAAGCTGGTTCACCAGGATGCGGGCGGCGGTACGCACCGCTTCTTCCGGCTCGACCACGCCGTTGGTTTCGATGTCGATCACCAGGCGGTCGAGGTCGGTGCGCTGCTCGACGCGCGCGCTCTCGACCGAGTAGGCCACGCGGCGGACCGGGCTGAACGAAGCGTCGACCAGGATCGAACCGACGGCACGGGTTTCTTCCGAGACCTTGCGCGCGGTGGCGGGCTGGTAGCCGCGGCCGGCTTCGATCTTGATTTCCATGTCGAGCTTGCCGCCCTTGGTCAGGTGGGCGATCACGTGGTCCGGGTTCAGCACTTCGATATCGTGGCCGATTTCGATGTCACCCGCAGTCACCACGCCTTCGCCGGCCTTGGACACTTTCAGGATGGCTTCGGACTTGCCGTGCATCTTGAAGGCGATGCCCTTGAGGTTCAGCAGAATATCGACGACGTCTTCCTGCACGCCCTCGATGGTCGAGTACTCGTGCACGACGCCGCTGATGGCGACTTCGGTCGGCGCGTAACCCACCATGGAAGACAGAAGGATGCGACGCAGCGCATTGCCGAGCGTGTGGCCATAGCCACGCTCGAAGGGCTCCATGATGACCTTGGCATGCAGCGGGGAGGCGCGGTCCACCTCCACAATACGCGGCTTGAGAAATTCCGTAGCGCTTTGCATAGAGTACGTTTCCTTGAATACCAGCCCTTAAGACCGGGGCAAAAGACCGGGCCGGCTTATTTGGAGTACAGTTCGACGACCAGCGATTCGTTGATGGTCGACGGCAATTCCGAACGTTGCGGCGCGGCCTTGTAGGTGCCCTTCAACGCCTTGGCGTCGACTTCGACCCACTCGGGGTAGCCACGCGATGCAGTCGCTTCTGCAGCGGCCTTGATGCGCAGATGAGCCTTCGCCTTGTCGGCAACCTCGACCACATCACCGGCCCGCACCTGATACGACGGGATATTGACCCGGCGACCGTTCACCGTGATGCCGTTGTGACGCACCACCTGACGCGCCTCGGTGCGCGAGGCGCCGAAGCCCATGCGGTAGCACACCGAATCCAGGCGCGACTCCAGCATCGACAGCAGGTTTTCGCCGGTCACGCCCTTGCGGCTGTCCGCCCTTTTGTAGGTCAGACGGAACTGGCCTTCCAGCACGCCGTAGATGCGGCGAATTTTCTGTTTTTCACGCAGCTGCACGCCATAACCGGACAGGCGGGCGCCACTCTTCTGGCCGTGCTGGCCAGGCGCATAGGGGCGGCGCTCGATGGCGCATTTGTCGGTGAAGCACTTCTCGCCCTTCAGGAACAGCTTTTCGCCTTCGCGGCGGCATTGACGGCACTTGGGATCAAGATTACGAGCCATGATTTTCCCTGGTAATTAGATACGACGCTTTTTGGAGGGACGGCAACCGTTGTGCGGAATCGGCGTGACATCCGAGATCGCAACGATCTTGAAGCCGAGCGCGTTCAACGCGCGCACGGTGGAATCGCGCCCCGGGCCGGGGCCCTTGATGCGCACTTCCAGGTTCTTGACGCCGTATTCCTGCGCCATCTTGCCGGCGTTTTCAGCCGCAACCTGCGCCGCGAACGGCGTCGATTTGCGCGAGCCCTTGAAGCCCGCGCCGCCGGCGGTTGCCCACGACAGGGCATTGCCCTGACGGTCGGTGATCGTCACAATGGTGTTGTTGAACGAAGCATGGATGTGCGCAATGCCTTCTGCGACATTCTTCTTGACTTTTTTACGGACGCGCGTAGCGGGTTTCGTTGCCATGGTTAACCTTTATTTCCTGATGGCCTTGCGCGGCCCCTTGCGGGTGCGCGCGTTGGTGCGCGTGCGCTGACCGCGGGTCGGCAAGCCTTTACGATGACGGAAGCCGCGATAGCAGCCCAGATCCATCAAGCGCTTGATGTTCATGGTGATTTCACGGCGCAGGTCGCCCTCGACCGTGAACCGGGCCACGCCTTCGCGCAAACGCTCAACCTGGGCCTCGGTCAAGTCCTTGATTTTCGAAGCCGGGGCAACGCCCGCCGCTTCGCAAATCTTGCCGGACGTGGTCCTGCCAATGCCATAAATGGCGGTCAACGCGATAATCGCGTGTTGATGATTCGGGATATTAACCCCAGCAATACGAGCCATTCGCAAAGCTCCGAACGGAAAACAAAAAATTATAACACGTCAACCCGTCTACAGGGTGACTCGATTTCAATCCGGCCAACAATCGGCCGCTCAACCCTGGCGCTGCTTGTGGCGCGGATCGTCACAGATCACGCGCACAACGCCCTTGCGGCGCACAACCTTGCATTTACGGCACATTTTCTTGACTGAAGCCTGCACTCTCATGGTTTTCTCCATTCACTCGCCGGCAGCGTGCTGCCGGTCAAAAATCACTTCGCCCTGAAAACGATCCGGCCTTTGGACAGATCGTAGGGGGTGAGCTCAACCGTCACCTTGTCTCCAGGAAGAATCCGGATATAGTGCATGCGCATCTTTCCCGAGATATAACCCAGCAATACATGGCCGTTTTCCAGCTTGACCCTAAATGTGGCATTCGGCAGGTTCTCGATCACCTCGCCCTGCATCTGGATGACATCTTCCTTAGACATCAACTTCCTTAGACATCAACGCCCGACCAGGCCATTCTTGAAATTGGCCTTCTTGAGCAAGCCTTCATACTGGTGCGACATCACATAGGCCTGAACCTGCGCCATGAAATCCATCGTCACCACTACAATAATCAGCAGGGACGTTCCGCCAAAGTAGAACGGAACATTCCATTTCAAAATCAGAAACTCGGGCAGCAAACTCACCAGCGTGATGTAGATCGCCCCCACCAGCGTCAGCCGGGTCAGAATCCTGTCGATGTAGCGCGCGGTTTGATCGCCGGGACGAATGCCCGGAACGAACGCACCGCTCTTTTTCAGGTTGTCTGCCGTTTCCTTGGGATTGAACACCAGGGCCGTATAGAAAAAACAGAAAAAGATGATTGCCAGCGCATACATCAAAACGTACACCGGCTGGCCGGGCGACAGCGTCGCGCCGATATCCTTCAGCCACCCCATCCCCTCGCTGCTGCCGAACCAGCCCGCCAGCGTGGCCGGGAACAGGATGATGCTGGAGGCGAAGATCGGCGGGATCACGCCTGCCATGTTCAATTTGAGCGGCAGGTGCGAGCTCTGGCCGCCCACCACCATCTTGCCGACTTGGCGCTTGGCGTAGTTGACCAGAATCTTGCGCTGGCCCCGCTCGACGAACACCACCAGCGCGGTCACCAGCAGCACGCCGACGAACAGCATCAACACCAGCGGAATCGAGAATGCGCCAGTCCGCGTCAATTCCAGCGTGCCGCCGATGGCAGAAGGCAGTCCCGCCACAATGCCGGCGAAAATAATGATCGAGATGCCATTGCCCAGACCACGCTCGGTGATCTGCTCACCCAGCCACATCAGGAACATCGTCCCGGCGGTCAGGGTAACCACCGTAATCAAACGGAACCCCAAACCCGGATCCAGCACCAGGCCCGCCTGCGATTCCAGCGCAATGGAAATTCCCAGCGCCTGAAACACCGCCAGGAACAGGGTGCCGTAGCGGGTGTACTGCGTAATCTTGCGACGCCCCGCCTCGCCCTCTTTTTTCAGCGCTTCGAGGTGGGGCGACACGGTCGTCATCAGCTGCACGATGATCGACGCCGAGATGTACGGCATGATCCCCAGCGCAAACAGGCTGAAACGCGACAGCGCCCCGCCAGAGAACATGTTGAACATGCCCAGGATGCCGCCTTGCTGCGACTTGAACAGCTGATCGAGAACCAGCGGATCGATCCCCGGCACCGGAATAAAGGTGCCGATACGGTAGACGATCAAGGCGCCAAGCAGAAACAGCAGGCGACGCTTGAGGTCGCCGAATTTGTTCAAGCCGGTTTTGGGCGTGGCCAAAGCGTGGGTCCTCGCGACTTAGTCGGCGATGGTGCCGCCGGCCGCCTCGATCGCAGCGCGCGCACCCCTGGTCACCGCGATACCGCGCAGCTTGACCGCCTTGCCGATTTCGCCGGCCAGGTAGACCCGGGCCGCCTTGGCGGAGGCACCGACCACGCCCGCCTGCTTCAGCACCAGCAGATCGATCTCGTCCACGCCGATTGCAGCCAGTTCATGCAGACGAACGTGCGCCGTATCGGCCTTGGTCAGCGAAACGAAGCCGCGCTTGGGCAGGCGGCGATGCATCGGCATCTGGCCGCCCTCGAAGCCCACCTTGTGGAAGCCGCCCGCACGGGATTTCTGGCCCTTGTGGCCGCGGCCTGCGGTTTTACCCAGGCCGGAGCCAATGCCGCGACCCAGGCGGCGCCTGTCCTTCTTGGCGCCGTCAGCCGGTTTAATCGTATTGAGTTCCATTTTTTTAAGCCTCGCACTTCACCAGATAGGCGACCTTGGCGATCATCCCGCGGTTTTCAGGGGTATCGAGCACCTCGACCGTATGGTGCATCCGGCGCAGGCCCAGGCCGCGCACGCAGGCACGATGCGGCGCCTTGGTGCCAATCAGGCTCCTGACCAGCGTCACCTTGATTTTCTTCTGCTCGCTCATGACTTACCCCGTGATGTCTTCGATTGACTTGCCGCGCTTGGCCGCAATCTCGGACGGCGTGGACATTTTCAGCAGACCGTCGATGGTTGCGCGCACGACGTTGTAGGGATTGGTCGACCCGAGACACTTGGCAAGAACGTTCTGCACGCCCATCACCTCGAACACGGCACGCATCGCACCACCGGCAATGATCCCGGTACCTTCCGATGCCGGCTGGATCAGCACGCGCGAAGCGCCGTGCTGGCCCACCACCGTGTGATGGAAGGTGCCGTTCTTCAGGCTGATCTTGACCAGCTTGCGGCGCGCCTCTTCCATCGCCTTCTGAACGGCCACCGGCACTTCGCGGGACTTGCCCTTGCCCATGCCGATTCCGCCGTCCCCGTCGCCAACCACGGTCAGTGCGGCAAAACCCATGATCCGACCGCCCTTCACCACTTTGGTGACGCGGTTGATCGAGATCATCTTTTCGCGCAGGCCGTCGCCGCGCTCTTCGTTACTAGTAGGTGCTGTACGGGCCATCTTGATTCTGCCTCGTTAAAATGCCAAACCGCCTTCGCGCGCCGCTTCAGCCAGGGCTTTCACACGCCCGTGGAACTTGAAGCCGGCCCGGTCGAAAGCCACTTTTTCAATGCCCAAGCCTTTGGCCTTTTCGGCCAGGCGCTTGCCCACCGCTGCGGCAGCGGCAACGTTGCCGCCGTTGGTCAGCTGAGTGCGCATATCCTTGTCGTTGGAAGACGCGCTGACCATCACCGTACCGCCGTCCGCAGAAATGATCTGGGCGTAAACGTGGCTGTTGGTGCGGTGAATGGCCAGGCGAATCGCCTTGACGGCCGCGATTTTGGCGCGGGTTTTGCGCGCTCTGCGAATCCGTGATTGCTTGGTGTTCATTTTCTGTCCTTAAGCCTTACTTCTTCTTGGTCTCTTTCTTGATGACCACTTCGTCGCTATAGCGAACGCCCTTGCCCTTGTAAGGCTCCGGCGGACGGTATGCGCGCACGTCGGCGGCCACCTGCCCGACAACCTGGCGATCGATCCCCCTGATCACGATTTCGGTCTGCGTCGGGGTCTCGACCTTGATGCCGGCGGGCATCTTGTGCACCACAGGATGCGAGAAACCCAGCGTCAGGTTGAGCGCATCGCCCTGGGCCTGGGCACGATAGCCGACCCCGACCAGCACGAGCTTCTTCTCGAAACCCTTGGTGACGCCCTGCACCATGTTGTTCACCAACGCGCGCAGGGTTCCCGCCATGGCGTTCGCCTGGATGCTTGCGCCGACGGGCGCGAAAGTCAGCACGCCGTCATTCAGCGCCACCGAGACGTCGCTTGCCGCTGCCCGGCTCATCGCACCCAGCGGGCCCTTGACCGAGATCGCGCCACCCAGCGTGACCTCGACGCCTTTCGGCAACGTAATAGGATTATTGGCTACACGTGACATATCCGCTCTCTCTTACGCAACCACGCACAGGACTTCACCACCCACGCCCCTGGCACGGGCATGACGGTCCGTCATGACACCGCTCGACGTCGACACGATGGCCACACCCAGGCCGTTCATCACGCGCGGCAGCTCCTCTGCGCCCTTGTAGATGCGCAGACCAGGCTTGCTCACACGCTCGATACGCTCGATCACCGGGCGGCCGGCGTAATACTTGAGCTGCAATTCGAGTTCGGGCTTGCCGGCCTCGCCACGAACGGCGAAGTCCTCAATATAGCCCTCGTCCTTCAGCACCTTGGCAATCGCCACTTTGACCTTGGAAGAAGGCATCGTGACGGCCGCCTTTTCAACCGCCTGCGCATTGCGGATGCGGGTCAGCATGTCCGCGATGGGATCACTCATACTCATATCGTTTGCCCCTTACCAGCTTGCCTTGACGATGCCCGGGATCTCGCCCCGCATCGCATACTCACGCAGCTTGCCGCGCGCCAGGCCGAATTTGCTGAACACGCCACGCGGACGGCCCGTCAGCTGGCAGCGATTGCGCTGGCGCACCGGGCTGGAGTTACGCGGCAGTTCCTGCAACGCCTGGTACGCCGCCATGCGGTCTTCGTCGCTGGCCTGAACGTTGGCGATCACAGCTTTCAGTTCGGCACGCTTGGCGGCATATTTTTTCACCATGCGCGCGCGCTTTTCTTCACGATTAATCAAGGATAACTTGGCCATGCCTACCTCAATTCTTGCCTGGTTTAATTTTTAAACGGGAAACTGAAGGCGGCAAGCAGGGCTCGCGCTTCATCATCAGTCTTGGCGGTGGTGGTGATGGTGATGTTCATGCCACGCAGCGCATCGATCTTGTCGTACTCGATCTCGGGGAAAATGATCTGTTCCTTGATGCCCATGTTGTAGTTGCCACGGCCATCGAAGGACTTGCCCGAGACCCCCCGGAAATCGCGGATACGCGGCATCGCAACGGTCACCAGACGATCCAGGAACTCGTACATCTGCCCGCGGCGCAGCGTCACCATGCAGCCCACCGGATAGTTTTCACGGATCTTGAAGCCCGCGATGGACTTCCTGGACTTGGTGACGACAGGCTTCTGGCCCGCAATCTTCTGCATGTCGGCCACCGCGTGATCCATCACCTTCTTGTCGGCCACCGCCTCGCCGACCCCCATGTTCAGGGTGATCTTCTGGATGCGGGGGACTTCCATGACGGACTTGTAGCCAAACTGCTCGACCAGCCTGGGCACCACCGTCTCACGATAAAATTCTTGAAAACGCGCCATGATTACCCCTGTGCGTCAACCATTTCGCCATTGGACTTGTACACACGCACCTTGCGGCCGTCCTCCAGCACCTTGTAACCCACGCGATCCGCCTTCTGCGTGCCGACGTTGAACAACGCGACATTGGAAGCCTGGATCGGCATTTCCTTTTCGACGATCCCACCCTGGATATTGCGCATGGGATTCGGCTTCTGATGCTTCTTGACGCGATTCACGCCCTCAACCAGCACATGGCCGTCATCCAGCACGCGCAACACGGTGCCGCGCTTGCCTTTGTCCTTGCCGGTGAGAACGATCACCTGATCGCTTTTACGAATATGTGCCATGATTGCCTCTCACAGAACCTCGGGCGCCAGCGAGACGATCTTCATGAACTTCTCGGAGCGCAACTCACGGGTAACCGGCCCGAAGATACGGGTGCCGATCGGCTCTAGCTTGTTGTTGAGCAGGACGGCGGCATTGCCGTCGAAGCGCACCAGCGAACCGTCCGGGCGACGCACGCCCTTGGCGGTACGCACCACCACGGCGTTGTAGACGTCGCCCTTCTTCACACGGCCACGCGGCGCAGCATCCTTGATGCTGACCTTGATGATGTCGCCCACGCTCGCATAGCGACGATGGCTGCCGCCCAGCACCTTGATGCACATGACCGAGCGCGCACCGGTGTTGTCCGCCACGTCCAATACGGACTGCATCTGAATCATTTAATTGCCTCCAACTTAATCCACCACAAGGCGGCCAGTTTTGGATCCCGTTCGGGAGAAGATCCCGCTTGACGCGGAACTACTTGAGTCAGCGAACCGGACACAACCCAACCGGCTCACCAACCGGAAAACCCGGCACTATACCGGGTCTTGAAACCTGACGCAAGCCTTAAACGCGTGCGCGCTCAAGCAGCTTGCTGACCGTCCATGCCTTGGTGCGGGAGAGCTTGCGCGACTCCTCGATCTGCACCATGTCGCCTTCGTGAAACTCGTTGTTTTCATCGTGGGCGTGATACTTCTTGGACAGCCGGATCACCTTGCCGATGACCGGGTGCTTGACCCGACGCTCGACCAGGACGGTCACCGTCTTGTTCATCTTGTCGCTCACCACACGCCCGGTCAGCGTGCGCACCATTTTCTTGATTTCAGTCATGCTTGACCCGCCTTCTCGCGCATAATCGTCTTGACGCGTGCGATATCGCGACGCAACTTGCCAAGGTCGGCAGTCTTGGTCGACTGCTGGGTGGCCACCTGCATACGCAGGGCAAAGTGGGCACGCAGCAGGGACTCGAGTTCCTGCTTCAGTTCCGCGGCATTCTTGCCGCGCATCTCTTTTGTGTTCATCACTCAACTCCCGATCATGCGGGTCACGAAGGTGGTCGCGATCGGCAGCTTGGCCGCCGCCAGGCGGAAAGCCTCGCGCGCCAGCGTTTCGTTCACGCCGTCCATCTCGTACAAAACCTTGCCCGGCTGGATTTCGGCGACGTAGTACTCCGGCGCGCCCTTGCCGTTACCCATACGCACTTCGGCCGGCTTACGCGAAATCGGCTTGTCCGGGAAGATGCGGATCCAGATGCGGCCACCCCGCTTGATGTGACGGGTCATGGCACGACGCGCCGCCTCGATCTGGCGCGCAGTCAACCGGCCGCGACCGACCGCCTTCAGGCCGAAATCGCCAAAGCTCACGTTGGCGCCGCGAGTCGCCAGGCCGGTGTTACGGCCCTTCTGTTCCTTGCGGAATTTTCTTCTAGCTGGCTGCAGCATGTTTCACTCCTGATTTCTTGCCGCGCTTGTCCGCTTCGGCCGCCGCAGGCTGTTCGCCACGGTTCAGCGCATCGCCCTTGTAAACCCAGACCTTGATGCCGATGATGCCGTAGGTGGTCTTCGCCTCGGCAAAGCCGTAGTCGATTTCGGCGCGCAGCGTGTGCAGCGGCACGCGGCCTTCGCGATACCACTCGGTCCGTGCGATTTCGGCGCCGTTCAAACGGCCCGAACTCATGATCTTGATGCCCTGCGCACCCAGGCGCATGGCATTCTGCATGGCGCGCTTCATGGCGCGGCGGAACATCACGCGCTTTTCGAGCTGCTGCGCAATACCGTCGGCAATGATCTGCGCGTCGGTTTCCGGCTTGCGCACTTCTTCGATGTTGACGTGCACCGGCACCGTCATCAGGCGAGCCAGTTCACCGCGCAGGACTTCGATATCCTCGCCTTTCTTGCCTATGACCACACCCGGGCGACCGCTGAAAATCGTGATGCGCGCATTCTTGGCCGGGCGCTCGATCAGCACCTTGGAGATGGACGCATGCGCAAGCTTCTTCTTCAGGTAGTCGCGAACCTTGATGTCCTCCAGCAGGGTGCTGGAGAAGGTGCGGTTCGAACCGTACCATTTGGCCGTCCAGATGCGCTGAACACCAAGACGGAATCCAATCGGATGTATTTTTTGTCCCATGCCGCTTCCTTAATCCCCAACCGTCACACTGATGTGACAGGTCGGCTTGCTAATACGGTTGCCACGGCCTTTGGCACGGGCAGTGAAGCGCTTCAGCACCGAACCCTGGTCGACGCAGATCGTCTTGACCTTCAGGGTATCGATATCGGCACCTTCATTGTGCTCGGCATTGGCAATCGCCGACTCGAGC
>JAMCVR010000017.1 GCA_023475455.1 Thermoplasmatota archaeon | reverse complement strand
GCCCGCAGCCAGGGCGCCGTCCGCGCGCAGCTGCTCGCCGACCTCGACAACGCGCCGGCGCTCGCCTTCTACGACCGGCTGGACTGGCAGCCCACGCGGCTGGGTGCGCGGCGGCTCATGCTGGACAAAGCGTAAGAGCCCGCCGGTTTTTTCGTTCCAACGGCCCAAGAGCCGCAAGATAGCAAGCTGCCAGTAAGTGAGAAGCAGGCCTTGCACATCTGGATTGTGTGCCCGGCAGCGATCGGTGCCAAGCCCATGCTCTGGGAACCACTTTGGTGCAATGGCGAGTCCGCTTGCACCAATCAGGGACGTCAGCTCGTGGGTCAGGTCCGGCATTGCGCAGTGGCCATTTACAAATATTTATGGAATCAGTTGCTTGCAAGTTTGTGCCGTGGCTGGCACAGCTGTTGCTAGTAATGGGATAACGGGAAAAGCGGCGCATTGTCGCCTGCATGAACCGCGAATGCGCAGCTAGGGTTCCGGTCCCTTCGGGGATGGCTGGTCCGAGAGTTGCCGGCGCCGCCACAGGTGGGGCTCCACGGAGGGACAAAAGCCCGGGAGACAGCGATCGCGCGACGCTTTCTCCGGACTCGACCCCGACCCTCAATTAGGAGCTAGAAATGAACATCGCGCGCCTTACCCGTATCCTCATCGCCGGCCTTGGCCTTGCCCTGTTGGCCCAACCCACTGCGGCACTTGCCCAGGTCAAGATCGGCGTGTCCGACTGGCCGGGCTGGGTCGCCTGGTACGTCGCCGAGCAGAAGGGCTTCTTCAAGAAGCACGGCGCCGACGTCAAGCTGGTCTGGTTCGCCAACTACACCGATTCGATCAGCGCGCTGTCGGCCGGCCAGGTCGACGGCAACTCGCAGACCTGGAGCGACACCATGGCGCCGCTGGCCAAGGGCATCGCGCTGAAGACCATCCTGGTCAACGACAACTCCGCCGGCAACGACGCGCTGATGGTCGGCCCCAGGATCAAATCCTTCGCCGACCTCAAGGGCAAGAAAATCGCGCTGGAGGAATACAGCGTGTCGCACTTCCTGCTCACCATGGCGCTCAACAAGAACGGCATGACGCTGAAGGACGTCAAGGTGGTGAACCTCTCCGCCGGCGACGCCGCCGCCGCCTTCATGGCCGGCCGCGTCGATGCCGCCGTGGTGTGGAACCCGTGGGTCAACACCATCCAGACCAGCGGCAAGGGCAAGCCGCTGTTCACCTCCAGGGATGTGCCCGGCATGGTGCCCGACCTGCTGGTGGTGCAGGAGAAAACGCTCAAGGCCAAGCGCCGCGATTTCGTCGGCATGGTCAAGGCCTGGTACGACGTCGAGGCCTTCCTGCGCAGCAACCCGGATGAAACCACCCGAATCATGGCCAAGGTGGTGAGCATGGATGCCGAGGAATACAAGGTCTTCCTGCCCGGCACCAAGTTCTTCGACCAGAAAGCCAACCTGCAGGCCTTCGGCCCGGCCAGCGACCCGACCTCGCTCTTGGGCGTCGCGCCGACCATTGCCAGGTTCCTGCTCGACAACAAGCTGATGGAAGGCAAGGTCGACTTCGCCAAAGGGCTCGACGCCTCGCTGGTCAAAGAAGTCGCCGCCGGCAAGTAATCAAGGAGTCATGCTGATGCAATCCAGACCCGGTACCCGGCCGCGCCGCGCCACGTCCAGGTCTGGCAGACCGGGCATGTGGGCGATCCGCGGGCCGCTTGCCAGGAACCAGTACTGGCTGTTCGCCGCGCTCGGGCTGCTGCTGCCGCTGGGCCTGTGGTGGGTCGTGTCGAGCGGGGCGGCGGTGGACAAGGTGTTCCTGCCCGGCCCGGCCGACGTGTTCAACCGCCTGCTCACTTGGTACACGGAAGACGACCTCTTGTCCGACATGGGCATCAGCATCTACCGCGTCACCACCGGCTTCCTGTTCTCGGCGGTGATCGCGCTGCCGCTGGCCCTGCTGATCGGTACCTTCCGCCCGGTGCAGGCGGTGCTGGAGCCGCTCACCGACTTCATCCGCTACATGCCGGCGGTGGCCTTCATCCCGCTGGTGATGCTGTGGGTCGGTATCGAGGAGTCGTCGAAGATCGCCATCATCTTCATCGGCACCTTCTTTCAGATGGTGCTGATGATGGCCGAGGACGTGCGCCGCGTGCCGCTGGCGCAGATCGAGGCGGCGCAGACCATGGGCGCGCAGAAAGGCGAGACCATCAACCTGGTGATCTTCCAGGCCGCCAAGCCGGCGCTGCTCGACACCCTGCGCGTCACCATGGGCTGGGCCTGGACCTATCTGGTGGTGGCCGAACTGGTCGCCGCCAACTCCGGCCTCGGCTATTCCATCCTGAAGGCGCAGCGCTTTCTGCAGACCGACAAGATCTTCGTCGGCATCATCCTGATCGGGCTCATTGGCCTGGTCATGGATCAGCTGTTCCGTCTCGCGCACCGCAAGGCCTTCCCCTGGCTGCATCTCAAATCATGACCAAGCCGAAAATTTCCATCCGGCACGTCGGCAAGGTGTTCGGCGAAGGCAGCCACCGCGTCGAGGCCTTGCAGGACGTCAGCCTCGACATCGCCGACAACGAATTCGTCACCTTCGTCGGCGCCTCCGGCTGCGGCAAGTCGACGTTGCTGCGCATCATCGGCGGGCTCGAATATCACACTGCCGGCGACGTGCTGGTCGACGACCGGCCCATCCTGGGTCCCGGCGCCGACCGCGCCATGGTGTTCCAGCACTACAGTCTCTATCCCTGGCTCAAGGTGATGGAGAACATCAAGTTCAGCCGCCGCCTGCGGCACGGCCGCGAGAACCTCAGCGAAGCCGACGTCGAAGCCGCCTCCGGCCGCGCAGACGCGCTGCTGTCCCTGATGGGGCTGACGTCCGCGGCGAACGCCTGGCCCAACCAGCTCTCCGGCGGCATGCAGCAGCGCGTCGCCATCGCCCGTGCGCTGATGGGGCGGCCGGAAATCCTGCTGATGGACGAGCCCTTCGGCGCGCTCGACGCGCAGACGCGCGAAGTGATGCACGACCTCATCCTGCACGTGCACCGGCTGGAAAAGCCGACGCTGGCCTTCGTCACCCACGACGTCGAGGAGGCGATCTATCTCGCCGATCGCGTGGTGCTGATGGCGCCGCGTCCCGGCCGCATCGACACCATCTACGAAGTGCCGCTGCCCGCCGAGCGCGAGCAGGACATGAAGCACGCGCCGGAATTCCTGCGCCTGAAAAAGGAAATCCTCGCCCGCATCCGCGAGACCTCGGGCATGAAGACCGATCAGGACATGCTCGATCAGCTGAACCTCACGACCGCCGCATGAGCCGGCGATCCACACCTTGACTGGACGTTACATGGCACAAACCCTCAACCCCCTGCCTTCCGAACTGTTCCTCTGGGAAGAGACGCTGCCCGGCGGCTGCCACTGGTCGGGCATCCTGCGCCGCGGCAACGCGCTCAGGCTTACCGACCTGACCGGCCGTGCCAACGTCTCGGCGCTGTTCTACAACGCCGAGGAAAAGCTCGAGCGCTACAACATGGCCGACACGCTGAAGGCGCAGCACACCGCGCATTTGACTACGGGGCACGTCTGCTATTCCGACATGGGCCATGTGCTGTGCTCGGTGATCGCTGACAGCTGCGGCTGGCACGATA
>JAMCVR010000055.1 GCA_023475455.1 Thermoplasmatota archaeon | reverse complement strand
AGCTACCACTGGCATCTGGAAATCTGCCCGCGCACCTCCATTCCGACCGGATTCGAGCTGGGGTCGGGACTGTTCGTCAACACCGTCAATCCCGAACAGGCGGCCGAGCGGCTGCGCGCGGCGGAATTGTGAGCGCGTCCGGGGCGGGCCGGTCGCGGACGCGCGCCGTCCATTCCGGGAAGCCGTGATCCTGGGCTAGAATGAGAGGCCGCGACGTGTCCGGAAGGCGGCGGCCCGCACCCATCTGGCCGTAATCCTGCGGATATTCCCCCTGATGCCCTGCCCGTGAATAAATTCCTGTATCGCCTGACCCCATCACCCACCACCGAGACCCGTTTGCCGCCCGCGGCCTGCCCGGACGAAAAGCGGGAGCATCCGCTTGTTTGAACGGCACGCGGGCGGCGAGCGCGTCGTTCTGGTGGCGCTCGATTTCGGCGACCCGGATTTTGCCGAGAGCGTGGCCGAGTTGCGCCTGCTGGCGTCGGGCGCCGGGCTCGACCTCCTCGGCGAGGTGCAGGGCAAGCGCAGCCGTCCGGATGCCGCGCTGTTCGTCGGGAGCGGCAAGGCCGACGAAGTCGCGGCGCTGGTCGCGGCCACCGAAGCCGATGTCGTCATCTTCAACCACGAATTGTCGCCCGCGCAGGAGCGCAACCTGGAGCGCCGCCTGCACTGCCGCGTGATCGACCGCGTCAGCCTGATACTGGATATTTTCGCGCGCCGGGCGAACAGCGCCGAAGGCAAGCTGCAGGTCGAGCTGGCCCAGCTGCAGCACCTGTCGACCCGCCTGGTGCGCGGCTGGACCCACCTCGAGCGGCAGCGCGGCGGCGTCGGCATGCGCGGCCCCGGCGAGAAACAGCTGGAAACCGACCGCCGTCTGATCGGCGTGCGGGTCAAGGCGCTGCGTGAGCGGCTCGCCAGGCTGGGCAGGCAGCGCCGCACCCAGCGGCGGTCGAGATCGCGCCAGCACGTGCTGTCGGTGGCGCTGGTGGGCTATACCAACGCCGGCAAATCCACCCTGTTCAATGCGCTGACGCGCGCCGGCGCCTACGCGGCCGACCAGCTGTTCGCCACGCTCGACACCACCACGCGCAAGATCCATCTGCCGCGCCGGGGTGAATGGATGGGCGGCGAAGTGGTGCTGTCGGACACGGTCGGCTTCATCACCCGCCTGCCGCACGACCTGGTGGCCGCCTTCCGCGCCACGCTGGAAGCCACGGCCGAGGCCGATTTGCTGCTGCACGTGATCGACTCGTCCAGCCCCGGGCGCGAGCGCCAGATCGAGGCGGTCGAGAAGGTGCTGAAAGAAATCGGGGCGGATGCCGTGCCGCAACTCAGGGTCTACAACAAGCTCGATTTGACGGGCGTTGCGCCGGGAGTGGGGCGCGACGAGTATGGTAAACTTCGAAGCGTGTATGTATCTGCGCAAACCGGCGCGGGGCTTGAACTTTTACGCGACGCGCTGTCGGAAATCCTGCTCGCCGGCCGCGCCCGGGATGAAGCCGGCGCCCCCGACGACACCTCTCTTCAACCTACAGTTTTCTCCACATAACGCTATGGCATGGAACGACCCGCAATGGGGCAATAAAGACAACCGCAGGAACAGCGGACCGCCCGACCTGGACGAGCTCTGGCGGCGCATCAATCAGCGCCTCAACGGCATGTTCGGCAGCAAGGGCCGTGGCGGCGGCAGCGGCGGCGGAGAAGGGTTTTCTCCCGAAGGCTTGCCGGGCGGCGGCAATCTGGTCGGCTTGCTGATCGGCGTGCTGGCGCTGGTGTGGGCGGCGAGAAACAGCTGGAAACCGACCGCCGTCTGATCGGCGTGCGGGTCAAGGCGCTGCGTGAGCGGCTCGCCAGGCTGGGCAGGCAGCGCCGCACCCAGCGGCGGTCGAGATCGCGCCAGCACGTGCTGTCGGTGGCGCTGGTGGGCTATACCAACGCCGGCAAATCCACCCTGTTCAATGCGCTGACGCGCGCCGGCGCCTACGCGGCCGACCAGCTGTTCGCCACGCTCGACACCACCACGCGCAAGATCCATCTGCCGCGCCGGGGTGAATGGATGGGCGGCGAAGTGGTGCTGTCGGACACGGTCGGCTTCATCACCCGCCTGCCGCACGACCTGGTGGCCGCCTTCCGCGCCACGCTGGAAGCCACGGCCGAGGCCGATTTGCTGCTGCACGTGATCGACTCGTCCAGCCCCGGGCGCGAGCGCCAGATCGAGGCGGTCGAGAAGGTGCTGAAAGAAATCGGGGCGGATGCCGTGCCGCAACTCAGGGTCTACAACAAGCTCGATTTGACGGGCGTTGCGCCGGGAGTGGGGCGCGACGAGTATGGTAAACTTCGAAGCGTGTATGTATCTGCGCAAACCGGCGCGGGGCTTGAACTTTTACGCGACGCGCTGTCGGAAATCCTGCTCGCCGGCCGCGCCCGGGATGAAGCCGGCGCCCCCGACGACACCTCTCTTCAACCTACAGTTTTCTCCACATAACGCTATGGCATGGAACGACCCGCAATGGGGCAATAAAGACAACCGCAGGAACAGCGGACCGCCCGACCTGGACGAGCTCTGGCGGCGCATCAATCAGCGCCTCAACGGCATGTTCGGCAGCAAGGGCCGTGGCGGCGGCAGCGGCGGCGGAGAAGGGTTTTCTCCCGAAGGCTTGCCGGGCGGCGGCAATCTGGTCGGCTTGCTGATCGGCGTGCTGGCGCTGGTGTGGGCGGCGAGCGGCTTCTACATCGTCGACACCGGCCAGCGCGGCGTGGTGCTGCGCTTCGGCAAATACGTCGAAACGACGGATCCGGGGCCGCGCTGGCATCTGCCGTGGCCGATCGAGTCGCGTGAAATCGTCAACGTCGATCAGGTGCGCACCGTTGAAATCGGCTACCGCAACAACGTCAAGAGCAAGGTGCTGAAAGAGTCCCTGATGCTGACCGACGACGAGAACATCATCGACCTGCAGTTTGCCGTGCAGTACATCCTGAAAGACCCGGTCGAGTTCCTGTTCGTCAACCGCTCGCCTGAAGACAGCGCGCTTCAAATCGCCGAGACCGCGATGCGCGAAATCGTCGGCAAGAGCAAGATGGACTTCGTGCTGTACGAGGGGCGCGCCGAGATCGCCGCGCGTGCCAAGCAGCTGATGCAGGACATCCACGACCGCCACAAGACCGGCATCAGCATCAGCCAGGTGACCCTGCAGAACATCCAGCCGCCCGAGCAGGTGCAGGCCGCGTTCGACGACGCGGTGAAGGCGGGGCAGGATCGCGAACGCCTGAAGAACGAGGCCGAGGCCTACTCCAACGACGTGGTGCCGCGCGCACGCGGCCTGGCCTCGCGCCTGAAGGAAGAGGCCGAGGGCTACAAGCTGTCGGTGATCGCCAATGCCGAGGGTGAGGCCAGTCGCTTCGCACAGATTTTTGCCGAATATCAAAAAGCGCCGCAGGTTACGCGCCAACGACTCTATCTCGACACCATGCAGACCGTGATGAACAACACCAGCAAAATACTGGTGGACCAGAAGGGCGGCAACAGCCTCTTGTATCTGCCGCTCGACAAATTGCAGCAGATCGTGAGCCAGCCCTACGGCGGCGCTCCGGACGTGCTGTCGCAAGCGCCGGCCACGACGGCGCCCGCGCCGGTGGATACGCGCGCGCGCGACGCCTTCCGCAATCGTGACCGGGAGGATCGG
>JAMCVR010000252.1 GCA_023475455.1 Thermoplasmatota archaeon | reverse complement strand
CCGGAGTATTTCCATCCCGACCTCGAACCGGTTCTGAAGTCGACCTACGGCATCATCGTCTACCAGGAACAGGTGATGCTGGTGGCGCAGATTCTGGCGGGCTACAGCCTCGGCGCCGCCGACCTGCCCTACCTGTTCGTCGACAAGTTCGTCAAGCTGGTGCCCAACGAACTCGGCATAACGCTGGCCGAGGCGCGCGAGAAGGAACCGCAGATCGACGAGCGGGCGAAGAGCGAGGAGGAACTCGCCGAACTGCTGCCGCTGGCCGAAAAGCTCGAGGGCATCACCCGCAACGTCGGCATGCACGCGGGCGGCGTGCTGATCGCCCCGGGCAGGCTCACCGACTTCTGTCCGCTCTATCGCGCCGAAGGCTCGGAAGCCATGGTGTCGCAGTTCGACAAGGACGACGTCGAGGCGATCGGCCTGGTCAAGTTCGACTTCCTCGGCCTGCGCACGCTGACCATCCTCGCCGAGGCGGTGCGCTTCGTGCAGCGCCAGCCGGGAATGGAAGCCTTCAGGCTGGAGGACCTGCCGCTGGACGATCCGGCGGTCTACAAACTGTTCGCCGACGGCAATACCACTGCGGTGTTCCAGTCCGAATCGCGCTCGGCCAAGGACCTGGAAAAACGCCTCAAGGGCGACTGCTTCGAGGACATCATCGCGCTGATGGCGCTGAACCGGCCGGGGCCGCTCGGTTCCGGCATGGTGGACGACTTCATCGCGCGCAAGCAGGGCAAGCAGAAGCCGGAGTATTTCCATCCCGACCTCGAACCGGTTCTGAAGTCGACCTACGGCATCATCGTCTACCAGGAACAGGTGATGCTGGTGGCGCAGATTCTGGCGGGCTACAGCCTCGGCGCCGCCGACCTGCTGCGGCGCGCCATGGGCAAGAAGAAGCCCGAGGAAATGGCCACGCAGCGCACGATCTTCCTCGAGGGCGCCGCCAAACGCGGGGTCGATACCAGGATCGCCGAGCGGCTGTTCGACCTGATGGAGAAGTTCGCCGAATACGGCTTCAACAAGTCGCACTCGGCCGCCTATGCGCTGGTGGCGTATCACACCGCCTGGCTCAAGGCTTATTATCCGGCCGAGTTCATGGCGGCGACGATGTCGTCTGAAATGTCCGACACCGACAAGGTGCGGGTGTTCTACGAGGACTGCCGGGCCAACGGGCTGACCATGCTGCCGCCCGACATCAACCTGTCGGGCTATCGTTTCGAACCGGTCGGCAAGACCGAAATCCGCTACGGCCTCGGTGCGATCAAGGGCAGCGGCGAGGCGGCGATCGGCGCCATCGTCGCCGAGCGCGAGGCCAACGGCCCCTATAAGGGCTTGTTCGACCTGGCGCGGCGGGTCGACAAGCGCTATCTCAACCGCCGCGTGCTCGAGGCGCTGGTGAAGGCGGGCGCGTTCGACCACATCAACGACCATCGCGCCAGCCTGATGGCGTCCATCGGCGCGGCGCTGGAAACCGCCGACCGCACGGCGAGAAGCGGCGGCCAGGTGGGCCTGTTCGGCGAAATGCTCGACGGCGGCGGCGAGGAACTGATCGACGTGCCGGCGTGGCCGGAGCAGGAAAAGCTGTTGCAGGAAAAGTCCGCGCTCGGTTACTTCTTCAGCGGCCATCCGTTCACGTCTTACCTGGCCGAGGTGTCCCGTTTCGCCAAAAAACAGCTCGACAGCCTGGAGCCTTCGCGCGATCCGGTGATGCTGGCCGGCATTGTCGTTTCGCTGCGCGCCCAGATGACGCGGCGCGGCAAGATGCTGATCCTGCTGCTGGACGACGCGACCGCGCAGGTCGAGGTGGTGATTTTCAACGAACTGTACGAACAGAACCGCCATCTGCTGAAGGACGACGCCCTGCTGATCATCGAAGGCAAGGTCAACCGCGACGATTACTCGGGTGGGGTGCGGGTGACGGCGGAGCGGATCTACGACCTGGCGGGTGCGCGCACCCGCTTTGCCCAAGGCTTGCAGCTGGCGTGCAATGGCCAGTCGAGCGGACGCAAGCTGGCTGAACTGCTCGCGCCGTACAAGGCGGAGGAGGGCGGATGTCCGGTGTGGGTGGCGTACCACAACCCCCACGCCCGCTGCCGGGTGCGGCTGGGCGAGGACTGGCGCGTGCGGCTGGACGACCGGCTGATCGAATCGCTGGGTAGCTGGCTCAAGCCCGAAGCGGTCAGCGTGATTTATTGAATATTGGGACGCGGATGATACAAAAATACCAGTTTCCGTATTGTGTGTGACAAAGTGTTGACAAGGATTCAGTTATATTAGAGAATTCTTATAACACTGAGTTTGCCGCAATGGCGCTTGGTGTTGTCTCCTCCAATCCTCCTCCTTTGGTGGATACTCTGCCCGGCTCTTCACTGAGCTGGGCATTTTTTTGTCCGCTGGCTTTGGATGGCCAGCGGCTGGACTGGCGCCGTCCCTAAAAACCCTGATCAAGCCGTCACCCCGGCGAATACCCGAAGGGCACAAGAGCCGGGGTCCGGATGCTTGATTTCACTGGATTCCGGCTTCCGCCGGAATGACCAATATGGGGCTTGTTAAGGGCTTCCTAATCGAACCGCTTCTCGAACCCGCTGAACCGGCCGTGCGCCTCGCTGAACTCGATGCGGTCCACCCGCGCCTGCGGCGGGCCGCCGCGCGCCCATTCGATGAGCGCGTCGACGGCTTCGTCCGAACCCTGAATCACGGCTTCGACCGAGCCATCGGGCGCGTTGCGCACCCAGCCACCCACGTTCAGCCGCTCGGCCTCGATACGCATCGACTCGCGATACCACACGCCCTGCACGCGGCCATGGATGCGCAGGTGCAGTGTCTTCATGGGGGGCTTATTTCACCTTCATTCCCGGCTGCGCGCCGCTATCCGGTGACAGGATGAAGAGGCCCGGCGCGTCGCCCGAGGCGGCCAGCACCATGCCTTCGCTCATGCCGAACTTCATCTTGCGCGGCGCGAGGTTGGCGACCATCACGGTGAGCCGCCCCACCAGCGCTTCCGGCGCATAAGCCGACTTGATGCCGGCGAACACCTGGCGCGTGCCGAGTTCGCCGAGGTCGAGCGTCAGCCGCAGCAGCTTGTCGGCGCCTTCGACGTGCTCGGCGTTCGCGATGCGCGCGATGCGCAGGTCGACCTTGGCGAAGTCGTCAATTGAGATCATCGCCGCGTCAGCGGCTACGTTGACCCCCTCTCCCTTGAGGGGAGAGGGTGAGGCGACCTTGGCGTCGCCGTGCACCTGCGCTTCGGCGTGGCGCGCCGGCGAGGGGGCGGGGGTTGCCTGAGTGGTTGTAGCAGCGAGGTTCTGCTTGTTGGCGTCTACCATGGCTTCGATGAATTTGGGGTCGATACGGGTCATCAGGTAGCTGTATTCGTTGATGCGGTGGTGGATGAACAGGCTCTGAGAATCTTCCCAGGCGAGCGGCGGAATGTCGAGGAAGGCCTCGACCTCTTCCGCCAGTTTCGGCAGCACCGGCTTCAGGTACAGGGTCAGCAGGCGGAAGCAGTTCAGGGCGACCGTGCAGACCTCGTGCAGGCGATACACGGCCTCGGGCAGCGCCGAAT
This sequence comes from Thermoplasmatota archaeon, assembly GCA_023475455.1. Next base: position 140 of record JAMCVR010000252.1, on the reverse strand, counting down.
TGAATACGGTGGCGCATGGTTGCCGCGATGCCCAGCATCACCGCCAACTGGATTTCGTTCTGCCACACCAGCACGCCCAGGCCGTAGCACAGCATCAGCGCCGCCACCGTCGTCGTCCCCGGGTCGCCCTCCGGTTGTTG
>JAMCVR010000230.1 GCA_023475455.1 Thermoplasmatota archaeon | reverse complement strand
GCAACTGCTGGGGGTCAAGAAGATCGAGACGCGCGACATCCCGCAAAGCCAGGTGCCGGCGATTTCGCGCCTGACCCCCTCCAATCCGTCGTTTCGCGGCAGCGTGCAGATTCCCGAGGGCTCCAGCGCGGACGTGGCCTTCCTCAACGTGGCGGACGGCTACCTGGTGCAGGAGCTGCCCTTCACCGTGGCGCTGAAGCAGTTCCGCATCGAGCATTACAGCACCGGCCAGCCGAAGAGCTTCGAAAGCGATCTCGAACTGTTCGACCGTTCCGGCAGGAAAATCCGCGAGGCGACCATCGCCGTCAACCATCCGCTGATCCACGACGGCATCGCCATCTACCAGGCCAGCTTTGCCGACGGCGGCACCCGCCTCAGCCTGCGCGGCTGGAATCTGTTCGCGCCGACGACCGCCACCTTCCCCATCGAAGGCACGGTGCACCAGGACACCACCCTGGCCAGCGCGGCGGGCGACTATACGCTCGAATTCACCGATTTCCGCCCGTTCAACATCGAAAACATGGGCGGCGAAATCGAGGCACCCGGCGACGCCATGAGCGTGCTCGGCGGCAGCCCGGTCAGCGACAACCGGCACCTGCGCAACGTCGGCCCGAGCTTCCAGTTCAAGCTGCGCGATGCGCGCGGCCAGGCGCGCGAGTTTTCCAACTACATGCTGCCGCTGGAACTCGACGGCCGCTGGTACCTGATGTCGGGGGTGCGCGAATCGCCGAACGAATCCTTCCGCTACCTGCGCATGCCGCTCGATGCGGGGGGCGACATCGACAGCTTCATGCGGCTGCGCGGTGCGCTGCTGAATGCGGAACTGCGCCCCGAGATCGCCGCCCGCTTCGCCCGCCAGGCGCTGCCGCAAGAGGCCCGGGGCACCGAAATCGAGGACAAGCTGAAGTTCAGCGCCACCCAGGTGCTGGCGCTGTTCGCCGAAGGCGGCTTTCAGTCGGTGGGGCGTTTTATCGAGGGAAAAGTGCCCGAACCCGAACGCGACAAGGCCGCGGGAACCTATCTGCGCATTCTGGAACTCGCCGCATTCGAGGCGCTGCAGATCGCCAACCGCCAGGCCGGACTGCCCGCCCCCGCGGCCGACGACGCCACCGGCTGGCTGGTGCGCGACACCCTCAACAGCGTGAGCGATCTGTTCGTCTACGGCGCGCCGATCTATCTGCAACTGATGCAGTACGACGAGGTCAAGGCCAGCGGCCTGCAGCTCACCCGCTCGCCCGGCAAGAACGTGGTCTACTTCGGTTCGCTTTTGCTGACGCTCGGCGTATTCTTCATGCTTTACGTGCGCGAACGCCGGGTCTGGTTGCGCATCAGGCCGGGCCACGCGCTGCTGGCGATGTCGTCGGCCAAGCACACCATCGATTTCGAGAAGGAATTCACCCAGCACGCGCAGGCGCTGGATACGCTGACAGAACAAGCGCCCACGCCCGCGCAATAAACCGGAGGCTCAAACATGGAACTCGCCCTCAATCAACCCGCCCCGCTGTTCAAGCGCCTGTCTTGGTTCGACTGGCTGTTCGCCACCATCGTCGCGGCGGGCGGCCTGTTTGCCCTGTCGCGCTACGGCGAATTCATGGACCTCTATGAAAAAGCCATCCTGCTGGCGGCGATTCCGTCGCTGGCGGTGGCCGGCTGGTTCTGGAAACCGTTCCGTCCGCTGTTCATCGTGGTCGGCGCCATCAGCCTGTTCGCGATCAGCCAGTACCAGGGCAACCTGACGCGCATGGAAGAAGCCTTCTTCCTCAAGTACCTGATCTCCAGCCAGGCCGCCATCATGTGGATGAGCGCCCTGTTCGGGCTCGCCACGCTGGCCTACTGGGGGGGCCTGCTGGCGCGTTCCGGATTCATGCTGAAAACCGGCAGCGTGCTGACCTGGTCCGCGGTGGCCATGGGCTTCATCGGCCTGATGGTGCGCTGGTACGAGTCCTACCTGGTCGGCGCCGACGTCGGCCACATCCCGGTGTCCAACCTGTACGAAGTTTTCGTGCTGTTCTGCCTCATCACCGCGATGATGTATCTGTATTACGAAGCGCGCTACCAGGCGCGGCAGATGGGCGCCTTCGTGCGCGAACGCCGGGTCTGGTTGCGCATCAGGCCGGGCCACGCGCTGCTGGCGATGTCGTCGGCCAAGCACACCATCGATTTCGAGAAGGAATTCACCCAGCACGCGCAGGCGCTGGATACGCTGACAGAACAAGCGCCCACGCCCGCGCAATAAACCGGAGGCTCAAACATGGAACTCGCCCTCAATCAACCCGCCCCGCTGTTCAAGCGCCTGTCTTGGTTCGACTGGCTGTTCGCCACCATCGTCGCGGCGGGCGGCCTGTTTGCCCTGTCGCGCTACGGCGAATTCATGGACCTCTATGAAAAAGCCATCCTGCTGGCGGCGATTCCGTCGCTGGCGGTGGCCGGCTGGTTCTGGAAACCGTTCCGTCCGCTGTTCATCGTGGTCGGCGCCATCAGCCTGTTCGCGATCAGCCAGTACCAGGGCAACCTGACGCGCATGGAAGAAGCCTTCTTCCTCAAGTACCTGATCTCCAGCCAGGCCGCCATCATGTGGATGAGCGCCCTGTTCGGGCTCGCCACGCTGGCCTACTGGGGGGGCCTGCTGGCGCGTTCCGGATTCATGCTGAAAACCGGCAGCGTGCTGACCTGGTCCGCGGTGGCCATGGGCTTCATCGGCCTGATGGTGCGCTGGTACGAGTCCTACCTGGTCGGCGCCGACGTCGGCCACATCCCGGTGTCCAACCTGTACGAAGTTTTCGTGCTGTTCTGCCTCATCACCGCGATGATGTATCTGTATTACGAAGCGCGCTACCAGGCGCGGCAGATGGGCGCCTTCGTGCTGCCGGTGATCTCGGCCGCGGTCGGATTCATCCTGTGGTACACCTTCGACCGCGGCGCGCACGAAATCCAGCCGCTGGTGCCGGCGCTCAAATCCTGGTGGATGAAGCTGCACGTCCCCGCCAACTTCGTCGGCTACGGCGGCTTCTCCATCGCCGCCATGCTCGGCGTCGCCTATCTGCTGGCTCAGCGGGGCGTCCTCGCCAGCCGCCTGCCCAGGCTGGAAGTGATCGATGACGTCATGTACAAGTCCATCGCGATCGGCTTCGCCTTCTTCACCATCGCCACCATCCTCGGCGCGATGTGGGCGGCCGAGGCCTGGGGCGGCTACTGGTCGTGGGACCCGAAGGAAACCTGGGCGCTGATCGTGTGGCTGAACTACGCCGCCTGGCTGCACATCCGCCTGGTCAAGGGCCTGCGCGGCCCGATGCTGGCCTGGTGGGCAATAGTCGGCCTGTTCGTCACCACCTTCGCCTTCATCGGCGTGAACATGTTCCTGTCGGGACTGCATTCCTACGGCGAACTGTAAGCCGAGACCCATCCGCGCCGCAGCGGACAGCCCGGAAAACGTTTGAGCCGCGTGCCGTCGTCCGCAAGGGGGCGATGACACGGGCAGGCAGCGTGCCCATGCAAAAAAAAGGGTTTTATTTCATTCCCCTGGCGCTGGCTGCCCTGGCAGCCGGAATCTGGCTGGCGCAGGCCCGCTATGCGCCGCAGACGCCGGCGCGATCGGCTTCGCCTTCTTCACCATCGCCACCATCCTCGGCGCGATGTGGGCGGCCGAGGCCTGGGGCGGCTACTGGTCGTGGGACCCGAAGGAAACCTGGGCGCTGATCGTGTGGCTGAACTAC
>JAMCVR010000052.1:8887-18593 GCA_023475455.1 Thermoplasmatota archaeon | reverse complement strand
GGATTGTTGACCCGGCTGCTGAGCAGCGCCGACAGTTGTGGGCTGACGCGGCTGGCGACATCGATGGAATTACGGATCATGGCTGTCCTGTTTGTCTGGGGGCATAGGCTCGGATCGTGAATTTTTCAATCTCACCGCCTATATCAAGGTATAGCAGATGGTTTTCCGGTTTCGCGCCATGTATCGAGCGTAGCGCGAGATTGAAATCAACGGACATCAAGCGGAAGGCGATGAACACCAGCCACCCCCCACACGCTTTACCCCGGCCAGGGCTGGCTGCCGCCCTCGAGGCCAAGCTCGGTTTCCTCAAGCGGCCGGACGCCTATCCTGAGGCGCCCGCGCGGGTGGAAGCGCTGGAAACCCACATGTCCTGGGTCTTCCTCACCGACACCCATGCCTATAAGCTGAAGAAGCCGGTGCGCTACGCCTACCTCGACTTCAGCACGGTCGAGGCGCGGCGCCTGGACTGCGAGGAGGAGGCGCGGCTCAACCGGCGTCTGGCCGCCGACGTCTACCTCGGCGTGATTCCGCTGGTGCTGGGCGCTGATGGTCGAATGAGCCTGGGCGGGGCGGGGGAGACGGTGGACTGGCTGGTGCGGATGCGGCGGCTGCCGGCGGATCGCATGCTCGATCGCCTGCTGCGCCGCGGGGCTGTCGAACAGGCGGAAATCGGTCGTCTGGCCCGCCGGCTGGCCTGTTTCTATGCTGAGGCGGCTGCAGAGGCCATCACGCCCGAGGCCTATCGGCAAGGCCTGGCCGGGCGGATCGAGGACAACCTGCACGAACTGGCCAGCCCTGAATTCGGCCTCGCCCCCGGGCTACTGGAACGCCTCGCCCACCTCCAGTTGAGTTTCCTGCAAAGCCACGCCGAACTGCTCGATTCTCGCGTGCGGCAGGGCCGCATCGTCGAGGGCCACGGCGACCTGCGGCCGGAGCACGTGTGTCTGCTTGCGGAGCCGGTCGTCATCGATTGCCTGGAGTTCAGGCGCGAATTCCGCATCCTCGATCCGGCCGACGAACTGGGCTACCTGGCGCTGGAATGCGAGCGGCTGCACGCGCCGCAGGTGGGGCGCTGGCTGCTGGAAGCGTATCGCGAGGCGAGCGGCGACGCCCCGCCCGAGGCGCTGATTCATTTCTATCAGAGCTGCCGGGCGGTGCTGCGCGCCAAGCTTGCCCTCTGGCACCTGCGCGACGACGGCAGGCATCCGCCGGGCAAATGGATCGCAACGGCCGGGGATTATCTCGAACTTGCGCAGCGGCATGCCGATTCGGCAGCAAGCTGACGCTCAGTCCTGCAGCAGCTCGACCAGCGAACCGCCGCCGTGCAGGCGGCGGATGGCCTCGGCGAAGAGCGGCGCCGTTTCCAGCACCTCGACCCGGCTTTGCAGCAACGCCGACGGCAGCCGGAACGGCGGAATCGTGTCGGCGACCAGCACTTTTTCCAGGGCCGGATCGGCCAGCACCTCGGCCGCCGCGCCGGCAAACACGCCGTGGCTGGCTGCGGCGAACACCCGCTTCGCCCCCAGCGTTTTGCAGGCGGCGGCCGCCCGCGCCAGAGTGGTGCCGCTGCTGACGAGGTCGTCGATGATGATCGCGGTCCTGCCGCCGATCTCGCCGACCACCGCCTCGCCGGACACCACGCCCCCGCTGCGGCGCTTTTCCATGAAGGCTGAACCGACGGGACGGCCGAGCGCACGGGCGAGGGAATCGCGAAAGGCATCCGCCCGCTTGACCCCGCCCGCGTCCGGCGACACCACCACGATGTCTTCGTCCTGCAGCCGTGCCGCGAACCAGGCGACGAACAGGCCGCGGGCTTCCAGATGCTCGGCCGGAATGCGGAAGGCATTCTGGTAGGCGGCCAGGTTGTGCACGTCCAGGGTCACCATCCGGTTGGTGCCCACCGCCTCGAACAGCTGGGCGACATAGCGGCTGCCGACCGGGTCGCGCGGCTTGGTCCGGCGGTCCTTGCGGGAATAGGCCAGATAGGGGCAGACGGCGGTGACCCGGGCGGCCGAGGCGTCCTTCAGGGCGCCGATGAAGAACAGCAGGCGGACCAGCTTGTCGTTGGCGCTGATGCCCGGCTCGCCGTAGAGCGAGTGGATTACGTACACGTCCCGGCCGCGCACGTTTTCCAGCGGCCGCGCCTTGTGCTCGCCGTCCTCGAATTCGCGTTCCTCGTGGCTGGAGAGCGTGATCCCCAGCGCTGCCGCCACCCGTTCGCCGTAGGCGCGGCTGGCGTCAAGTGCGAACAGGCAGGGTTCTTCCCGGGTCATCGAACGGTCTCCGACAGGCGCCTAAGGTGCTGGCATCGTTTTAATAATATGCCAGACTCAAAAGGGAACTTGCCCAAAAGAAAGGTAAAACCATGCAACCCAAGGAATGTTTCTACAAGGCGCAGTTCGGTTACTGTTGGCTGGAGGGGGAGCAATGGCTGTTTCAGGCGGTGGATGTGACCGAGAAGCCGGTGGGCGAACCCGTCAAGGTCGAACTGAGGGACCTGGTCTTTCATCATGATGAGGACGAGGAACTGCATTAGGACACCGCGCTGAACGCTACGCCTGTATCGGAATCGGAAAGCCGCCCACATGAACGCCTTCACGGAATCGCCGGACCGGGCGCACTGGCAACTCCAGCCGGGCGACGCGCTGCTGATCGTCGACGTGCAGAACGACTTCCTGCCGGGCGGCAGCCTGGCGGTGCCGCGCGGCGACGAGGTGGTGCCGGCGCTCAACCGCGCGATCGACGCGTTCAAGGCGCGGGGCCTGCCGGTCTGCGCCACGCGCGACTGGCATCCGGAGCGGCATTGCTCGTTTCGCGAGCAGGGCGGACCGTGGCCGCCGCACTGCATCGCCCACACGCGGGGCGCGGAATTCGCCGCGGCGCTCCGCCTGCCGCCTGCCGCCGCCGTGATTTCCAAGGCGACCTCGGCGGACCGGGATGCCTATTCCGGCTTCGAAGGCACCGACCTGGACGCGCGGCTGCGCGCGGCCGGCGTCCGCCGGCTGTTCGTCGGCGGGCTCGCCACCGACTACTGCGTGCTCAACACCGTGCGCGATGCGCTGCGGCTCGGCTACGAGGTGATGCTGCTCAGCGACGCGATCCGGGCGGTGGACGTCCGGCCCGGCGACGGGCAGCGTGCCGAGGCGGAGATGGCGAGGCTCGGCGCGCAGCGCATCTCGCTGCAAGGCCTGTCCGCATGAATCCCGCGACCAGCGTCCTGCTGACCGATCTTTATCAGCTTACCATGCTGCAGGGCTATCACGACGCCGGCATGGAAGACGTTGCGGTGTTCGAGTTCTTCGTGCGCAGGCTGCGTCCGGGGCGCGGTTTTCTGCTGGCGGCGGGGCTCGAACACGCGCTGGAATTCCTCGAACAGGTGCATTTCACACCCGAGGAACTGGAATGGCTGGCGTCCACCGGCCGCTTCAGGCCGGCCTTCCTCGCTTCGCTGGAAACGCTGCGCTTCACCGGCGACGTCCATGCGATGCCCGAAGGCACGGTGTTCTTCCCCAACGAGCCGATCCTGCGCGTGACGGCGCCGATCGCGCAGGCGCAACTGGTGGAAACGCGGCTGATCAACCTGCTGCACCTGCAGACCCTGATCGCTTCCAAGGCCGCGCGTTCGGTGCTGGTGGCGCCGGACAGGCTGCTGGTGGATTTCGGTCTGCGTCGCGCGCACGGGGCGGAGGCGGGCCTGCTGGCGGCGCGCGCGAGCTACCTCGCCGGCTTTTCCGGCACCTCGACGGTGCTCGCCGGCCAGCAGTTCGGCATCCCCCTGTTCGGCACCATGGCGCATTCCTTCGTGCAGGCGCACGACGACGAGGCGCTGGCCTTCGAGCATTTCGCCCATGCGCAACCTGAAAACGTGGTGCTGCTGATCGACACCTGGGATACCGAGGCGGCGGCGCACAAGGTGGTGGCGCTGGCCCCCAGACTGGCCACTGCCGGGATCCGCATCAAGGGGGTGCGCATCGATTCCGGCGATCTCGCCGGGCATGCCCGCCGGGTGCGGGCCATCCTCGATGCGGGCGGCTTGAATCACGTCATGATCTTCGCCAGCGGCGACCTCGACGAAGTCGCGTTGCGCGACATGCTGGCCGTCGCCGCGCCGGTGGACGGCTTCGGCGTCGGCACCCGCATGGATACGTCGAGCGATCTGCCTTACCTCGATTGCGCCTACAAGCTGCAGGAATATGCCGGCAAGGCACGCCGCAAGCGCTCCGAGGGCAAGGCGACCTGGCCCGGACGCAAGCAGGTGTACCGCCGCCACGACGCCGACGGCCGCATGGCACGGGATGTGGTGACGCTGGAAAGCGACGCCCAGCCGGGCGAGCCGCTGCTTGAACCGGTGATGCGCGAGGGACGCCGCCTGGCGCAGGCACCGAGCTTGCCGGACGTCCGCCGTCATGCCGCGGCTAACCTCGCCCGACTGCCGGAACCGTTGCGCCGTCTGGAAGAATTCGAGTATCGAGTGGAAATTTCCCCTGTGCTGCACACACTCGCGGCGCAGGTCGACCGGCATTCATCAACCCGCAAGAGCGACCTGACAAGATGACGCCCATACCGCCGCTTTCCCCCGACCGCCTGTATCGACCCTGCGATACCGGCCGCTTTGGTTTCACGACCACCGCCGAACTCGAGGATCTCTCCGAAGTCGCGTTGCGCGACATGCTGGCCGTCGCCGCGCCGGTGGACGGCTTCGGCGTCGGCACCCGCATGGATACGTCGAGCGATCTGCCTTACCTCGATTGCGCCTACAAGCTGCAGGAATATGCCGGCAAGGCACGCCGCAAGCGCTCCGAGGGCAAGGCGACCTGGCCCGGACGCAAGCAGGTGTACCGCCGCCACGACGCCGACGGCCGCATGGCACGGGATGTGGTGACGCTGGAAAGCGACGCCCAGCCGGGCGAGCCGCTGCTTGAACCGGTGATGCGCGAGGGACGCCGCCTGGCGCAGGCACCGAGCTTGCCGGACGTCCGCCGTCATGCCGCGGCTAACCTCGCCCGACTGCCGGAACCGTTGCGCCGTCTGGAAGAATTCGAGTATCGAGTGGAAATTTCCCCTGTGCTGCACACACTCGCGGCGCAGGTCGACCGGCATTCATCAACCCGCAAGAGCGACCTGACAAGATGACGCCCATACCGCCGCTTTCCCCCGACCGCCTGTATCGACCCTGCGATACCGGCCGCTTTGGTTTCACGACCACCGCCGAACTCGAGGATCTCTCCGAAGGCATCGGCCAGATGCGCGCCATCGATGCGGCGCATTTCGGCATCGGCATGCGCCATGCGGGTTACAACCTCTACGTCATGGGGCCGCCCGGCAGCGGCAAGCGCACCCTGATCCGACAGGTGCTCGACCAGCGCGTGGGGGAAGCGGCCAAACCGGCCGACTGGTGCTACGTCCACAATTTCGGCCAGCCGCACAAACCGCGCGCGATTCGACTGCCAGCCGGCATGGGGGTCCGGCTGCATGCCGACATGCAGCAACTGGTGGCGGAACTTCAGGCCACGATTCCGGCGGTGTTCGAGGGTGAGGAATACCGCCGCGGCCTGAGCCGGATCGACGAGGAATACGGCGAGCGCCAGGCCCAGGCATTCGCCGAGGTGGGCGACGAGGCCGGCAAGCAGGGCGTCGTTTTGCTGCGCACGCCGAACGGCTTCTCGTTTGCACCGGCCAAGGGCGACGAGGTCATGAGCCCGGACGATTACGAGAAATTGCCGCCCGAGGAGAAAACGCGCATCGAGCAGGCGATTGCCAGCCTCCAGGCCCGGCTGGAAAAGGTCATCCGCCAGGCTCATCAGTGGCGGCGCGAGCGCATCGGGCGGGTGCGCAAGCTCAACGAGGAGGCGGTGCTGTTCGCCGTCGGCCACCTGATCGACGACCTGCGCCGCGACTATGCGGATTACCCGGCGGTGTGCGGCTATCTCAACGAGGTGCAGCAGAACGTCATCGAGAGCATGGACGAGTTCCGCCATCCCAAGGAAGCCCTGGCGGGCTTGGCCGCGCTCACCAGCGAACTGCCCGATTTCAGCCGCTTCCGCGTCAACCTGCTGGTGGGGCGGGATGGGACCGAAAGCGCGCCGGTGGTCTATGAGGAGCACCCCACCTACCAGAACCTGATGGGGCGGGTCGAACATGTCTCCCAGCTCGGCGCGCTGGTCACCAACTTCCTGCTGATCAAGCCGGGGGCGCTGCACCTGGCCAACGGCGGCTACCTGCTGCTGGACGCGCTCAAGCTGCTGACCCAGCCGTTTTCCTGGGAAGGGCTGAAGCGCGCGCTGTCCACCCACGAAATCCGCATCGAGTCGCTCGGCCAGATGGTCAGCCTGGTCAGCACCGTGTCGCTGGAGCCGGAACCGATTCCGCTCGACGCCAAGGTGATCCTGATCGGCAATCGTCTGCTGTACTACCTGCTTGCGCAATACGATCCGGAGTTCGGCGAACTGTTCAAGGTGGCGGCCGATTTCCAGGACGAAGTGGAACGCAGTGGGGATAACGACCTGCTGTACGCGCGGCTGGTCGGCACCCTGGTGCGCCGGGAAAAACTGCGGCCGTTCGACCGCGGCGCGGTGGCGCGGGTGATCGAGCACAGCGCGCGGCGCGCCGAGGACGCGCACAAGCTCTCCACCCACATGGAAAGCCTGGCCGACCTGGTGCGCGAGGCCGATTACTGGGCCATACAGGGCAAGCGCGAAGTGGTGGCGCGCGCCGACGTCGAGCGGGCGATCGAGGCGCAGATCAAACGTGCCGACCGCCTGCGCGATCGCGCGCATGAAGCCATCCTGCGCGGCATCCTGCTCATCGACACCGAGGGCGAGCGGGTGGGGCAGGTGAACGGCCTGTCGGTGCTCCAGTTCGGCGATTTCAGCTTCGCCCAGCCTTCGCGCATCACCGCCAATACCCGCCTGGGGGAGGGCGAACTGGTCGACATCCAGCGCGAGGTCAAGCTGGGCGGCTCGATCCACTCCAAGGGCGTGCTCATCCTGTCCTCCTTCCTGGCTTCGCGCTACGCTGCCGACCAGCCGCTTTCGCTGGCCGCCAGCCTGGTGTTCGAGCAGACCTACGGCCAGGTGGAGGGTGACAGCGCCTCGGTGGCGGAACTCTGCGCGCTGCTGTCCTCGCTGGCGAACGCACCGATCCGGCAGTCGCTGGCGGTAACCGGCTCGGTCGACCAGTTCGGCCGGGTGCAGGCGATCGGCGCGGTGAACGAGAAGATCGAGGGCTACTTCGACATCTGCAACAAGCGCGGCCTCACCGGCCGGCAGGGGGTGCTGATTCCCGCATCCAACGTGGCGCACCTGATGCTGCGCCGGGACGTGGTGGAGGCCGCAACGGCGGGGCGCTTCCACGTCTACGCGGTGGAAACGGTGGGCGAGGCGCTCGAACTGCTGACCGGCATCCCGGTCGGCACCCCCGATGCCGAAGGCAGCCTCGACCAGCGCGTGGCGCAGCGGCTCGCGCATCTGGCCGAGTTGCGGCGCAGGTATGCGAAGAAAGCCGAACCCGGTTCCGGCGGCAAGCAGGAGCCAGATGATGAATGAGCCGTCCGCACGCCTCAGGATATGGGTGGCGCTGGACGAATCGCCGCGCAGTGCCGCTGCGCTGACCGCCGCCGCGGCGCTTGCCGCCGAACTCGATGCGGAACTGGCCGGTCTGTTCGTCGAGGACATCAGCCTGCAGCATCTGATCGGCCTGCCCTTCGCGCGCGAATTCAGCGTGCTGTCGGGCGAACTGCGCCCGCTGTCGCTGGGGGAAATGGAGCGGGTCTGGCGGCGCGAGGCGGCGACCCTGAAGCGCCAGTTGGCCGAGGCGGCGGAACGCCTGCGCCTGCGCTGGTCGTTCCGCGTGGCGCGCGGCAGGGTGCTGGCCGAGGTGAGTACGCAGGCGCAGGCGTTCGATCTCGTCGTGCTGGGCAAGCGGATCGGCATCCGTGTCATGACGCTGACCCAAACCATGGCGACCGGCGTGTACCCGAACGTGCGGGCGGGGCCGGTGCTGGTGCTGTTCGAAGATCGTTCGACTTCCTCCCGCAACCTGGAGTTGGGCGCCACGCTGGCGCGCCGCAATGGCGCCGAACTGGTGCTGCTGTCCTCGCTGGCGAACGCACCGATCCGGCAGTCGCTGGCGGTAACCGGCTCGGTCGACCAGTTCGGCCGGGTGCAGGCGATCGGCGCGGTGAACGAGAAGATCGAGGGCTACTTCGACATCTGCAACAAGCGCGGCCTCACCGGCCGGCAGGGGGTGCTGATTCCCGCATCCAACGTGGCGCACCTGATGCTGCGCCGGGACGTGGTGGAGGCCGCAACGGCGGGGCGCTTCCACGTCTACGCGGTGGAAACGGTGGGCGAGGCGCTCGAACTGCTGACCGGCATCCCGGTCGGCACCCCCGATGCCGAAGGCAGCCTCGACCAGCGCGTGGCGCAGCGGCTCGCGCATCTGGCCGAGTTGCGGCGCAGGTATGCGAAGAAAGCCGAACCCGGTTCCGGCGGCAAGCAGGAGCCAGATGATGAATGAGCCGTCCGCACGCCTCAGGATATGGGTGGCGCTGGACGAATCGCCGCGCAGTGCCGCTGCGCTGACCGCCGCCGCGGCGCTTGCCGCCGAACTCGATGCGGAACTGGCCGGTCTGTTCGTCGAGGACATCAGCCTGCAGCATCTGATCGGCCTGCCCTTCGCGCGCGAATTCAGCGTGCTGTCGGGCGAACTGCGCCCGCTGTCGCTGGGGGAAATGGAGCGGGTCTGGCGGCGCGAGGCGGCGACCCTGAAGCGCCAGTTGGCCGAGGCGGCGGAACGCCTGCGCCTGCGCTGGTCGTTCCGCGTGGCGCGCGGCAGGGTGCTGGCCGAGGTGAGTACGCAGGCGCAGGCGTTCGATCTCGTCGTGCTGGGCAAGCGGATCGGCATCCGTGTCATGACGCTGACCCAAACCATGGCGACCGGCGTGTACCCGAACGTGCGGGCGGGGCCGGTGCTGGTGCTGTTCGAAGATCGTTCGACTTCCTCCCGCAGCCTGGAGTTGGGCGCCACGCTGGCGCGCCGCAATGGCGCCGAACTGGTGCTGCTGATCGACGCCGGCAGCGAGGATGCCTATCGGGCGGCCTGCACGGACGCCCGGGCTGCGCTGAAAGCGCGCGGAACGACGGGACGCTGTGTGCGGTTGAGCACGCTGGATGGGGCCAGCCTGGCTAAAGCGGTGCGTCGTGAAAGCGCAGGCTGCCTGGTGCTGGCCAACAGGGAACGCTTCCTGACGCAGGCGGGTTTCGAGCGCGTGCTGGACGCGATCGAGTGCCCGATTGTGCTGGCCCGCCAGGCGGAAAACGCCGTCCCCCAACGGCATGATCCAGATTGAAACCGGAAAAAGGAGAGGCATCATGGCCATCATCGGCATCGACCTGGGCACGTCCAACTCCGCCGCCGCCGTGCTGCGCGGCGGGCGTCCCGTCATCATCCCCAGCGCCGAAGGCGTGAGCCTGGGCGGCAAGGCCTTCCCTAGCTACGTGGCGGTGGCCGCCGACGGCCAGATCCTCGTCGGCGAGCCCGCCCGGCGCCAGGCGGCCGCCAACCCGGAGGGCACGGCCACCGCCTTCAAGCGCAGGATGGGGCAGCGCGAATCCACCCGGCTCCGCGACAAGTCGTTCACCCCCGAACAGCTTTCCGCCTTCCTGCTGCAGAAAATCAAGCGCGATGCCGAGGCTTTTCTCGGCGA
>JAMCVR010000052.1:0-8476 GCA_023475455.1 Thermoplasmatota archaeon | reverse complement strand
CGCCGGCACCAGCGCGCACATCAGCCTGCCTTACATCGCGTCGGTCGGCGGCGAGCCCAAGCACCTGGAGATGGACCTTTCCCGCACCGACCTCGAGCGCATCGTGCGGCCGGTGATCGAGCGTTGCCGCGGCCCGGTCGAACAGGCCCTGCGCGATGCGGGGATACAGGCCAGGGACGTCGACCGCATTATCTTCGTTGGCGGCCCCACGCGCATGCCCGCGGTGCGCGCCTTCTTCGAGGAGATGATGGGGCGCAAGGCCGAGATGGGCGTCGACCCGATGGAATGCGTGGCCGGCGGCGCGGCGATCCAGGCCGGCGTGCTGGCCGGCGAGGCGGGCCTGGGCGAGATCGTGCTGGTGGACGTGACGCCCCTGACTTTGGGCGTGGAAACCCTGGGCGGGGTGGCGACGCCGCTGATCGCCCGCAACACCCCGGTGCCGGTGAAGAAGACCGAGACCTTCACCACCGCCGCCGACATGCAGACCTCGGTCACCATCCACGTCTTCCAGGGCGAGCGGCCGATGTCGGCGGACAACGTGAGTCTGGGCGAATTCAACCTCGACGGCCTACCGCCCGCGCCGCGGGGCGTGCCCAAGATCGAGGTCACCTTCGACATCGACGCCTCCGGCATCCTCGACGTCACCGCGAAGGACACCGCCACCGGCAAGTCGCAAAGCATCCGCATCACCGGTTCCACCCGGCTCAACGAGGCGGACAAGGCGCGCATGATCCGGGAGGCCGAGCAGTATGCCGAGGCCGACAGGAAGCGGCGCGAGGACGTGGAGAAGCTCAACGAGGCCGACGCCGCCTGCTACCAGGCCGAGAAGATGCTGGCCGACTTCGCCGACAAGCTCACCGACGAACTGAAGGGCAGGATCCAGACCGCGATGCGGGAAACCAAGGAGGCATTTTCCCGCAAGGACGCCTTTGCCGCATCCGAAAAGGCCGAAGCCCTGAAGAAGCTGCTCAAGGAAGCGGGCGCGGTGATCTATTCCCAGACCCCGGGCGCCGGGCCCTACGCCGAGACCCCATTTCCCGGCGGCAAACCGCCCCCCTACGAATCCACCGGCGAGGCCCGACCCTCCGGCTCCGGCCAGCGCAGCAAGGTGGTGGACGCGGAGTACAAGGAGCGTGAGGAGTGAGGCGTGATGAGCGGCACTGGCCGGCGGTGTTTTTTCCCTGACCCCTGACTCCTGACCCCTCACGCCTAACGCCTAACGCCTCACCCATGACCCAGCGCGACTACTACGAGGTGCTCGGCGTCCCGCGCGACGCCGATGCCAGGGCGATCAAGGATGCCTTCCGCAGCCTCGCCCTGAAGTACCACCCGGACCGCAACAAGGCGCCGGGGGCCGAGGAACGCTTCAAGGAAATCGCCGCCGCCTACGCGGTGCTGTCCGACCCCAAGAAGCGCGCGGAATACGACGCCGGCGGCCATGCCGGGGTGGCGGGCTACAGCGCCGAGGACCTGTTCGGCGGCATCGACTTCGAGGACCTGTTCCGCGGCTTCGGCCTCGGCTTCGACTTCGGCGGCCCGTTCTCGCCGTTCGCCCGGCGGCCCCACGGCCCGCCGCGGGGCGAGAACATCGAGGTGGATCTCCGCATCCCGCTGGAAAAGGTGGCCAGCGGCGGCGAGGAAACGGTGCGCTACGGGCGCTATGCGCCCTGCGTGCAATGTCACGGCCACGGCACCGCGGACGGCAAGCCGCCCCGCGACTGCGACGCCTGCAAGGGCAGCGGCCAGCGGGTGACGAGCCGACGGGAGGGCAAGGTGTCGGTCCGGCAGATCAGCACCTGCCCGGTGTGCCACGGGCGCGGCAAGCGGGTCGATGCGCCATGTCCGGAATGCCACGGGCGGGGCGAAGTCGAGAGGATCGAAAGCCTCGCCGTCACCATCCCGGCCGGCGTGGAGGACGGCACGGCACTCCGGATCGCCGGGCGCGGCATGGCCAGTCCCGCGCCCGGCGGCGTGGCCGGCGACCTCTTCGTGGTGGTCCGCAGCCGTCCGGACCCGCGCTTCCAGCGCGACGGCGCCGACCTGTGGCGGCAGGAAACGCTCCCCCTTACCGATGCCGTGCTGGGAACTACACTGGAAGTGCCGATTCTCGAAGGCGGGAAGGCAGAGGTCAATGTCCCCGCCGGAACCCAGCCGGATACGGTGCTGCGTTTGCGAAACAAGGGCTTGCCCCGCTTCGGCGGGAAGGGGAAGGGAGATCTCTACCTGCAGGTGAAGATCCATATCCCGGACAAGCTCGGCCGCGAGGAGCGTGAGCTCTACGAGCGCCTGCGGGCACTGGGCGGCAGGGCCAAACGGCATTTCTGGGAGTAGTTCCGGCCTCGGCGCGCTCCGGCGCGCCGCATTCACACCAGCGACGGAGGAAAACCGAATGAAGACCCCCTTGCAGATCACGTTCCGTGGCATCGAACATTCCGAAGCGCTCGAGGCGCACATCCGCGAGAAGACGGACAAGCTGGAGACTTTTTTCGAGCCCATCATGTCCTGCCGGGTGGTGGTGGAGTTGCCGCACCAGCACAAGCATCAGGGCAGGTTCTTCAACGTGCGCATCGACATCGGCGTGCCGGGAAGCGAGCTCGTGGTGAACCGCGACAGGCACGAGGACGTGTACGTCGCCCTGCGCGATGCCTTCGATGCGGCCAAGCGCCAGATCGAGGACTACGGCCGGCGTCTTCGCCGCGAGATTAAAACCCACCCGCAGGAATTTACCGGCCTGGTGGCGCGCCTCGTTCCCGAGGAAGGTTATGGTTTCATCCGGCGCGCCGACGGCAACGAGTTGTATTTCAATTTCGGCAATCTGGTGAATATCACTTTCGATCAGCTCAAGGAGGGCGATGAGGTGAAGTTCATCGAGGAGATGGCCGCCGAGGGTCCCCAGGCCAAGCGCGTGAGCGTCGGCCGTCACCACCTGCCGCTGTAGCTCAGGATACGGAAGCGCGCCGGCGTGAGGCCAGGCGGCGCAAACGCAGCCCCTCGCGCACCAGCGCCGATTCGAAGTCGGCGAAGCCGCTTGCCGGTTGTCCGTCGGCCGCCCATATTTGGCGCAGCCGGAGGAGCGCGTGGTCGGCGTCATCGGCAGCAGGCCGCAGATAGCCCAGCGCGGCCGCCGCAGCCAGGGCCGGCGGCGACAGCGGGGGCTCGGCCCAGGCCCAGATGCCGCGCAGTTCGCGCAGAAAGATGCCGACGGTGGTGTCGCCGATCCCCTTGCCCAGGGCCTTGAGCCGGCTTTCCAGGTCGCGCGCGCCGGCGGCGGCGTCGTGCAGGGCATCGAGGCTGCCGCCGTAATCGCACAACAGGGCGTTGCATACGGCGAGCAGCTTGGTGGCGGTCTTGTAGTCGTAGCGCACATAGCCGCCGGCATCGAGGATGTCCACCAGCCCGTCCCAGCCGGTTGCCACGATCCGATCGGGGGTGAGCACGCCGCGCGCGGCGAACTCGCGCCAACTGCGGGTGGCGAGCGATTCCGGAATGCGCGCGCCGTAGAGCAGGGCGGCGAGAAACCACTTGAAGCGTTCGCCCGCATCCGGCGCGGCGAGATCGATGCCGAGTGCGCTTGCGTAACGACCGCCGCGGCTTTTCACCAGTTCGGCGGGCGCGATTTTTCCGGTCATGCCGGGGCCTCGTGGAGCAGCCGGTCGGCATAGTCATCGATGAAATCGCCGGTGTCGTAGAGGATGGGCTTGCCGCGGTGGATCTCGATGCCCTGGCAGAGATGCGCACTGTGACCGTAATACACGTCCGCCCCGAGTTCGATCACGCGCCGGGCGAATCGCCGGAAATCCGGCGAAGGGCGCTCGACGAATTGGCGCCCCAGTGGTTGGAGAACACCACCCGGTCGGCGCCCTGTTCCCGCGCCCGGGCGATTGCGTCCGCCACGCGGGCCAGCGTGTCAGCTTGCAGCGAGACTTCCAGATAGTGGGTGCCGGGGTGCCGGGCGTCGGCGGCGAAGGCCGGCTCGTTGTCGGTGAAGGCGAGCAGCGCCACGCGGCAGGGCGAGGCGCCGGGCACGTCGAGCAGGGCGGGTGCGACGGCCTCCTCGAGATCGAGGCCGGCGCCGGCGTGGCGGATGCCGGCTGCCGTCAAAGTACGCAAGGTGTCGTGCATCCGTGTTCCTCGAAGTCCAGGATGTGATTGTTGGCGAGCGAGCAGGCGTCGATGCGCGCCGCCTGCAGGAAGCGCACGGCGTCGGGATCGGCGCGAAAGTGGAACATCTTCCAGGTGCGCGTCCACGGCTGGGTATGCGCGGTCAGCGCGCATTCCAGATTGGCGATGCGCAGGTCGGCCTGCAGCAGGTGCGGCAGCACGTCGCCCCACATGTCCTGCGGTCGCATGCTTTTGAGCGCCGCGTCAACGCCGCGGCCGAGCATGACGTCGCCGATCAGGGCCAGGGTCAGCATGGTTTTACATCGTGCGCCTGAGCAAACGCCGCAGCGTCGCCAGCGGGCGGGTGTTGAGCACGTCGTCCTTTTCCAGCCAGCCGCGCCGGGCCTGACCGACGCCGTACTTGAGATTGGAAAAGTCGAAGCTGCTGTGCGCGTCCGAATTGATGCTGACCAGCACGCCTTCCTCCTTCGCCGTCTGGCACTGGCTATCCAGCAGATCCAGGCGCTCCGGGTGGGCGTTGAGTTCGAGAAAGCAGCCGCGTTCCTTCGCATGGCGGATGATGCGCAGCATGTCGACATCGTAGGGTTCGCGCCGATCGATCAGGCGCCCGCTGGGATGGGCGAGCATCGTGAAGTGGGGATGGTCCATCGCGCGCAGGATGCGTCCGGTCTGCTTGGCGCGGGACAGATGAAACTGGCTGTGCACCGCGCCCACCACCAGATCCAGCCGGCCCAGCGCGTCGTCCTTTTCCAGCCAGCCGCGCCGGGCCTGACCGACGCCGTACTTGAGATTGGAAAAGTCGAAGCTGCTGTGCGCGTCCGAATTGATGCTGACCAGCACGCCTTCCTCCTTCGCCGTCTGGCACTGGCTATCCAGCAGATCCAGGCGCTCCGGGTGGGCGTTGAGTTCGAGAAAGCAGCCGCGTTCCTTCGCATGGCGGATGATGCGCAGCATGTCGACATCGTAGGGTTCGCGCCGATCGATCAGGCGCCCGCTGGGATGGGCGAGCATCGTGAAGTGGGGATGGTCCATCGCGCGCAGGATGCGTCCGGTCTGCTTGGCGCGGGACAGATGAAACTGGCTGTGCACCGCGCCCACCACCAGATCCAGCCGGCCCAGCGCGTCGTCCGGCAGATCGAGGCTGCCGTCTTCCAGGATGTCGACCTCGATGCCCTTGAGCAGCGTGATGCCTTCGAGTTCCATGTTGAGGCGGTCGATCTCCTCGCACTGGCGGGCCAGCCGCAGCGGGTCGAGGCCGTGCGCCACGGTGAGGTGGCGCGAGTGCTCGGTGATGGCGAGATATTCCAGACCCAGCGCCTTCGCGGCCAGCGCCATGTCGCGCAGGCTGTCGTGGCCGTCGGTGGCGCGGGTGTGGGCGTGCAGGTCGCCGCGCAGATCGGCAAACACCACTAAATTGGGCAGACGGTTGGCGCGCGCCGCCTCGATCTCGCCGCGGTCCTCGCGCAGTTCCGGCGGGATGTACGGCAGACCGACGCTTTGATAAACGGAGGCTTCGTCCTCGCCGGCGATGCGCTCGGTGCCGCGGAACACGCCGTATTCGTTGACCTTGAGGCCGAGCTTCTGGGCGATGCGGCGGATCGCGATATTGTGGGCCTTGGAACCGGTGAAGTAGTGCAGCGCCGCGCCGTAGGATTGCTGCGCCATCACCCGCAGGTCCACCTGCAGGCCGCTTTTCAGGACGACGCTGGCACGTGTACTGCCGGCCGACAGGATTTCGGCCACCTCGTCGTAGGCGGTGAAGCGCCGCATCACCGGGCTGTTTGCCGTTGCGGTGACCAGGATGTCGAGATCGCCCACCGTCTCGCGCATGCGGCGGAAGCTGCCGGCCACCGTCACCTGCTCGACACCTGGAACGGCGCGCAGAAAAGCGGTAAGCGACTCGGCATACTGCGCCGCCACCGCCAGCTTGAAGCGGCGCGCAGGCTGTCGTGGCCGTCGGTGGCGCGGGTGTGGGCGTGCAGGTCGCCGCGCAGATCGGCAAACACCACTAAATTGGGCAGACGGTTGGCGCGCGCCGCCTCGATCTCGCCGCGGTCCTCGCGCAGTTCCGGCGGGATGTACGGCAGACCGACGCTTTGATAAACGGAGGCTTCGTCCTCGCCGGCGATGCGCTCGGTGCCGCGGAACACGCCGTATTCGTTGACCTTGAGGCCGAGCTTCTGGGCGATGCGGCGGATCGCGATATTGTGGGCCTTGGAACCGGTGAAGTAGTGCAGCGCCGCGCCGTAGGATTGCTGCGCCATCACCCGCAGGTCCACCTGCAGGCCGCTTTTCAGGACGACGCTGGCACGTGTACTGCCGGCCGACAGGATTTCGGCCACCTCGTCGTAGGCGGTGAAGCGCCGCATCACCGGGCTGTTTGCCGTTGCGGTGACCAGGATGTCGAGATCGCCCACCGTCTCGCGCATGCGGCGGAAGCTGCCGGCCACCGTCACCTGCTCGACACCTGGAACGGCGCGCAGAAAAGCGGTAAGCGACTCGGCATACTGCGCCGCCACCGCCAGCTTGAAGCGGCGCGTCTGGCTGGCATGCGCTTCCACCGCCTGCAGGATGTTGAGCTCGGTCTTTTCGCCGAAACCGGGCAGGGCGCGGATGCGGCCGTCGCGCGCGGCCCGGTAAAGTTGCTCGACGGTCTGCACCTCCAGGTCGTGGTACAGCGCCTTGACCCGTTTCGGCCCCAGGCCGGGAATCTGCAGCAACTCGGTGACGGCGGGCGGCAACTCGCGCCGCAGGCGCTCGAGCAGGCTGCAATGTCCGGTATCGACGATTTCCCGGATTTTGGCGGCGAGGTCGTCGCCGATGCCCGGCAGCCGCGTCAGGTCCCCGCCTTGTTCCAGCAGCGCCTGCGCCTCCTGCGGCAGTTCGCCCAACGTGCGCGCGGCATTGCGGTAGGCGCGGATGCGAAAGGGGTTGGCGCCCTGGATTTCCAGCCGGTCGGCGATTTCCTCGAAGACGGTTGCAATGTCGGCGTTGTGGACGGGCATGGTGTCAGGCGACTGCGCGCGCTTCCTCAATTAATCAAGAATAGGGGGTGTACGGCAGGCCGCAATGGCCGGGATGCCATTCGATGCGGGCAAGCGACGGCGTTTTCGCTGGATATCGGTAAGCACGGGCAAGGACTCGGGCGGCGCTGGTTGGCTGGCCGGCAAAGCTTTCCGGTTTCCCTTGATTACTTCGCCGCAGGCGCTCGAGCAGGCTGCAATGTCCGGTATCGACGATTTCCCGGATTTTGGCGGCGAGGTCGTCGCCGATGCCCGGCAGCCGCGTCAGGTCCCCGCCTTGTTCCAGCAGCGCCTGCGCCTCCTGCGGCAGTTCGCCCAACGTGCGCGCGGCATTGCGGTAGGCGCGGATGCGAAAGGGGTTGGCGCCCTGGATTTCCAGCCGGTCGGCGATTTCCTCGAAGACGGTTGCAATGTCGGCGTTGTGGACGGGCATGGTGTCAGGCGACTGCGCGCGCTTCCTCAATTAATCAAGAATAGGGGGTGTACGGCAGGCCGCAATGGCCGGGATGCCATTCGATGCGGGCAAGCGACGGCGTTTTCGCTGGATATCGGTAAGCACGGGCAAGGACTCGGGCGGCGCTGGTTGGCTGGCCGGCAAAGCTTTCCGGTTTCCCTTGATTACTTCGCATAATGTATATTAGCGGTTTCTGATATAGCACTCTTTGGAGTAACGCGCTAACTCAAGCCTGCTGCGGGTTCCGCAGCATTCAGACTGGTTGTGTCCATGTCCCTCGTTAAACCTGGGGAGGGATATGATCAAGTTCACTGTACTGAGTACGAAGGGCGGGGTCGGCAAGACGACATTGGCAGCAAATCTTGGCGCACTCATGGCGGACATGGGGCTGAGAGTTCTGCTTGTCGACGCCGATGTGCAGCCAGCGCTCTCGAAATATTACCGTATAAAACGCGAAGCTCCGTTTGGGCTCACAAAAGTCATCACCACCGGGTATGTCACAGAGGATTGCATCTCTCAGACGGTAATCGATGGGCTCGATGTAATCCGGTCGGATGATCCAGATGGCAGTCTCCAAACCTGGCTCCTGCATCGTATTGATCGAGGCGAGCGCCTTGGAAATGCCCTGAATTCCCCCGCAGTATCCGAAGACTATTACGACTGCGTCTTAATTGACACGCAGGGAACCGTAGGCCCGCTGCAGGACACCGCCGCACTCGCCGCCACGCAGATCATTTCTCCAATCAAGCCGGAAATTCTGTCAGCTCGTGAGTTCAAAACGGGCACGATGGAGCTGCTGGCGCGGCTTGAGCCATCACCAAACTCGAAATACAGGGTAGGGCCGGTCAAAGCAGTCATTTCGATGCAGGACCGGACT
>JAMCVR010000014.1 GCA_023475455.1 Thermoplasmatota archaeon | reverse complement strand
TCGATCTTGGCCACGACGCCGGCACCGACGGTGCGGCCGCCTTCGCGGATGGCGAAGCGCAGACCTTCGTCCATGGCGATCGGGGCAATCAGGGACACCTTGATGCTGACGTTGTCGCCGGGCATCACCATCTCGGTGCCCGCCGGCAACTCGATGCTGCCGGTGACGTCGGTGGTGCGGAAGTAAAACTGCGGACGGTAGCCGTTGAAGAACGGGGTGTGACGCCCGCCTTCGTCCTTGGACAGCACGTAGATCTCGGCGCTGAACTTGGTGTGCGGCTTGATGGAGCCGGGCTTGGCCAACACCTGGCCGCGCTGGACTTCTTCGCGCTTGGTGCCGCGCAACAGGACGCCGACGTTGTCGCCCGCCTGACCCTGGTCGAGGAGCTTCCTGAACATCTCGACGCCGGTGCAGGTGGTCTTGAGGGTGGGGGTGATGCCGACGATTTCGATTTCTTCGCCCACCTTGATGACGCCGCGCTCGATCCGGCCAGTGACGACGGTGCCGCGGCCGGAGATGGAGAAGACGTCTTCGACGGGCATCAGGAAGGGACGGTCGATGGCGCGCTCGGGCTCGGGGATGTAGGAGTCCAGCGCGTCGGCCAGCTTCATGATGGACGGCTCGCCGATGTCGCTCTGGTCGCCTTCGAGGGCTTTCAGGGCGCTGCCGATGATGATGGGGGTGTCGTCGCCGGGGAAGTCGTACTTGGACAGGAGTTCGCGGATTTCCATTTCGACGAGTTCGAGCAGTTCGGCGTCGTCGACCATGTCGGCCTTGTTCATGTAGACGATGATGTAGGGCACCCCGACCTGACGGGCCAAGAGGATGTGCTCGCGGGTCTGCGGCATGGGGCCGTCGGCGGCCGACACGACGAGGATGGCGCCGTCCATCTGGGCGGCGCCGGTGATCATGTTCTTGACGTAGTCGGCGTGGCCGGGGCAGTCGACGTGGGCGTAGTGACGCTTGGCGGTCTCGTATTCGACGTGGGCGGTGTTGATGGTGATGCCGCGCGCCTTCTCTTCGGGCGAGCTGTCAATCTCGTCGTATTTCTTCGCCGCACCGCCAAACTTCTTCGCCAGAATGGTGGTGATCGCCGCGGTCAAGGTGGTCTTGCCGTGGTCAACGTGTCCAATGGTGCCAACGTTTACGTGCGGCTTGGTCCGCTCGAATTTTTCCTTAGCCATTTCAAGTACCCTATAAAATCAAAATTATTTCTTGGCGATCACTGCTTCAGCAACGTTCTTCGGCGCCTCGGAGTAGTGCTTGAACTCCATCGAGTAGGTCGCACGACCCTGCGACATCGAGCGCAGGTCGGTGGAATAGCCGAACATCTCGGCCAGCGGCACTTCGGCCTTGATCGCCTTGATGCCGCCCACGTCGTCCATGCCCTGGATGATGCCGCGACGACGGTTGAGGTCGCCCATGACATCGCCCATGTAGTCTTCCGGCGTCTCGACCTCGACCGCCATCATCGGCTCCAGCAGGACCGGGCTGGCTTTGCGCATGCCGTCCTTGAAGCCCATGATCGCAGCCATCTTGAACGCCTGCTCCGACGAGTCGACCTCGTGGTAGGAACCGTCGAACAGCGTGACCTTCACGTCGACCACCGGGAAGCCGGCGAGCACGCCGTTGTTGAGCGCTTCCTGCAGCCCCTTGTCGACCGCCGGAATGTATTCGCGCGGCACCGTGCCGCCCTTGATGGCATCGACGAATTCGTAACCCTTGCCCGCCTCGTTCGGCTCCAGCCTGAGCCAAACGTGGCCATACTGACCCTTGCCGCCGGACTGCTTGACGAACTTGCCTTCCTGCTCGACCGACTTGCGGATCGCTTCGCGATAGGCCACCTGCGGCGCACCGACGTTGGCCTCCACACCGAATTCGCGCTTCATGCGGTCCACCAGAATCTCGAGGTGCAGTTCGCCCATGCCCGAAATGATGGTCTGACCGGTCTCCTCGTCGGTGCGCACGCGGAAGGACGGGTCTTCCTGCGCCAGACGGCCCAGCGCGATACCCATTTTTTCCTGGTCGGCCTTGGTCTTCGGCTCGACCGCGACGTGAATCACCGGCTCGGGGAATTCCATGCGCTCGAGGGTGATCGGGCTGGCCAGATCACACAGCGTATCGCCCGTGGTCACGTCCTTCAGGCCGACCGCGGCGGCGATGTCGCCGGCGCGCACTTCCTTGATCTCTTCACGCTGGTTGGCGTGCATCTGCAGGATGCGGCCGATGCGCTCCTTGCGACCCTTGACCGGGTTGTAAATGGTGTCGCCGGAATTCACCACGCCCGAATACACGCGGAAGAAAATCAGCTGACCGACGTAGGGGTCGGTTGCCACCTTGAACGCCAGCGCCGAGAATTTCTCATCGTCGGAAGCCTTGCGCTCGCCCTCCTCGCCATTCTCGAGTTCACCCTTCACCGGGGGAATGTCGGTCGGCGCCGGCATCAGCTCGATCACCTTGTCGAGCATGGCCTGCACGCCCTTGTTCTTGAACGCGCTGCCGCACATCATCGGCACGATTTCGCTGGCGATGGTGCGCGCGCGCAGGCCGGCAATGGTGTCGGCCTCGGAGAGGTCGCCCTCTTCGAGATATTTGTTCATCATCTCCTCGGACGACTCCGCGGCCGCCTCGACCATGGCTTCGCGCCATTTCTTGCAGGTGTCCAGCAGATTGGCCGGAATGTCGCGCAGGTCGAACTTCATGCCCTGGCTGGCGTCATCCCAGTAAATCGCCTTCATGCGAACCAGATCGACCACGCCTTCGAAGTTGTCTTCGGCACCGATCGGCACCTGGATCGGCACCGGGTTGGCCTTCAGGCGCGAACGCATCTGATCGTAGACCTTGAAGAAGTCGGCGCCGGAGCGGTCCATCTTGTTGACGAAGGCCAGACGCGGCACGCCGTACTTGTTGGCCTGGCGCCAGACGGTCTCGGACTGCGGCTGCACGCCGCCCACCGCACAGTAGACCATGCACGCACCGTCCAGCACCCGCATGGAACGCTCCACCTCGATGGTGAAGTCGACGTGCCCCGGGGTATCGATGATGTTGATGCGGTGCTCGGGGAACCTGCCGTCCATCCCCTTCCAGAAGCAGGTGGTGGCCGCCGAGGTAATGGTAATACCGCGCTCACGCTCCTGCTCCATCCAGTCCATGGTGGCCGCGCCATCATGGACTTCGCCGATCTTGTGCGAAACCCCCGTATAGAACAGGATGCGCTCGGTGGTGGTGGTTTTGCCGGCGTCAATATGGGCCGAAATGCCGATATTGCGATAGCGTTCAATGGGGGTCGTGCGTGCCACGTTAATTACCTAACCAAATAAATTGCGTTTAGAAGCGGAAATGCGAGAAGGCCTTGTTGGCTTCGGCCATGCGGTGCACCTCCTCACGCTTCTTCACTGCGCCGCCCCGGCCTTCCGCCGCATCCAGCAACTCGCCCGCCAGACGGGCGCCCATGGATTTCTCGCCGCGCTTGCGCGCCGCGTCCTTCAGCCAGCGCATCGCCAGCGCGGTGCGACGGCTCGAACGCACCTCGACCGGCACCTGGTAGTTGGCACCGCCGACGCGACGGCTCTTCACCTCGACCAGCGGACGGGCATTGTTCAGCGCGGTGCTGAATACCTCCAGCGGGTCCTTGCCGGACTTGCTGGTGATCTGCTCGAAGGCGCCGTAGACGATGCGCTCGGCGACCGACTTCTTGCCGCTGGACATGACGACGTTCATGAATTTCGAAACTTCCTGATTGCCGAATTTCGGATCAGGCAGAATTTCACGTTTGGGGACTTCGCGACGACGGGGCATTTTCCTGTCTCTCTATCTAGTTAAGCTTGCTGGCCGATTAGGCTTTCTTCGGGCGCCGGGTTCAATCAGGCTTTCTTCGGGCGCTTGGCGCCGTACTTCGAACGCGACTGCCTGCGATCCTTCACGCCGGCGGTATCCAGGCTGCCGCGCACGGTGTGGTAGCGCACACCCGGCAAATCCTTGACCCGGCCGCCGCGCACCAGCACCACCGAGTGCTCCTGCAGGTTGTGGCCCTCGCCGCCGATGTAGCTGATGACCTCGAAGCCGCTGGTGAGCTTGACCTTGCACACCTTGCGCAAGGCGGAGTTCGGTTTCTTGGGCGTCGTGGTGTACACGCGGGTGCACACGCCGCGGCGTTGCGGGCAGGCCTTCAAGGCCGGAACCTTGCTCTTTTCCACCGGCGCCTGACGCGGCTTGCGGATCAGCTGGTTAATCGTTGGCATGTCAAAAATTCCGAAAAATTAAGGTGGGCGTATCGTTTCTAAAACAAGCGGGACGGCGTGCGCCGTCCCGGGCTACAGTCCTGCGTTTCCCGGCACACGTATGGCCGGAAAAAGACGCGTGATTCTAGGGGAGACCCCTCCCCCTGTCAAGCCACTTCCTGATTCTCGTCGGCTCTGGCCTCCCCGCCTTCGATCAGGTGCGCAGCGCCCAGGTCCTCCCCCGCCGCCTGGCGGCGACGGGTGTTGTGGTAGGCCAGGCCGGTGCCCGCCGGGATCAGGCGTCCGACGATCACGTTCTCCTTCAGGCCGCGCAGCTCGTCCTTCTTGCCCATGATGGCCGCTTCGGTCAGCACGCGCGTGGTTTCCTGGAAGGACGCCGCCGAGATGAAGGAATCGGTCGACAGCGAGGCTTTGGTGATGCCCAGCAGGACCGGATCGTAGGTGGCGGGCTCTTTGCCTGCGGCCGCCATCTCGTCGTTGATCTGCAGCACTTCCGAGCGCTCGATCTGTTCGCCGGGGATGAGGCCGGTATCGCCCGGATCCACCACGGTGACGCGACGCAGCATCTGGCGCACGATGACCTCGATGTGCTTGTCGTTGATCTTCACGCCCTGCAGACGGTACACGTCCTGCACCTCGTCGGTGATGTAGCGCGCCAGCGCTTCGACCCCCTGCAGACGCAGGATGTCGTGTGGATCGACCGGGCCGTCGACGATCATTTCGCCCTTCTGGACGATCTGGCCGTCGTGAGCCGTCACGTGCTTCTCTTTCGTGATCAGGTATTCGTGCGCCACCCCGTCGAGGTCGGTGATGACCAGGCGCTGCTTGCCCTTGGTGTCCTTGCCGAAGGAAACGGTGCCGGTGACTTCAGCCAGCACGCCGGCATCCTTCGGCGAACGCGCCTCGAACAGCTCGGCCACGCGCGGCAGACCGCCAGTGATATCGCGGGTCTTCGAGGTTTCCTGCGGGATACGCGCCAGCACATCGCCCACCGCCACGTCCTGGCCATCCTTCACGGTGATGATGGAGCCGATCTGGAAGGTGATGTTGACCAGGGTGTCGGTCCCGGCGATCTTGATCTCGTTGCCCGCCTCGTCCAGCAGCTTGACCTGCGGACGCAGGCCCTTGCCGGCACCGCTGGCCTTGCGCTTGGGATCGATCACCACCAGCGTGGACAGGCCGGTGACGTCGTCGAGCTGCTTGGCCACGGTGACGCCCTCTTCGATGTTCTCGAAGCGGATGCGGCCAGCGTACTCGGTAATGATGGGGCGCGTGTGCGGATCCCAGGTCGCCAGCACGGCACCGGCCTTGATCTTGGCGCCGTCGGTCACCATCAGGGTCGCGCCGTACGGCACCTTGTGGCGCTCGCGCTCGCGGCCGCCGTCGTCGGCAATGATGATTTCGCCGCTGCGCGAAATCGCCACCAGTTCCTTGCGGGCGTTGGTCACGTAGCGCATGGTGGCGGTGTACTGCACCGTGCCGTTGGACTTGGCTTCGAGCTGGCTGGCGGCGGCGGCACGCGACGCCGCGCCGCCGATGTGGAAGGTCCGCATGGTGAGCTGGGTGCCCGGCTCGCCGATCGACTGCGCGGCGATCACGCCGACCGCTTCGCCCACGTTCACCAGGTAACCACGGCCCAGGTCGCGGCCGTAGCACTTGCCACAGAGGCCGTAGCGCGTTTCGCAGGTCAGCGGGGTGCGCACCTTGACTTCGTCGATGCCCAGCGATTCGATGGTATCGACCACGTCTTCCACCAGCAGGGTGCCGGCTTCGAACACGGTTTCCTGGGTTTCGGGATGAATGATGTCGCTGGCGGCCACGCGGCCGAGAATCCGCTCGCGCAGCGCTTCGACCACCTCGCCGCCTTCGACCAGCGCCTTCACCACCAGGCCATTTCGGGTGCCGCAATCGTCCTCGACCACCACCAGATCCTGCGTCACGTCGACCAGACGGCGCGTCAGGTAGCCGGAGTTCGCGGTTTTCAGCGCGGTATCGGCCAGGCCCTTGCGCGCGCCGTGGGTCGAGATGAAGTACTGCAGCATGTTCAGGCCTTCACGGAAGTTCGCCGTGATCGGCGTCTCGATGATGGAGCCGTCCGGTTTCGCCATCAGACCGCGCATGCCGGCCAGCTGGCGAATCTGCGCCGCGGAGCCGCGCGCGCCGGAGTCGGCCATCATGTAGATCGCGTTGAACGATTCCTGGGTAACTTCCTCGCCGTGGCGGTCGATGACCTTCTCGCCGCCCAGCTGGCCCATCATCGCCTTGGCCACCGCATCACCGGCGCGACCCCAGATGTCGACCACCTTGTTGTAGCGTTCGCCCTGGGTCACCAGACCCGAGGTGTACTGCGATTCGATCTCCTTCACCTCGGCTTCGGCGGCGCCCAGGATCTGGCCCTTCTCGTTCGGGATCAGCATGTCCTTGATGGCGATCGACATGCCTGCTCTCGTTGCAAAGGTGAAGCCGGTGTACATCAGCCTGTCGGCGAAAATCACCGTCTCGCGCAAACCGCAGCGGCGGAAGCTGGCGTTGATCAGCAATCGTCCTCGACCACCACCAGATCCTGCGTCACGTCGACCAGACGGCGCGTCAGGTAGCCGGAGTTCGCGGTTTTCAGCGCGGTATCGGCCAGGCCCTTGCGCGCGCCGTGGGTCGAGATGAAGTACTGCAGCATGTTCAGGCCTTCACGGAAGTTCGCCGTGATCGGCGTCTCGATGATGGAGCCGTCCGGTTTCGCCATCAGACCGCGCATGCCGGCCAGCTGGCGAATCTGCGCCGCGGAGCCGCGCGCGCCGGAGTCGGCCATCATGTAGATCGCGTTGAACGATTCCTGGGTAACTTCCTCGCCGTGGCGGTCGATGACCTTCTCGCCGCCCAGCTGGCCCATCATCGCCTTGGCCACCGCATCACCGGCGCGACCCCAGATGTCGACCACCTTGTTGTAGCGTTCGCCCTGGGTCACCAGACCCGAGGTGTACTGCGATTCGATCTCCTTCACCTCGGCTTCGGCGGCGCCCAGGATCTGGCCCTTCTCGTTCGGGATCAGCATGTCCTTGATGGCGATCGACATGCCTGCTCTCGTTGCAAAGGTGAAGCCGGTGTACATCAGCCTGTCGGCGAAAATCACCGTCTCGCGCAAACCGCAGCGGCGGAAGCTGGCGTTGATCAGCCTGGAAATTTCCTTTTTCTTCAGCGCCTTGTCGACGAAGCTGAACGGCAACCCCGGCGGCAGGATTTCGGACAGCAGCGCGCGGCCGAGGGTGGTCTCGACCCGCTTGACGGTCTCGATGCGGTTCCTGTCGGCGTCGAGCGTCACTTCCTTGATGCGCACCGTGACGCGGGCATGCAGCTCGGCCTCGCGGTTGTCGTAGGCGCGGCGCGCCTCGGTGACGTCGGCGAACAGCATGCCTTCGCCACGGGCGTTGACCTTCTCGCGCGTCATGTAATACAGGCCCAGCACAATATCCTGCGACGGCACGATGATCGGCTCGCCGTTGGCGGGCGACAGCACATTGTT
Source organism: Thermoplasmatota archaeon (assembly GCA_023475455.1). The sequence continues at coordinate 10,872 of JAMCVR010000014.1, read as the reverse complement.
CGAGGCCAGCATCAGGGTGCGTGCTTCGGCCTGCGCTTCCAGCGACAGCGGCACGTGGACGGCCATCTGGTCGCCGTCGAAGTCGGCGTTGAACGCCGCGCAGACCAGCGGATGCAACTGGATCGCCTTGCCTTCGATCAGCACCGGCTCAAAGGCCTGGATGCCGAGGCGGTGCAGCGTCGGCGCGCGGTTCAGCATCACCGGATGCTCGCGGATGACTTCTTCCAGCAGATCCCACACGATCGGCTCTTCGTCCTCCACCATCTTCTTGGCGGCCTTGATCGTGGTCGCCAGCCCCAGCACCTCGAGGCGGTTGAAGATGAAGGGCTTGAACAGTTCCAGCGCCATCTTCTTCGGCAGGCCGCACTGGTGCAGCTTCAGCGTCGGGCCCACCACGATGACCGAACGGCCGGAGTAGTCGACGCGCTTGCCCAAAAGGTTCTGGCGGAAACGGCCGCTCTTGCCCTTGATCATGTCGGCCAGCGACTTCAGCGGGCGCTTGTTGGCGCCGGTCATCGCCTTGCCGCGACGGCCGTTGTCGAGCAGCGAATCGACCGCTTCCTGCAGCATGCGCTTTTCGTTGCGCACGATGATTTCCGGGGCCTTCAGCTCCAGCAGCCGCTTCAGGCGGTTGTTGCGGTTGATGACGCGGCGGTACAGGTCGTTCAGGTCGGAGGTGGCGAAGCGGCCGCCGTCCAGCGGCACCAGCGGGCGCAGTTCGGGCGGCAGCACCGGCAGCACTTCGAGGATCATCCATTCGGGCTTGATGCCGGACTTCTGGAAGCCTTCGAGGATCTTCAGGCGCTTCGACAGCTTCTTCAGCTTGGTGTCGGAACCGGTCTTGCTGATTTCCGAATGCAGGCTCTCCACCTCGGTGTGCAGATCGAGCGAGCGCAGCAGCTCGCGCACCGCTTCCGCCCCCATCAGCGCCTTGAATTCGTCACCGTACTCTTCCAGCTTGGCGAGATAGTCTTCCTCGGTCAGCAACTGGCCACGGTTGAGCGGCGTCATGCCGGGCTCGACCACCACGAAGCCTTCGAAATACAGCACGCGCTCGATGTCGCGCAGCGTCATGTCGAGCACCATGCCCAGACGCGACGGCAGCGACTTCAGGAACCAGATGTGGGCGACCGGCGAGGCCAGCTCGATGTGGCCCATGCGCTCGCGGCGCACCTTGGACAGCGTGACTTCGACGCCGCACTTTTCGCAGATCACGCCGCGGTGCTTGAGGCGCTTGTACTTGCCGCACAGGCATTCGTAGTCCTTCACCGGACCGAAAATCTTGGCGCAGAACAGGCCGTCGCGCTCCGGCTTGAAGGTGCGGTAGTTGATGGTCTCCGGCTTCTTCACTTCGCCGTACGACCAGGAGCGGATTTTCTCCGGCGACGCCAGGCCGATCTTGATGGCGTCGAACTCTTCCTCGTGGGTGGCCTGTTTGAACAGATCGAGCAATGCTTTCATGTCTTTTCTCCGTGAGGTGTCAGGTGTTAGGCGTGAGGCGCGGGGAAGGTTCCTTTCCCCTCACCCCTCACTCCTCACTGATTCAATAACGTTCCAGATCGATGTCGATGCCCAGCGAGCGGATTTCCTTCACCAGCACGTTGAAGGACTCGGGCATGCCGGCCTCGATCTTGTGGTCGCCCTTGACGATGTTCTCGTACACCTTGGTACGGCCGTTCACGTCGTCGGACTTCACCGTCAGCATTTCCTGCAGCACGTAGGACGCGCCGTAGGCCTCCAGCGCCCACACTTCCATTTCGCCGAAGCGCTGGCCGCCGAACTGCGCCTTGCCGCCCAGCGGCTGCTGCGTGACCAGGGAATACGGCCCGGTGGAACGCGCGTGCATCTTGTCGTCGACCAGGTGGTGCAGCTTCAGCACGTGCTTGTAGCCCACCGTGACCGGGCGGTCGAAGGCTTCGCCGGTGCGGCCGTCGTACAGCGTGACCTGGCCGCCTTCCGGCAGTCCGGCCAGCGTCAGCATCTGGCGGATTTCCTCTTCCGTCGCACCGTCGAACACCGGCGAGGCGAACGGCACGCCCTTTTTCAGGTTGCGCGCCAGCTCGATCACTTCGTCGTCGCTGAAGTTGTCGAGGTCTTCCGTCTTGCCCGACTGGTTGTAGATCTGCTTCAGGAAATCGCGCAGGTCCTTCACCATCGACTTGGTCTGCGCCGCCAGCATTTCGCCGATGCGCTCGCCCAGGCCCTTGGCGGCCCAGCCGAGGTGGGTCTCCAGGATCTGGCCGATGTTCATCCGCGACGGCACGCCGAGCGGGTTCAGCACGATGTCGACCGGACGGCCGTCGGCCATGAAGGGCATGTCCTCGACCGGAACGATCTTCGACACCACGCCCTTGTTGCCGTGACGGCCGGCCATCTTGTCGCCGGGCTGCAGGCGGCGCTTGACCGCCAGATAGACCTTGACCATCTTCTGCACGCCGGGCGGCAGTTCGTCGCCGGCGGTGAGCTTCTTCTTTTTCTCTTCGAACATCGCATCGAACTCGATGCGCTTCTGCGTCAGGCTGTCCTTCAGCGATTCGACCTGGCGGCTGGCCTCGTCGTCGGCCAGGCGGATGTCGAACCAGTCGTGGCGGTTCACCGATTCCAGATAGTCACGGGTGACCTTGCCGCCCTTGGCGAGCTTCTTCGGGCCGCCGTTGGCGACCTTCAGGTGCAGCAGCTTTTCCAGACGCGCGAAGGTGTCGTCTTCGACGATGCGCATGCGGTCGGTCAGGTCCTTCTTGTATTCGGCCAGCTGGGTGTCGATGATCGACTGCGCGCGTTTATCTCTTTCGATGCCCTCGCGGGTGAACACCTGCACGTCGATCACCACGCCCGACATGCCGGACGGCACCTTGAGGCTGGTGTCCTTCACGTCGGACGCCTTCTCGCCGAAGATCGCGCGCAGCAGCTTTTCTTCCGGCGTCAGCTGGGTCTCGCCCTTGGGCGTGACCTTGCCGACCAGCACGTCGCCGGCTTCGACTTCGGCGCCGATGGCGATGATGCCGGACTCGTCCAGACGCGCCAGCTGGCGCTCGGCCAGGTTGGAAATGTCGCGGGTGATTTCCTCAGGCCCGAGCTTGGTGTCGCGCGCCACCACCGACAGTTCCTCGATGTGGATCGAGGTGTAGCGGTCTTCGGCGACGACTTTCTCGTTGATCAGGATCGAGTCTTCGAAGTTGTAGCCGTTCCACGGCATGAAGGCGACCAGCATGTTCTGCCCCAGCGCGAGCTCGCCCATGTCGGTCGATGCGCCGTCTGCGATCACGTCGCCGCGGGCGATCACGTCGCCCACCTCCACCAGCGGACGCTGGTTGATGTTGGTGTTCTGGTTGGAACGCGTGTACTTGATCAGCGAGTAGATGTCCACGCCGACTTCGCCGGCGCGCGCCTCTTCGTCGTGCACCCGGATCACGATCCGGCCGGCATCGATGTAATCGACGATGCCGCCGCGATGCGCGGTCACCACCGTGCCGGAATCCACCGCGGCGGTGCGCTCGATGCCGGTGCCGACGAAGGGCTTCTCGGGACGCAGACACGGCACCGCCTGGCGCTGCATGTTGGAGCCCATCAGCGCGCGGTTGGCGTCGTCATGCTCGAGGAAGGGAATCAGGGACGCCGCCACCGACACGATCTGCGCCGGCGCCACGTCCATGTATTCGATGCGGTCCGGCGCCGACAGCGTGAATTCGTTCTTGTAGCGGCACGACACCAGGTCGTCCTTGAACTTGCCCTTGGCGTCGAGCTCGGCGTTGGCCTGCGCGATCACGTACTTGCTTTCTTCGATCGCCGACAGGTATTCGATCTCGTCGGTCACCTTGTTGTTGACCACTTTCCGGTACGGCGTTTCGATGAAGCCATACCAGTTGGTGCGGGCGAACAGGGCCAGCGAGTTGATCAGGCCGATGTTCGGACCTTCCGGCGTTTCGATCGGGCACACCCGGCCATAATGGGTCGGGTGCACGTCGCGCACCTCGAAGCCGGCGCGCTCGCGGGTCAGGCCGCCCGGGCCCAGCGCGGAGACGCGGCGCTTGTGGGTGATCTCGGACAGCGGGTTGGTCTGGTCCATGAACTGTGACAATTGGCTGGAGCCGAAGAATTCCTTGATCGCAGCCGACACCGGCTTGGCGTTGATCAGGTCGTGCGGCATCAGGTTGTCGGACTCGGCCTGCGAGAGGCGCTCGCGCACCGCGCGCTCGACCCGACACGATCTGCGCCGGCGCCACGTCCATGTATTCGATGCGGTCCGGCGCCGACAGCGTGAATTCGTTCTTGTAGCGGCACGACACCAGGTCGTCCTTGAACTTGCCCTTGGCGTCGAGCTCGGCGTTGGCCTGCGCGATCACGTACTTGCTTTCTTCGATCGCCGACAGGTATTCGATCTCGTCGGTCACCTTGTTGTTGACCACTTTCCGGTACGGCGTTTCGATGAAGCCATACCAGTTGGTGCGGGCGAACAGGGCCAGCGAGTTGATCAGGCCGATGTTCGGACCTTCCGGCGTTTCGATCGGGCACACCCGGCCATAATGGGTCGGGTGCACGTCGCGCACCTCGAAGCCGGCGCGCTCGCGGGTCAGGCCGCCCGGGCCCAGCGCGGAGACGCGGCGCTTGTGGGTGATCTCGGACAGCGGGTTGGTCTGGTCCATGAACTGTGACAATTGGCTGGAGCCGAAGAATTCCTTGATCGCAGCCGACACCGGCTTGGCGTTGATCAGGTCGTGCGGCATCAGGTTGTCGGACTCGGCCTGCGAGAGGCGCTCGCGCACCGCGCGCTCGACCCGCACCAGGCCGGCACGGAACTGGTTCTCCGCCAGTTCGCCGACCGAACGCACGCGGCGGTTGCCGAGGTGGTCGATGTCGTCGATCTCGCCGCGGCCGTTGCGCAGCTCGACCAGGATCTTGATCACGGCAACGATGTCTTCGGTCGACAGCGTACCGGTACCGGTCAGTTCGTCGCGGCCGATGCGGCGGTTGAACTTCATGCGGCCCACGGCCGACAGGTCGTAGCGGTCTTCGCTGAAGAACAGGTTGACGAACAGCGCGTTCACCGCATCTTCGGTGGGCGGCTCGCCCGGGCGCATCATGCGGTAGATCGCCACCTTGGCGGCGTATTCGTCGGTGGTGTCGTCGGTGCGCAGCGTCTGCGAAATGAAGGCGCCGTGGTCGAGGTCGTTGGTGTAAAGCGTGTTGAACTTGTCCACCCCGGCCGCTGCCAGCTTGGTCAGCAGCTCTTCGGTGATCTCGTCGTTGGCGCGCGCCACCAGTTCGCCTGTGTTCTTGTCAACCACGTCGTGCGACAGCACGCGGCCCACCACGAACTCGGCCGGCACCGCCCATTTCTTGACGCCGGCGGCATCCAGCTCGCGGATGTGCTTGGCGGTGATGCGCTTGTCCTTGGGAACGATGACGTGGCCGTCCTTGCCGCAGATGTCGAAGCGGGCCAGTTCGCCGCGCAGGCGCTCGGGCACCAGTTCGAACTGCACCCCCTGGGTATTGATGTAGAAGGTGTCCTTGCTGAAGAAGTCGTCCAGGATGCCGGCCGGGGTATAGCCCAGCGCCTTCAGCAGGATGGTGACCGGCATCTTGCGGCGGCGGTCGACGCGGAAGAACAGGATGTCCTTGGCGTCGAACTCGAAGTCCAGCCACGAACCGCGATAGGGAATCACGCGGGCCGAGAACAGCAGCTTGCCCGAACTGTGGGTTTTGCCGCGGTCGTGCTCGAAGAACACGCCGGGCGAGCGGTGCAACTGCGACACGATCACGCGCTCGGTGCCGTTGATGACGAACGAGCCGGTCGGCGTCATCAGCGGAATTTCGCCCATGTAGACTTCCTGCTCCTTGACTTCCTTGATCGTCGGCTTGGATGCTTCCTTGTCCATGATGACCAGGCGCACCTTGGCGCGCAGCGGCGCGCAATAGGTCAGGCCGCGCTGCTGGCATTCCTTGATGTCGAATACCGGTTCGCCCAGCAGGTAGCTGACGTATTCCAGCCGCGCGTTCTTGGAGTGGCTCTCGATCGGAAAAATCGAGGTGAACGCGGCCTGCAGGCCTTCGTTCAGTCGCTCGTCCACCGAACGACCTTCCTGCAGGAAGGCGCGATAGGACTCAAGCTGGGTCGCCAGAAGAAACGGCACCGGAAGGGTGTTGGTGCGGCTGGCAAAGCTCTTGCGCAGACGTTTTTTCTCGGTAAAGGTGTAAGCCATGGAGTCTCCTTGACGATCAGGGGCGAGCGGGCACGCGGGCTACGCGCCGGCGCGGTCGTGCTCGAAGAACACGCCGGGCGAGCGGTGCAACTGCGACACGATCACGCGCTCGGTGCCGTTGATGACGAACGAGCCGGTCGGCGTCATCAGCGGAATTTCGCCCATGTAGACTTCCTGCTCCTTGACTTCCTTGATCGTCGGCTTGGATGCTTCCTTGTCCATGATGACCAGGCGCACCTTGGCGCGCAGCGGCGCGCAATAGGTCAGGCCGCGCTGCTGGCATTCCTTGATGTCGAATACCGGTTCGCCCAGCAGGTAGCTGACGTATTCCAGCCGCGCGTTCTTGGAGTGGCTCTCGATCGGAAAAATCGAGGTGAACGCGGCCTGCAGGCCTTCGTTCAGTCGCTCGTCCACCGAACGACCTTCCTGCAGGAAGGCGCGATAGGACTCAAGCTGGGTCGCCAGAAGAAACGGCACCGGAAGGGTGTTGGTGCGGCTGGCAAAGCTCTTGCGCAGACGTTTTTTCTCGGTAAAGGTGTAAGCCATGGAGTCTCCTTGACGATCAGGGGCGAGCGGGCACGCGGGCTACGCGCCGGCGCTTTGTAAGGCACACGCAAAAAGCAAATGACCCGGAAGCCGATTCCGGGTTCCGGGTATTTGCTGCTTGCGTCTGCCGCGGGCTTCCCCGCAGCACACCACAGAAATGGATATGTGGCGAAATAAATGCGTCTCCGGAAGCGGCGGCGCGCTTTCACGCACCGCCCTGGGGTCCGTTGACTTATTTGACTTCGACGGAGGCGCCAGCTTCTTCCAGCTGCTTCTTCAGCGCGTCGGCATCGGCCTTGGACACGCCTTCTTTCACGGCCTTGGGAGCGCCGTCGACCAGGTCCTTGGCTTCCTTCAGGCCCAGACCGGTTGCTGCACGCACCACTTTGATGACTTCCACCTTCTTTTCGCCAGCGGAATTCAGCATCACGGTGAACTCGGTCTGCTCTTCGGCAGCGGGGGCAGCGCCGCCGGCAGCGGGGGCAGCCACGGCAACCGCGGCGGCGGCGGCGGAAACGCCGAATTTCTCTTCCATTTCCTTGATGAGCCCGGACAGCTCAAGCACGGTCATGTTGGCGATGGCGTCCAGAATGTCAGCTTTTGCAACAGCCATTTTGTATTACTCCTGTCAATTGTGCTTCAGATTAAAAAAACAATATCGTCGATTCGGATGTCGTGAGGCCGTTCAGGCGGCCTGCTTGTCGCGCACCGCGGCCAACCCGCGAACGAACCTGGCCGGCACTTCGTTGAGCGTGCGGACGAATTGCGCAACCGGGGCCTGCATGGTGCCCAAGAGCTTGGACAACAGTTCTTCGCGGCTGGGCATGCCGGCCAGATTCCCCACGTCCTTGGCGGACATGATGAAGTTGGGCATGGCACCGGCCTTGACTACGAACTTGTCGTTGGTCTTGGCAAACTCGTGCATCACCTTGGCGGCGGCCACGGGATCCCTGGAAATGCCATAGGCAAGCGGACCGACCAGCTGGTCGGCAATGCCCGCAAACGGCGTATCCGCGATCGCGCGGCGCACCAGCGTGTTTTTCAACACGCGCAGATAGACGCCTTCCTTGCGCGCCTGGGCGCGCAACTGGGTCATGTTTTCCACCGTGATGCCGCGATACTCGGCAACGACAACCGTCTGGGCGGCCGCAACCTGCGCGGCAAACTCGTGCATCACCTTGGCGGCGGCCACGGGATCCCTGGAAATGCCATAGGCAAGCGGACCGACCAGCTGGTCGGCAATGCCCGCAAACGGCGTATCCGCGATCGCGCGGCGCACCAGCGTGTTTTTCAACACGCGCAGATAGACGCCTTCCTTGCGCGCCTGGGCGCGCAACTGGGTCATGTTTTCCACCGTGATGCCGCGATACTCGGCAACGACAACCGTCTGGGCGGCCGCAACCTGCGCAGCAACCTCGGCAACGACGGCCTTCTTCTCTTCAAGATTCAGACTCAAGGTCTTACCTCCTTCTCAGTTACGAAGCGTTGCCCGCTTCGGCTGGCGACCTTGACAGGAAAATCCTGCTGGGGAACGCCATCTGCGTAGGGTCCGAGTCCGGCAAACAGAGGACAGAACTTCATCACCCATCTGCCATCCACCGGCGATTAAATCCTTGCGGATGCCTACGGTCTTTGACAACCCGTCAACCAATGCTTCGGCTGACGGCCCAAAGCTCGCTTGGACATCTCTTTCCAGAGATGCCCATCGTTAAAAATTTATGCGCCGACGCTGGACTGGTCCACGCGCACGCCCACGCCCATGGTGCTGGACACCGACAGACGCTTGAAATAGATGCCCTTGGAACTGGCCGGCTTGGCGCGCTGCAGCGCGTCCAGCAGCGCAGCCAGGTTCTCTTTCAGGTCTTCCACGCTGAACGAGGCGCGGCCGATGGTGCAGTGCACGATGCCGCCCTTGTCGGTGCGGTACTGCACCTGGCCGGCCTTGGCGTTTTTCACCGCGCCGACCACGTCGGGCGACACCGTTCCCACCTTGGGGTTCGGCATCAGGCCGCGCGGGCCGAGGATCTGGCCGAGCTGACCGACGACGCGCATGGCGTCGGGGGTGGCGATCACCACGTCGAAATCCATCTTGCCGGCCTTGATCTCGGCGGCCAGGTCGTCGAAGCCGACGATGTCGGCGCCGGCGTCGCGCGCCTTCTGGGCGTTGTCGCCCTGGGCGAACACCGCCACGCGCACGGTCTTGCCGATCCCCTTCGGCAGCACCACGGCACCCCGCACCATCTGGTCGGATTTGCGGGCATCGACGCCGAGATTCACCGCCACATCGACCGACTCGTCGAACTTGGCGGTCGCGGTTTCCTTGACCAGCTGCAGGGCGTCCGTCACCGGATAGTTGCGGGTGCGGTCGATTTTTTCTTTCAGCGCGCGCAGGCGCTTGGATACGTTAGCCATGTCAGACTCCCTCCACGATGATGCCCATGGAACGGGCCGTACCGGCGATGGTGCGCACCGCCGCGTCCATGTCGGCCGCGGTCAGGTCGGGTTCCTTGGTCTTGGCGATTTCTTCCAGCTGGGTGCGGGTGATGGTGCCGACCTTGTCCATGTGCGGTTTCGCGCTGCCCTTGTCGAGCTTGATCGCCTTCTTGATCAGCACCGTCGCGGGCGGCGTCTTCATGATGAAGGTGAAGCTCTTGTCCGCGAACGCGGTGATCACCACCGGAATCGGCAGACCGGGCTCCATGCCCTGGGTCTTGGCGTTGAACGCCTTGCAGAATTCCATGATGTTCAGGCCGCGCTGACCGAGCGCGGGACCGATGGGGGGCGACGGGTTCGCTTTACCCGCCGGCACTTGCAGCTTGACATAGCCGACAATCTTCTTTGCCATGATGGCTCCTGATAAGTGAGTACCAACGCGCTTTGGGTTGCCCTACTCGCGCTCCTCTCCGGTCAAACCGGATGCTGACCGCCGAAACCGGCCTCAGCTTTTTTCGACCTGACCGAACCCCAGTTCGACGGGCGTCGCCCGGCCGAAAATCATCACCGACACGCGCAACTTGCTCTTGTCGTAATTCACTTCTTCCACATTGCCGTTGAAGTCGGTGAACGGGCCATCGATCACCCGCACCGTTTCGCCCACCTCGAACAGCACCTTGGGCTTGGGTTTTTCCACGCCCTCGCGCATCTGGTCGAGGATGGACTGAACTTCCTTCTCGGAAATCGGCGCGGGCTTGGTCGCCGTGCCGCCGACGAATCCGGTGACCTTGGGCGTGCTCTTCACCAGGTGCCAGGTGTCGTCATCCATTTCCATCTGCACCAGGACATAACCGGGGAAGAACTTGCGCTCGGCGGTCTTTTTCTGGCCGCCCTTCATCTCCACCACTTCTTCCACCGGCACCAGGATTTCGCCGAAACGATCCTTCATGCCCGCACGCTCGATGCGCTCAGCCAGATTGCGCGCGACGCTCTTCTCGAAGCCGGAGTAGGCATGAACCACGTACCACCGCATACTCAACTCCCCTGTCCCATGGCCAGCTTGACCAGCCACATCAAAATGCCGTCGACCGCCCACAGAAAGAGCGCCATCACGACCACGAAGGCCATGACCACACCGGTCATCTGGAGGGTTTCCTTGCGGGTCGGCCAGACAACCTTCCTGGCCTCGTCACGCGCATCGATTGCAAAGCGGAAAAACCGCTTTCCCGGACCCGACATGCCGGCAACGACGCCAGCCAGAATCACGCCCGCGATCACCGACAGCACCCGCACCACGGTGGGCGCATCCGAAAAAAAATAAAAGCCGGCCACCCCTGCGATGACCAGCAATACCGCTACCAGCAGCTTGAGTTTGTCAGCCATGAATGCTGTGTGCCTTGCGGCTTATCCTGTGGCAGGCCAAGAGGGTCTCGAACCCCCAACCTTCGGTTTTGGAGACCGACGCTCTACCAATTGAGCTATTGGCCTGTATTCTCAAAGGCCGGCGCTCAGCGCGCACGCTGCCGCACCGAACCCGGCCCCGCCTTCAAACCGCCGCCTCACTCCTCGATCTTGGCCACGACGCCGGCACCGACGGTGCGGCCGCCTTCGCGGATGGCGAAGCGCAGACCTTCGTCCATGGCGATCGGGGCAATCAGGGACACCTTGATGCTGACGTTGTCGCCGGGCATCA
>JAMCVR010000163.1 GCA_023475455.1 Thermoplasmatota archaeon | reverse complement strand
ATGGCGAGGCCAGGTGGTGGTGCTGAATTTCTGGGCCAGCTGGTGCGCGCCCTGCCGCGAGGAAATGCCGGATTTTGCCGCCCTGCGCACGCAATATCGGCCCAACGGGGTCGAATTTGTCGGCATCGCCATCGACAACCCGGCCAGCGTGGCAAGGTTTCTGCAGCAGATGCCGGTCGGCTACCCGATCCTGATCGGCGAGGGCGCCGCCCACGGCCTGGCTCGTCAACTCGGCAATCCGAGCGGGGCTCTGCCCTACACGATCGTGCTCGATCGCGACGGCAACATCGTGCTGAGCCACCTGGGCCGATTGCCGCGCGCCACGCTTGAAACCGCATTGCGCGAAATTAGCTCATAGTTGCGATTTAGCGTCAATATCTGGACAATTTACCCTCATTTACGGCAAACTCGCCGCCATGACGACTAAGCGAACCAGCCGCGCAGCGGCCAAATCGGTCCCCGGTCCGCACCCCCACGTGCTGGTCGTGCACGGCCCCAACCTCAATTTGCTGGGCAGCCGCGAACCCAAGCACTACGGCCTCGCCACGCTCGACGACATCAACCGCGCGCTGGTCGGCCGCGGGGAAACCGCCGGCGCCCGGGTCGAGACCTTCCAGAACAACCACGAAGGCGCCCTGATCGACCGCATCCACCAGGCTGCGCGCGATCACGTCGATTTCATCGTCATCAACCCGGCGGGCTACACCCACACCAGCGTCGCCTTGCGCGACGCGCTGGCAGGCTCCGCCATTCCATTTGTCGAAGTTCACCTTTCCAACATCCACGCGCGCGAATCCTTCCGCCGCCACTCGTATTTTTCCGACCTCGCCGTCGGCGTGGTGTCCGGCCTGGGCGCGCACGGCTACGAACTGGCGCTGGAATTCGCCTTGCGCCACCTCCAAAACAGGACCTCCCATGGATCTCAGAAAATTGAAAAAGCTCATTGACCTGGTCGAAGCCTCCGGCATCGCCGAGCTTGAAATCACCGAAGGCGAGGAAAAAGTCCGCATCGCCAAAAGCATCGCCGGCGCGCCGATGATGATGGCGCATGCGCCCCAGATGATGCACGCGCCCGCGCCGGCGGCAACGGTGGCGAGCGCCCCGGCCGAAGACGCCGTGCCCGAAGGCCACGTCGTGCGTTCGCCCATGGTCGGCACCTTCTACCGCGCGCCCGCCCCCGGCTCCAAGAACTTTGCCGAAGTCGGCCAGAGCGTGAACGCCGGCGACACGCTGTGCATCATCGAAGCGATGAAGCTCCTGAACGAAATCGAAGCGGACCAGGGCGGCGTCATCAAGGCCATCCTGGTCGAAAACGGCCAGCCGGTGGAATACGGCGAGCCGCTGTTTGTGATTGCCTGAGGAGCTGTAGGAGTTAGGGGCCAGGATTTAGGAATTAGGGGAGGTCGCGCTTCGCGCGGCACTTTCCCTAGCCCCTAGCCCCTGGCCCCTAGCCCCTAGCCAAACCATGTTCGAAAAAATCCTCATCGCCAACCGCGGCGAGATCGCCCTGAGAATCCAGCGCGCCTGCCGCGAAATGGGCATCAAGACCGTCGCCGTCTATTCCGAAGCCGACCGCGACGCCAAGTACGTGAAGCTGGCCGACGAATCGGTGTGCATCGGGCCGGCGCCGTCGGCGCAGAGTTATCTGCACGTGCCGTCGATCATCGCCGCCGCCGAGGTCACCGACGCCGAAGCGATCCATCCCGGCTACGGCTTCCTGTCGGAAAACGCCGACTTCGCCGAGCGCGTGGAATCCTCCGGCTTCACCTTCATCGGCCCACGCCCCGACAACATCCGCCTGATGGGCGACAAGGTGGCGGCCAAGCAGGCGATGATCGAAGCCAAGGTGCCGTGCGTGCCCGGCTCCGACGGCGCCCTGCCCGACGACCCCGAGGAAATCCTCAAGATCGGGCGCGCGATCGGCTACCCGGTCATCATCAAGGCCGCCGGTGGCGGCGGCGGGCGCGGCATGCGCGTGGTGCACACCGAGGCCGCGCTGCTGAACGCGGTGACCATGACCCGCACCGAAGCCGGCGCCGCCTTCGGCAACCCCATGGTCTACATGGAAAAATTCCTGCAGACCCCGCGCCACATCGAGATCCAGATTCTCGCCGACGAGCACGGCAACGCCGTGCACCTGGGCGAGCGCGACTGCTCGATGCAGCGCCGCCACCAGAAAGTGCTGGAAGAAGCGCCCGCCCCCGGCCTCGATCCCAAGCTGCGCGACAAGATCGGCGAACGCTGCGCCGAGGCCTGCCGCAAGATCGGCTATCGCGGCGCCGGCACTTTCGAGTTCCTGTACGAAAACGGCGAGTTCTACTTCATCGAGATGAACACCCGGGTGCAGGTCGAACACCCGGTGACCGAACTCATCACCGGCATCGACATCGTGCAGACGCAGATCCGCGTCGCCGCCGGCGAAAAACTGCCGTGGAAGCAAAAGGACATCCAGTTCCGCGGCCACGCCATCGAGTGCCGCATCAACGCCGAGCACCCGACGACCTTCGTCCCCAGCCCCGGCAAGCTCACCAATTACCATGCGCCCGGCGGTCCCGGCATCCGCGTCGACTCGCACGTCTACCACGGCTATTACGTGCCGCCGCACTACGACTCGATGATCGGCAAGCTGATCGCGCTTCGCGCGGCACTTTCCCTAGCCCCTAGCCCCTGGCCCCTAGCCCCTAGCCAAACCATGTTCGAAAAAATCCTCATCGCCAACCGCGGCGAGATCGCCCTGAGAATCCAGCGCGCCTGCCGCGAAATGGGCATCAAGACCGTCGCCGTCTATTCCGAAGCCGACCGCGACGCCAAGTACGTGAAGCTGGCCGACGAATCGGTGTGCATCGGGCCGGCGCCGTCGGCGCAGAGTTATCTGCACGTGCCGTCGATCATCGCCGCCGCCGAGGTCACCGACGCCGAAGCGATCCATCCCGGCTACGGCTTCCTGTCGGAAAACGCCGACTTCGCCGAGCGCGTGGAATCCTCCGGCTTCACCTTCATCGGCCCACGCCCCGACAACATCCGCCTGATGGGCGACAAGGTGGCGGCCAAGCAGGCGATGATCGAAGCCAAGGTGCCGTGCGTGCCCGGCTCCGACGGCGCCCTGCCCGACGACCCCGAGGAAATCCTCAAGATCGGGCGCGCGATCGGCTACCCGGTCATCATCAAGGCCGCCGGTGGCGGCGGCGGGCGCGGCATGCGCGTGGTGCACACCGAGGCCGCGCTGCTGAACGCGGTGACCATGACCCGCACCGAAGCCGGCGCCGCCTTCGGCAACCCCATGGTCTACATGGAAAAATTCCTGCAGACCCCGCGCCACATCGAGATCCAGATTCTCGCCGACGAGCACGGCAACGCCGTGCACCTGGGCGAGCGCGACTGCTCGATGCAGCGCCGCCACCAGAAAGTGCTGGAAGAAGCGCCCGCCCCCGGCTCCAAGAACTTTGCCGAAGTCGGCCAGAGCGTGAACGCCGGCGACACGCTGTGCATCATCGAAGCGATGAAGCTCCTGAACGAAATCGAAGCGGACCAGGGCGGCGTCATCAAGGCCATCCTGGTCGAAAACGGCCAGCCGGTGGAATACGGCGAGCCGCTGTTTGTGATTGCCTGAGGAGCTGTAGGAGTTAGGGGCCAGGATTTAGGAATTAGGGGAGGTCGCGCTTCGCGCGGCACTTTCCCTAGCCCCTAGCCCCTGGCCCCTAGCCCCTAGCCAAACCATGTTCGAAAAAATCCTCATCGCCAACCGCGGCGAGATCGCCCTGAGAATCCAGCGCGCCTGCCG
>JAMCVR010000260.1 GCA_023475455.1 Thermoplasmatota archaeon | reverse complement strand
GCATGTTGTTTTGTCCGGACAGCCGGTGATTAAGCACCTTGATGTTTGATACATCTGCGAAACGATTGTGCCTAATCCCGGTGATTAACCAAACTGTAAATACACCCATGCGTAAACTTGAGTCGGCAGATATGGCATCCGGGATCGTGGTGTTTGATCTAAGCGTGGCGAGCAACAGCCCGGCGGGCAGCTGCGTGCTAGCCGAGGTCGAGGGGCTGCGGAGCCAATATCCCGTCACCATTTTTTCCGACCACTTTGATGGAGCAGACGCTGAAGGTAAAAGCTGGGTGCGTGTGCCGCTGCCGCAGCGTCCGATCTTTATACGGTATTGGCTGTTCCAGGTATTGGCCCCGTTGCGCTATCTGGTGTGGCGGTCGTCGAATTCCAGGCCGGCCATCATCCAGACTACCCAGGGTCAATTCCTCTGGGGTGATGTGGCGTATGCGCATTTCTGCCATGGCGCCTACCTCAAGGGACAATGGCGGCAGTCAACGGTGACCGGTTTGCGCCGTGTCCTGCGCCATATCAACCATGGGTACAACGCAATCATGGAGCGCCTCGCGTTTCGCCGTGTTCGCAAGATCGTGGTGCCTTCTCTCGGCTTGCAGCGTGAATTGACGCGGGAGTATCCGGAGGTTGCCGACAAGATTGTGGTCATCTCCAATCCTGTCGATCTCGAACGTTTTGCCCGCCCAGCCGATTTCGATAGAGCAGGGATGCGTGCCGAACTGGGTTACGGCAGCGGTGATGTGGTGTTCGTATTTGTTGCCTTGGGGGACTTTGCGCGCAAGGGGCTGGGGCTGATTCTGCCGGCTTTGGCTGGATTGGCCGCAGAACAGCTTGATCGTGCTCGCCTGCTGGTGGTGGGTGGAGGAGATGGCGAGATTGAGCAATACCGCCGCCAGGCCGAGAGCCTTGGAGTTCTGGACAAGCTCAGATTCGTCGGTTTGCAAAAGGATGTTCGCCCCTATCTCTGGGCTTCTGATGTGTTGGCGTTCCCGTCTGCCTACGAGATATTTTCATTGGCGATACTCCAGGCCGCTGCAGCTGGTTTGCCCCCCATCGTCAGCGAAGGGCTCTACGGTGCAGAAGAATTTGTTGAGCACGGAGTGAACGGTTGGGTCGTGACACGGGATGAGGCCGGAGTGCGCACGGCGTTGGCAGATGCGATTGCACATATCGAGCGTTTGCCTGTGATGTCTCGTGCTGCGCAGACTGCGGTACAGCAGTATTCGCAGTCTGCCTTTGTGTTTAAATGGAATGACCTGTATGCCGGGTTGATGGGCGGCGCCAGTCGTACCCGGTGATCCAGGTGAGCTGCGAAAAATGGATATTTTTCAGCCCCGCCTGATGCGTTACCGTGTCAGCATCGTCCAGCGCAGACTCACCCACTATCGCGTCCCGCTCTTCGTGGCTTTGCGCGGCGCGCTTGCCGAGCGGAACATTCATCTGAATCTGCTGGTGGGCCAGGGCACGCCTGCCGAAGAAAAAAAGCATGACACTGGCGAATTGCCCTGGGCCAGGACGATCCCGACGCATTATCTGGCGGGGGGGCGGCTGTGCTGGCAGCCGCTGCGGCGTCATCTCGACGGCGTTGATCTGCTGATCGTCACTCAGGAAAACAAGCTTTTGCAGAACCATTTGTTGATGCTTGCGCCGCGCCGGTTCAAATTGGCTTTCTGGGGGCATGGCGCAAATCTTCAAACCAATAATCCAGACGGACTCAAGGAACGATTCAAACGCTGGACGACCAACCGGGTGGACTGGTGGTTTGCCTACACGCAAATGAGTGCGGGTCTGGCGGCGGCGGCGGGGTTTCCCGATCACCGCATTACGGTGTTGAACAACGCGGTGGACACGTCTGAAATGCAACAGCAGCGGCAATCGGTCATGCCGGAAGAAACGCATGCCTTGCGCGAGTCGCTTGGATTTGGCGCGGGGCCGGTGGGTGTGTTCGTGGGCTCGCTCTATGCCGGCAAGCGGCTGGATTTTCTGTTTACGGCTGCGGAGGCAATCCGCCGCGAAGTGCCCGATTTCCATATGCTGATCGTGGGCGAGGGGCCGGAGCGCGACAAGGTGCAGGCCTGGTGTGCTGCGAACCCATGGACGCGCTGGGTGGGCGCACGCTTCGGGCGCGAGAAGGTGGCCTATATGTCGGTAGCGCACGTGATGCTGAATCCGGGGCTGGTTGGGCTAGGCATTCTGGATGCGTTTGCGTGCGGCATCCCTATGCTGACCACGGACTGTGGGATTCACAGCCCTGAAATCGCCTATCTCGAGAATGACGTCAACGGGGTGATAACGACGGACGATCTGGGTGCGTATGTCGAAGCCAGTGTGCGTCTGCTGCGCGATCCGCAGGCGTTGGATATTCTGCGAGACGGATGTGCCGCCAGTGCACAGGAATACACGGTGGAAAACATGGCGCGTCGGTTTGCCGATGGGGTAACGGGCTGTCTGGAAGCCCCGTGCTACGAAAGGCGGGCTTGCTGATGGCTTGCCGGGTGCTGGTCGTTCACAACGCCTATCAACGCCGTGGCGGGGAAGATGCGGTGGTCGAATCCGAGATCGAACTCCTTCGGTCGCATGGTCATGCTGTGGAAACCTGGTTCCGCAGCAACGATGACGTGGCGGGCATGTCGTCGCTTGCCCTGGCGCGCAACACCCTGTGGTCTGATCGCACGCAGCAAGAACTGGGTGAGCGGATTCGCAGTTTTCAACCCGATGTGATCCACGCTCACAACACCTTTCCGCTGATTTCGCCGTCGCTTTACTGGGCAGCCGAACGCGCCGGCGTGCCGGTGGTGCAGACGTTGCACAATTTTCGTTTGATGTGCCTGAACGCGCTGTTCCTGCGTGATGGCAAGGTGTGCGAGGACTGCATGGGGCAGGTGCCGTGGCGCGGGGTGGCGCGGGCGTGCTACCGGGGGTCGCGCGCGGCGTCGGCGGCGCTGGCGGGGATGCTGGCGCTGCACCGCGGGCTGGGGACGTATCGCAACAAGGTGGCGCGTTATGTCGCGCTGAACGGGTTTTGCCGGGACAAGTTCATCGAGGGCGGCCTGCCTGCGGAGCGTGTGGTGGTGAAACCGAATTTCGTGGATTTCGATATGCCCGAACCGGTGGCGCGTGCGGGCTTGTTGTTTGTTGGGCGCTTGTCGATGGAGAAGGGCGTGGCCACGCTGGCCCAAGCCATGACGTTGTTGCCCGATGCGAAGTTGCGGGTGGCGGGCGACGGCCCGGAAGCAGGGTTGCTGGACGGGGTGGCTGGGGTGACCCGCTTGGGCAGCCAACCGGGCGAAACCGTGCGCCAGGAGATGAGCCGCGCGATGGCGCTGGTGGTGCCGAGCATCTGGTACGAGAATTTTCCGCGCACCATCGTGGAGGCGTTTGCCTGCGGCTTGCCGGTGATCGCCACCCGCATCGGCGCGCTGGCGGACATCGTGCGCGACGGCGAAACCGGGCTGCTGGTCGAGCCGGGCAGTCCGCAAGACCTGGCCGACAAGATGGCGTGGGCGCTGGCGCACCCGGAACGGATGGCGGAGATGGGGCGCACCGCCCGCGCGCAATACGAAGCCGAGTTCTCGGCCGAGGTGAATTACCGGCGGCTGATGGAAATTTATGATGGGGTGCTGGCTGAGTAGGAGTATGCAAGATTCAAGGGGTAGGGTGGGCGCAGCCCACGCGGTTCGGCGGGCGTAACGGTGGGCTCTGCCCACCCTACGGTGAGGTGAGGGTGGCGCGGCGAATGAACGCTGGAAGGGAACGAACTTTGGATCGCCGTACTACGGGCAAGGTGCTGGGCGCGCAGATCGACGCGTTGTCGTGGGACGCCGCGATGGCACGCCTGCTCGGCTGGGCGCATGCGCGCGAAAGCCGCTATGTGACGATCTGCAATGTGCATGTGGTGGTGAGCGCGTCGCGCGATGCGGCGTATCGCGACATCATCAACGGGTCGGACATGGCGACGCCGGACGGCGCGCCGGTGGCGTGGATGCTGCGGCGGCAGGGGTTTGCCGGGCAGCCGCGCATCAGCGGGCCGGATCTGATGTGGGCGCTGTGCGAGCGCGCGGCGGCCGAATATCTGCCGGTGTATTGCTACGGCAGCACCGGGGCGACGCTGGCGCTGCTGGAGCGGCGCTTGCAGGAAGCGTTTCCGACCTTGCGCATCACGACGGAGTCGCCGCCGTTCCGGGCGCTGACCCCGGTGGAAGATGCGGCGGCGGTGGACCGGATCAATACCAGCGGCGTCGGCATCGTGTTCGTCGGCCTGGGCTGCCCCAGGCAGGAGCGCTGGATGGCGGAGCATCGCGGGCGGATCGATGCCGTCATGATCGGCGTGGGGGCGGCGTTCGATTTCCACGCCGGAACGGTGCGGCGCGCGCCGGCGTGGATGCGCGACAACGGACTGGAATGGCTGCATCGCCTGCTGAGCGAGCCGGGGCGCTTGTGGAAGCGGTATCTGGTGACGAATACGCTGTTCATCGTGGGGGCGGCGCGGCAGTTGCTTGGAAAGTGAGTTGCAGGATTCAGGTTACAAGTTTGCAGGGTGGGCGGAGCGTGGTTGTTGCCGCTTTAGCGGCTTACAACCACGGCCTACCCCTTGCGGGTGCGGCCCACGCGCTGGTGGATGCAACGTTCAAAGTTGTAGGATTGGCGCTGCCCACCGTTCGCGGGCCTGCCAAAGGATGGCGCGTATTCATTCGGCGTTCTGCGTGGGCTCCGCCCACCCTACGGTGGTGCGAAGGTGCGCAGCCCACGCGGGAGAGAACGGGCGCCGGGGCTGATCGGGATTGCAGCCGGCGAATAACGAGGAGGAGTCGAATTGAAGGTTCTGTTGACCGGCGGTGCCGGCTATATCGGGTCGCACACGGCGGTGGAATGCCTGGCGGCGGGGCACGATGTGGTGGTGTTCGACAATCTGTCGAACAGCAGCGTGAAGTCGCTGGAGCGGGTGGCGCGGATTGCGGGCCGGCCAGTTGAATTCGTGCAGGGCGACATCCGCGATCGCGCTGCGCTGCGCGCATTGTTCGCCCGGCATGCGATCGATGCGGTGGTGCATTTCGCCGGCCTGAAGGCGGTGGGCGAGTCGGTGGAAAAGCCGCTCTTGTATTACGACAACAACATCGCCGGCAGCATCGCGCTGTTCGAGGAAATGGCGGCGGCGGGGGTGAAGGCTGTGGTGTTCTCGTCGTCGGCCACGGTGTACGGCGACCCGGCGACGGTGCCGATCACCGAGGACTTTCCGCTGTCGGCCACAAATCCCTATGGCCGGTCCAAGCTCTTCATCGAGGAGATGCTGCGCGATATCGCGCGCGCGGATGGCGGCTGGAATGTTGCGCTGCTGCGTTATTTCAACCCGGTGGGCGCGCACGAATCGGGGCTGATCGGCGAGGACCCGCGCGGCATTCCCAACAACCTGATGCCGTATATCGCGCAGGTGGCGGTGGGGCGCCACCCGCACCTCAACGTGTTCGGCGGCGACTACCCGACGCCCGACGGCACCGGCGTGCGCGATTACATCCACGTGGTCGACCTGGCGCGCGGGCATGCGGCGGCGCTGAACCGGCTGCATGAACTGCACGGCGTGCAGACCTGGAACCTTGGCACCGGGCGCGGGGTGAGCGTGCTCGACATGGTGCATGCGTTCGAAGCCGCCAGCGGGAAGAAGGTGCCGTACCGGATCGTGGCGCGGCGCCCCGGCGACGTCGCCCAATGCTGGGCCGACCCCTCGCGCGCGGCGCACGACCTCGGCTGGCGCGCGGAGTACGATCTGCCGCGGATGTGTGCCGACGCATGGCGCTGGCAGGCGGGGAATCCGGAGGGGTACGCCTGATGCGAGTTGCAAGAGGCAAGATTCAAGTCGCAAGGGGCAGTTGACAGGGTGCGCGGAGCCCATGCGGTAGGCGGGCGTTGATGTTTTTTGGGGTGACGTAACGGTGGGCTGTCGCCCACCCTACGGTGATGCGATGGTGCGTAGGGTAGGGTGGGCGACAGCCCACGCGCTTCAGCGTTTGCCGAACAGCCCGCGTCCGCGGAAATACTGCACCCCCAGCCAGCCGCCGAACAGGCCGCCCAGGTGGGCGAAGTGGGCGACGCCGGCGGCGGTGTTGGTGACGCCGAGAAACAGTTCGACGGCGCCGTAGCCGAGCACGAAGGTGCGCGCGGGAATCTGGATGAAGGGCAGGAAGACGAAGCTGATGACGCGGTTGGGGAAATACATCGCGTAGGCCAGCAAGAGGCCGAACACGCCGCCGGAGGCGCCGATGACCGGGCCGGCCGCGTGCAGGAAGTAGCCGCCGACGGCGATCTGCGTCATGGCGGCGACGACGACGCTGAGCAGATAGGTCAGCAGGTAGCGCAGGTCGTTCCAGCGCTTTTCCAGCGCGGCGCCGAACATCCAGATGGCGACCATGTTGAATCCCAGGTGCAGCAGCGAGCCGTGCAGGAAACCGTAGGTGACGAGCTGCCAGACATGGAACGCGCCCCCCGACCCCAGCGGCCACAGGCCGAAGACGCGAATGATCTCCGGCCCGGTGGCCAGTTCCAGTGCATAGACCAGGACATTCAGCAGGATGAGGGCGAGGGTGATCGGCGGCATGGGGGTTCGGATGATGGCAATGGGATTGTAATGGGGGAGACGAGCTCAAGTTGCAAGCCGTCATTCGTCATACCGGCTTTCACCGGTGTGACCACTCGAAAATCACGGTGGGTTGCACCCACCCTACGGACTGCGGCCGGCGCGAAGGTGCGCGGGGTGGGCGACAGCCCACGCGGCACGGGCAGTGATTTCATTCGGGCCCTGCTGGCCGGAGGGACGATCACGCCGGCCGCCGGTGGAACCGGCGGCGATACCGCAGCGACGCACGGCGACAACATTGGTGCGCTGGTATTGCCTTCATCCTGAAAACCGCATTTGAACCACAGAGATATGTCCCTGTGCCTCTGTGGTGAGGAATTCAGGTTCATGCATTCTCCGGGCCATTCCGGAATCATCGAGGCCGAGTCGCGCGGAAGCCCGACGCGACAGCCCTGGCGTGTATCGCCGGTTTTCCGGCGGTCTTTTTTTCGCTGCAATATGCGTGGGAGAGGGGGCGCGATACGGCGGTCGAGCGCGTCTTCATCGATGGGCTTACCGTCCGCGTCCCGCGGACGGCTTATGCCGCATGACGCATGGCTGTCATCAAGGCCGGTTAGCCTGCGACCGGATGGATGCGTGTATTTTTTCGGATAAGCGAACGGACCTGGCTGCGGGCCGGTTTCGTTTCGCCTTCCTGCTGGCGCTCGCGGTGATGGCGCTGATGCCGTTCCAGCAGGCGCGGGCGGGTGTCGATGCGCTCGCGGTTCCGGCTGCGGCCGCGGCCAAGATCGCGCCGGAAACCTGGCGCAGGGTGCAGGCGGGCGAGGTGCGCGAATTGCTCGTGCTGTTCGGGGATGATGCGATCGATGCCGAGCTCGAGCGCCATCTGAGCCGGCGCGGGTTCAAGGCGGAGGATGCGACGGCGACCGCCCTGCGTGCCGAACGCTATCGCGCGCTCAAGACGCGGGCGCTGTCGGCGCTGCCCGAGCGTGACGCGGAACTGCGCCGGGACTATCTGCACATCCCCATGGCTTTCCTGCGCTTCCGCGACGCCGGGGCGCTGCTGCGGCTGCTGGCGCGCGAGGAGGTGGTGGCCGTGTTCGAGGACACCCGGCTGTATCCGCACCTGAACGAAACGCTGCCGCTGATCGGCCAGCCCCCGGTGAGCCAGGTCATGGGCCGCACCGGCAGCGGCGCCGCGGTGGCGGTGCTCGATACCGGCGTCGATTACGTGCGCAGCGAATTCGGTGCCTGCTCCGCGCCCGGCGTGCCTGCGGGCTGCCGCGTGGTGGCGGCGCTCGACACCGCGCCCGAGGACAATGCGCGTGATGCCAACGGCCATGGCACCTGGGTGGCGGGTACCGCAACGGCGGTGGCGCCCGGCGCGGGCATCGTCGCGATCGACGTGTTCGACGGCAACTCGGCCAGCAGCGTCGATGTCATCGGGGGCATCGACTGGGCCATCGGCAACCGCGCGCTCTACAACATCGTCGCCCTCAACATGAGCCTGGGCAATGGGGTCAAATACACCGCTGCGTGCAGCAGCAAGCTCAGCAACCCCTACCGCCAGCCCTTCATCGACGCCCGCGCTGCCGGCATCCTGAGCGTCGTTTCCAGCGGCAACGAGGGTTTCACCGACGGCATCGCCAACCCCGCCTGCACGCCGGAGGCCGTGTCGGTCGGCGCGGTCTACGACGCCGACGTGGGCGGGCTCACCTGGACCGGGCCGGAGCCGGATTGCACCGACGGCGTCACCGCGTCCGACAAGGTGACGTGCTTTTCCAATAGCGCCAGTTTCCTGACGTTGCTCGCGCCCGGCGCGCTGACCACGGTGACCGGCGTCACGGTCGCGGGCACCTCGCTGTCGGCGCCCGTGGTCGCCGGCGCGGTCGCGGTGCTGGCGCAGGCGTTTCCGGGCGATACCGCCGCTGACCGATTGAACCGCCTTGCCACCAGCGGAAAATCGGTCACGGATGCGCGCAACGGCATCGTCAAGCCGCGTGCCGATCTGCTCGCGGCCCAGGGGGCGCCGCTCAACGACGCTTTCGCCCAGGCCGCGGTTCTGGATGGCAACAGCGGCACGGCCGCAGGCTGGAACCTGAATGCGACGCCGGAGTCGGGCGAGCCCGCTCACGCTGGCACCGGCGGCGGCAAATCGGTCTGGTGGCAGTGGACGGCGGGCGCATCCGGCACGGCCAGCTTCGACACGCGCGGCAGCGGCTTCGATACCGTGCTGGCGGTGTACACCGGCGGCGGCGTGTCGGCGCTTGCCGAGGTCGCCTCGAACGACGACGATGGCTCGGCGGGCAACGCCAGCGGCCTGAGCTTCGCGGCCACGGCGGGGACGGCCTACCGCATCGCGGTCGACGGCAAATCGGCTGCGAGCGGAGCGGTCGAGCTCGCCTGGACGCTGCTGCAGGCGCAGACCATCAGCTTCGCTCCGATCGCCGACATGCCCGTGAATTCGGTGTTCAGCCTGAGCGCCACGGCCAGCTCGGGGTTGGCGGTGACGTTCGGCAGCCAGACGCCGACGGTATGCACGGTTGCGGGCAGCGAGGCCAGTTTGATCGCCTCCGGCGTCTGCACGATCGCGGCCAACCAGCCCGGCAACGCCGGCTATGCCGCCGCCCCCACGGTCACGCAGAGCTTTGATGTCACCCCGCTCGCGCAAACCATCAGTTTCCCCGTCATTGCCGATCAAACGCTGGGAACCGAGCCGTTCGGCGTAACCGCCACCGCCAGCTCCGGATTGCCGGTGGGCATCGCTACGCTGACGCCAGCCGTATGCAGCGTGAGCGGAAACACCGTCACGCTGCTCACAGTGGGCCTCTGCACGCTCGAAGCCACCCAGCCGGGCGACAGCCAGTACAGCGCCGCACCATCGGTCATGCAGACCTTCAGCGTGGCATCGGCCAGTGAAAGCGGCAATGACGGCGACGTGCCGATGCCGCCGTGGGCGCTGTTGCTGCTCGGCGCGGGCCTGTTCGCGGCGATGCGGCGCAGGCTTGCCTGACCCCGGGCTCGCCGCCATATGAGCCGATCGGCTCATGGCAGGCCGCATTTCAACGCGAAGTCCTGAAACATTCGTCCGCTAGGATAGCCCACAGTCGAGGAAGCCAACCGGACAGCAGATTCGAAGGCCCGCGGCAAAACAAGAGCTGTACAAAATAAAGCAACAAGCAGTGCGCGTGAAAAGCAGTGGGCATCGGCAGTCCGGATGTCCGGACAAACCCTCTCCCAGGGATTGTCAAGTCCTGTTTTCGTTGGATTTTCCAACGATGTCTCATGCGCACGCCGAAACGGTGCTGCGCCGCATTCCCTATTGCAGATTCCGTTTCGTCGCGTGCATGAGCCTGTGTCCGATGATGGGGAAACAGGCGGGAAGACTGGCCGCAAGGCGAATAACACGTGGTTGACGAGCAGCAGGGCTGGCCAGACTGGACGACAGAGCCGGCGCCCCGGTCCGGAAGCTGCACAAAATAAAGTAGCAGGCAGTGCGCGTGAATGGCAGTGGGCGTCGACGGTTTGACGCCCGGAAGGGGTATCTCCCATGCCCCGACCTTTTCTGTTTCGCCGGGCGATGAGTCCAGCGATATCTCATGCGCACGCCGTTTCGGCGCTGCGTGTTTTTTTGCGGATCCGTGCGGCGTGCGCTGGGTTTTGTTCGCCCGGGCGGAGTTGCGTCCGGCGAACCGGCAGTTTGCACGTGGCCGCAAGGCTGAACGGTTTTATAGATCTCGTCCGGGGATTTGCGTGACGTCACGGGCGACGGTGTCCGGGGCTTGATCCCAACCCCATAACAAGCATAGGAGCAATCCATGAAGCGCGTGAAAACACTGGCGGCCTGCATTTTCCTGCTGGGCCAGACTCTCTCCGGAGCCGCTTTCGCGGCCTCCGTCACCCTGGCGGGCGCTACCGTCGATTTCAGTTTCGACGATGCGCTGCTGGGCCTGTTCGGGCCGGCCAGCGTGTCGGGCGACACGCTGTATTTCACCCCGGTCGATTTCGAGGCCAAATCGCTGAACGGCGCAGGTTTCGCGCTGACCAGCGACACCATGAACATCCAGGTGACGACGCGCGCCGGCTGGTCGTTTGCCGGCATGGGACTGGTGGAGCGGGGCGATTACCTGCTGCTCGGCGCGGGCAGCACGGCCGACGTGGCAGGGCAGATTCGCGTGTTCGATGTTGCCAGCCCGCTCGCCGATCTGACGGCAAGCATCGGCGCATCCGCGTCGCTCGATCTGCCGGGCATGCCGACACACAACTGGCAGGCCGCCGCCATGCTCGACCTGGGTGCCTGGAGCGACACGCAAGCGGTCAACGTGACGGTCGAAAACCTGCTGCTGGCTTCCACCGGCGCAACGCCTTCGCTGGCGTTCGTGGAGAAAAAATTCGTCGGCCTGACCCCCGTCATGGTGGCCGTGACGCCGGTGCCCGAGGCGGAAACCTACGCCATGATGCTGGCCGGGCTGGGCCTGGTCGGCTTTGCCGCCGCGCGCCGCCGTGCCATGTCGAAATAAATCATGCAGTCATCAATGAAACCAATAATGGCGCGTTGAGTCGCCAGCCAGGCGTGAGCCGCCCCGAAACGGCATCGCTCGAATGGGCGATGCCGGGGGCAAGTTTCAACGAATGCGTTCACGCGCATCTTGGCCCGCCTCATGGCGGGTCTTTTTTCGGTGCGGGTCGCAAATCGCGTAAGGCGGACACTTTCCCCCCGCGGCATGTTTGCGTCGGCAAGGTGTGGCCGGCCGGCTGCTTCGGCAAACACCGGCGCCCGATTCCACCGCCGGACCGCGTGGGCTTTGCCCACCCTACGATCGGCGCGAAGGTGCGTAGGGTGGGCAAAGCCCACGCGGTTGAGCGGCCATTGCGCGCCCGGACGGCTGCCCCGGCTTGGGCGGCTCAGTACGAAAAATCCGTGTTTTCCTCTGCCGCATCCCCGCCGTGCAAAGCGGAAAGGATCGCGCTGTCGTGCGGATGCGCGCAGATGACGTCCGCCAGCCACGGGTAGCAGCCTGCGTAATCGCACTGCTCGGCGTACTCGTCGGGCTCGTCGAGCGGCACGTCGCCGAGCTCGTGCAGCGCTTCCTCCGTCACCCTGGCGGGCGCTACCGTCGATTTCAGTTTCGACGATGCGCTGCTGGGCCTGTTCGGGCCGGCCAGCGTGTCGGGCGACACGCTGTATTTCACCCCGGTCGATTTCGAGGCCAAATCGCTGAACGGCGCAGGTTTCGCGCTGACCAGCGACACCATGAACATCCAGGTGACGACGCGCGCCGGCTGGTCGTTTGCCGGCATGGGACTGGTGGAGCGGGGCGATTACCTGCTGCTCGGCGCGGGCAGCACGGCCGACGTGGCAGGGCAGATTCGCGTGTTCGATGTTGCCAGCCCGCTCGCCGATCTGACGGCAAGCATCGGCGCATCCGCGTCGCTCGATCTGCCGGGCATGCCGACACACAACTGGCAGGCCGCCGCCATGCTCGACCTGGGTGCCTGGAGCGACACGCAAGCGGTCAACGTGACGGTCGAAAACCTGCTGCTGGCTTCCACCGGCGCAACGCCTTCGCTGGCGTTCGTGGAGAAAAAATTCGTCGGCCTGACCCCCGTCATGGTGGCCGTGACGCCGGTGCCCGAGGCGGAAACCTACGCCATGATGCTGGCCGGGCTGGGCCTGGTCGGCTTTGCCGCCGCGCGCCGCCGTGCCATGTCGAAATAAATCATGCAGTCATCAATGAAACCAATAATGGCGCGTTGAGTCGCCAGCCAGGCGTGAGCCGCCCCGAAACGGCATCGCTCGAATGGGCGATGCCGGGGGCAAGTTTCAACGAATGCGTTCACGCGCATCTTGGCCCGCCTCATGGCGGGTCTTTTTTCGGTGCGGGTCGCAAATCGCGTAAGGCGGACACTTTCCCCCCGCGGCATGTTTGCGTCGGCAAGGTGTGGCCGGCCGGCTGCTTCGGCAAACACCGGCGCCCGATTCCACCGCCGGACCGCGTGGGCTTTGCCCACCCTACGATCGGCGCGAAGGTGCGTAGGGTGGGCAAAGCCCACGCGGTTGAGCGGCCATTGCGCGCCCGGACGGCTGCCCCGGCTTGGGCGGCTCAGTACGAAAAATCCGTGTTTTCCTCTGCCGCATCCCCGCCGTGCAAAGCGGAAAGGATCGCGCTGTCGTGCGGATGCGCGCAGATGACGTCCGCCAGCCACGGGTAGCAGCCTGCGTAATCGCACTGCTCGGCGTACTCGTCGGGCTCGTCGAGCGGCACGTCGCCGAGCTCGTGCAGCGCTTCCTCCACCAGCAGATCGGCCTGCTTTTCCAGTGCGGTATCGTGCGTATCCATGGCATCCCCTTTCCGGTAGGAAGGGTCCATCGTCACGCAGAAACGTGAGCGGCGTATGACAACCGTACCGAATTTACATAGCCCGAATGTCCGGCGGCGATCCGGGATGGCCCGAACGTGCCATGTCCGGCACGTCGTGAGCACCACTTGCTGCAACATTAGATGCGTAAAACTACGAGCGTACTGAAAAAGCCACACCCGCCGCGAGGCGGGGTCGGAAACGCCAGGATCTGCGCGGCTTCGGGAGAAGCGTCGTATGCGCAGACAGCCGGTTGCCAGTCACTTCACGCGCTTGGGATGGTTCTGCTTGCCAACTTTAATCTGGGAGAACTTCATGTACCGCATCAAAGCTCTGCTCGGCCTGCTGCTGGCCGGATTCATGGGAACTGCCGCCGCCGTCGGTCCGGGCGATCTCGGCAACCTGAGCGGCCAGACCGTCAGCATCGGCAACTCGTTCGGCGCCGGCGCGGCGTTCAGCGACGAATACCTTTTCGACATCCTGCCGGAGTCCGTCACGGTCGGCACCGCCGTCACGATCAACCTGGATATTCCGCAATTCGCGGGGCAGGAATTCGCCATCGAGAATTTTGCGGTGGCGTTCAAGGACAATCTGGGTACCACGATCGCCAGCGACACCCAGACTTCGCCGACCGACTACACGCTTTCGATTTTCGCCAACCTGTTTCCGGCCAACGATTACAGGTTCGTGGTGTCGGGCGACGTGACCGGGACGATGGGTGGCAGCTACGGTGGCGTGCTGCAGGCCGCCCCGGTGCCCGAGGCGGAGGCCTACACCATGTTGCTGGCCGGTCTGGGCCTGGTCGGCTTCATGGTGTCGCGCCGCCGTACTGCCTGATTTCTGCCGGTTTGCCCGGCGCGCGATTGAGGATGCAACCCGCGAAGACGGGGCGGCACTCACCCGCACGCGGCAGAGTCCGATTCTTGACGAAAGGGAAGCATCATGATGTTCAAACACGCCGCCGTCGCCGCTTCGCTCGGCCTGCTGTTCGCGGGCCATGCCCTGGCGGTGGCCAACGGCGGCTTCAGCCAGCCCGGGCTCACCGGTCGTGACACGCTGGGCGATGTCGCCGGGAGCTTCGGCGGCGGCGCGCGGACGACTTCATCGGTCGATCATGAAGACGGCCTGCCGGATGCCCCCGCAACATACGACGCGTCAGGCATCGCGGCGGCCGAGGCCGGCGTGCCCGGCGGCGCGGAAGAATTCTCCGGCCTGGCGATCAGCGTCGCGCCGGTGCCGGAACCGAAAGACTGGCTGCTGCTGATGCTTGCCGGCATCGGCCTGGTCGGCCTGATGGTGGGGCGGAACAGGCGTCGCCCGTTCTGATCGCGCGCCAGCCGGATCGGTGCTGCGTGCATTCCCAGGCGGTTCCGCAGGCCTCTCCTGCACTCCGCTGGCGGGCCTTCCGGCCCGCTTTTTTGATTTGGCGGCGGCGGGGCTTGACCGCCCGTCCGCGATACGCGCATCACGGGAAAAATTTTCCTGCGACGAGGGGAGAGAGATGAGCAGGCATGGCGTCGTGTGCGGCCTGGCGTTCATGGCCGCGCTGGGCAATACATCGGCGATTGGCGGGCGTTAACGTTTGTCGGGGGTGATGGCGGGTTTCACCCACCCTACGATGATGCGAGGGTGCGTAGGGTGGGCGGAGCCCACGCGGTGTGGCGATTGGCGGGCGTTAACGTTTGTCGGGGGGTGATGGCGGGTTTCACCCACCCTACGATGATGCGAGGGTGCGTAGGGTGGGCGGAGCCCACGCGGTGCGGCGATTGGCGGGCGTTAACGTTTGTCGGGGGGTGATGGTGGGTTTCACCCACCCTACGGTGAGCGAGGGTGCGTAGGGTGGGCGGAGCCCACGCGGTGCGGATTGCCCGGCCGCTTCCGCTTGGCGTTTCCCATCGCTACCATGCCGTATGTCCCGATACCGACGCGCGCTTGTCCCGGGCGGCACCTTCTTCTTCACGGTCAACCTCGCTGACCGGCGCTCCGCCTTGTTGACCCGGCACATCGATTTGTTCCGCGCCGCCTATCGCAGCGTTGTACATGCCCTGCCGTTCGAAACCCTGGCCGTCTGCGTGCTTCCCGACCATGTTCATGCAGTCTGGCGCTTGCCGCCGGGCGATGCCGATTATTCGCGCCGCTGGCAGCGGATCAAGGCGGGGTTTTCCCAAGCCCTGCCTGCCGATGCCGGCCGCAGCCCGAGCAAGCAGCGCAGAGGCGAGAGAGGGATCTGGCAACGACGTTTCTGGGAGCATCAAATCCGGGACGACGAAGACTTGCAGAGGCACGTCGATTACATCCATTTCAATCCGGTCAAGCATGGTTGGGCGAAACAGGTTGTCGAGTGGCCGTATTCCAGTTTTCACCGGTGTGTGCGCGATGGCATGCTGCCGCCGGATTGGGCCGGCGGGGCCGAGGCGGGCGGCGGCAGTTATGGTGAACGGGACGCCGGGTAGGGGTGCGGGGAGATATTGGGTGGACCCCACCGTCATGTCGTTTCGACGGATGCCGGTGCCTGGCGGGGGATCGTACCGCGTGGGCTCCGCCCACCCTACGGCCAGTGCGAGGATGCATAGGGTGGGCGCAGCCCACGCGGTGCGGATTGCCCGGCCGCTTCCGCTTGGCGTTTCCCATCGCTACCATGCCGTATGTCCCGATACCGACGCGCGCTTGTCCCGGGCGGCACCTTCTTCTTCACGGTCAACCTCGCTGACCGGCGCTCCGCCTTGTTGACCCGGCACATCGATTTGTTCCGCGCCGCCTATCGCAGCGTTGTACATGCCCTGCCGTTCGAAACCCTGGCCGTCTGCGTGCTTCCCGACCATGTTCATGCAGTCTGGCGCTTGCCGCCGGGCGATGCCGATTATTCGCGCCGCTGGCAGCGGATCAAGGCGGGGTTTTCCCAAGCCCTGCCTGCCGATGCCGGCCGCAGCCCGAGCAAGCAGCGCAGAGGCGAGAGAGGGATCTGGCAACGACGTTTCTGGGAGCATCAAATCCGGGACGACGAAGACTTGCAGAGGCACGTCGATTACATCCATTTCAATCCGGTCAAGCATGGTTGGGCGAAACAGGTTGTCGAGTGGCCGTATTCCAGTTTTCACCGGTGTGTGCGCGATGGCATGCTGCCGCCGGATTGGGCCGGCGGGGCCGAGGCGGGCGGCGGCAGTTATGGTGAACGGGACGCCGGGTAGGGGTGCGGGGAGATATTGGGTGGACCCCACCGTCATGTCGTTTCGACGGATGCCGGTGCCTGGCGGGGGATCGTACCGCGTGGGCTCCGCCCACCCTACGGCCAGTGCGAGGATGCATAGGGTGGGCGCAGCCCACGCGTCGGTCGGTGCGAGGATGCATAGGGTGGGCGCAGCCCACGCGTCGGTCGGCGCGAGAGTGCGTAGGGTGGGCGCAGCCCACGCGTCGGTCGGTGCGAGGGTGCGTAGGGTGGGCGCAGCCCACGCGGTGCGGACGATGGATTGTGGCGGCTCAGGCGCAATCCGCCTCGGGCATGGGTTCCTCGTCCGCCAGCTTGCGGCCGAAGGGCATGCGGCGCTGATCGATGAACAGGCTGCTGCCGTCGATGCGCTTGGCCATGTGCTTGGCTTCGGAGGCGGCGCGCGCCACTTCCTGATAGTGGTGGAAATGGATGGGGTCGACCAGCACCGCGCCGATGGAGAGCGTCATCAACGCGTGAAAGGCCATCGCGCCGCGCCGGTCCTCGCTGCGGTAGCCGCCCGCTGCCACGTGCTCGGGGGTGAACAGGGCGCGGCATTCGCGATCGAAGCGGGCCAGCATGCCGTGGCAGCGCACTTCCCAGTCGAGGCTCTGGAACAGCACGACGAAATCGTCGCCGCCGATGTGGCCGATGAAATCGAGCTCGGGGTTGCAGCTTTCGCGCAGGATGCGCGCCACCAGCTGGATGATGTCGTCGCCGCGGCGGAAGCCGTAGACGTCGTTGTAGGGCTTGAACTGGTCGAGGTCGAAATACGCGGCGACGAAAGTTTGCTCATTGCGCAGCAGCCGCTCCATGTGCTCCTGGATCGGCACGTTGCCGGGCAGGCCGGTCAGCGGGTTGGCGTAGCGCGCGGCGACGATCTGCATGTCGGTCACTTCGCGCATCAGGTCGAAGCCGGAACCCAGTCCCAGGTAGCGTCCCTCGGTGGTGATGATGAAACCCTGGGTGAAGGCGGTCTTGCCTTTTTTCACCACCAGTTCCGACAGCTCGGTCATGCGCGTGGCCTTGTCGACGATGAGCGGATCGGCATCCATGAAATGCGAGCAGGGCTTCTTGCCGTGGAGTTCGCGGCCGTACAGGCCGATGAATCGGTCAAGCAGGGCGGGGCGGTGGATGATGCCGACCGGAATGCCCTTGTCCACCACCGCCACCGCGTGCAGATCGGGATGCTGCACCATCAGTTCGAGCACGTCCTGGCTGGCTTTCTGCGGCGAGACGGAGGGCGCCGACATGGCCAGCCTGCCGGCCGAGACGCCCAGACCGTCGCGCGCCTGCGGCATGGGGAACACGCTGACCCTGCCGGACTGCAGGCAGGCCTGCACCTCGCGCGGCGGCAGCCGGATCGGCACCGGCGAGGGACGGCCGATCAGGTAGCCCTGCGCATAACGGATGCCGAGGTCCTTCAGCACGGCCAGTTCGGACGCGTTTTCCACGCCTTCCGCAATCACGCAGGAGTGGGCGCCTTCGGCCAGTTGCGTGATTGAGCGCACGAACTGGACCTTGTGGGGATCCTGGTGGATGTCGGCGATGAAATGCTTGTCGATCTTGACGAAGGCCGGTTTCAGTTCCGACCATAGGCGCAGGCTGGAAAACCCCTCGCCGAGATCGTCGATGGCCACTTCGATGTCCGCTGCGCGAAGCCGGGACACGGCTTGCCGCAGATCGCCGTAATCGAGCGCGGCGGTGTTTTCGGTGATTTCGATCACCACCCGGTTGCTGGCCATGCCGGCTTCGCTCAGCGCGTCCAGCACCGCATCCGGCTCAAACGCCGGGTCCAGCAGGCTGCCGGGCGACAGGTTCACAAACAGCCGTCCCGGCAGATTCAGCCGGGCAAAGGTCTTCAGCGCCATGCGCGCGCAGGCCCAGTCCAGCTTCGACAGCAGCCCGTGCTGTTCGGCCACGCGGAACAGCGCCTGCGGCGTGTGCAGCGGGCTGTTCGACGGCCCGCGCGACAGGGCTTCGTAGCCCATCACCCGTCCTTCCACCAGATCGAGCACGGGTTGCAGCAGGATCATCAGCCGCGCATTGGACAGGATGTGTTCCAGATGAAAACGCAATTCGTCGTGGCTCATGGAGGGGGCGGAAGAATGCAGGCTTGACGACGATAGGGGGAAAGCGTTACGCGCGTGTGAAGCAAGAGATTCGAGTGGCAGGGTGGGCGCAGCCCACGCGGCGCGGCGGTCGATCCGGCGTGGGCGTTTGCCGGGGCGGGTAACGGTGGGTTTCACCCACCCTACGATGATGCGCGGGTGCGTAGGGTGGGCGCAGCCCACGCGGTGCGGCGGTCGATCGGGCGCTGGCGTTTGCCGGGGCGGGTAACGGTGGGTTTCACCCACCCTACGATGATGCGCGGGTGCGTAGGGTGGGCGCAGCCCACGCGGCGCGGCGGTCGATCCGGCGCTGGCGTTTGCCGTGGCGGGTAACGGTGGGTTTCACCCACCCTACGATGATGCGCGGGTGCGTAGGGTGGGCGCAGCCCACGCGGTGCGGCGGTCGATCGGGCGCTGGCGTTTGCCGTGGCGG
>JAMCVR010000076.1 GCA_023475455.1 Thermoplasmatota archaeon | reverse complement strand
GCCGATGCGTGCGAGCGCGTGGGCGACGGCCTGGTCGCCGCCCACATCATCGCCCGCGTTCACAGCGAGGTGGAGAACATCCTGCCTACCGCTGAAGCCGCCTGACGGATTGTTTGACGAAGACCTCACTCAAGGAGATTCAAAATGGCTACAGGTATGACAGGTATTGCGCTCGGCATGATCGAGACGCGCGGTCTGGTTCCCGCCATCGAGGCGGCGGACGCGATGACCAAGGCGGCGGAAGTTCGTTTGATTGGACGCCAGTTCGTGGGCGGCGGGTATGTGACCGTCCTGGTGCGCGGCGAGACCGGCGCGGTCAACGCGGCGGTGCGCGCGGGCGCCGATGCGTGCGAGCGCGTGGGCGACGGCCTGGTCGCCGCCCACATCATCGCCCGCGTTCACAGCGAGGTGGAGAACATCCTGCCTACCGCTGAAGCCGCCTGACGGATTGTTTGACGAAGACCTCACTCAAGGAGATTCAAAATGGCTACAGGTATGACAGGTATTGCGCTCGGCATGATCGAGACGCGCGGTCTGGTTCCCGCCATCGAGGCGGCGGACGCGATGACCAAGGCGGCGGAAGTTCGTTTGATTGGACGCCAGTTCGTGGGCGGCGGGTATGTGACCGTCCTGGTGCGCGGCGAGACCGGCGCGGTCAACGCGGCGGTGCGCGCGGGCGCCGATGCGTGCGAGCGCGTGGGCGACGGCCTGGTCGCCGCCCACATCATCGCGCGCGTCCACAGCGAAGTCGAAAACATCCTGCCCGCGGCGGCAGCGGCCTGATCGAGGCGTGCCATGGATAGGGCTGAAATCAAGGGCGGCAGCATGACGGGCACGACCACGGGCGTTGCGCTCGGCATGATCGAGACGCGCGGTCTGGTTCCCGCGGTCGAGGCGGCGGACGCGATGACCAAGGCGGCGGAGGTGCGGCTGATCGGCCGTCAGTTCGTCGGCGGCGGTTATGTCACCGTCCTCGTCCGCGGGGAAACCGGCGCCGTGAACGCAGCGGTTCGCGCCGGAGCCGATGCGTGCGAACGGGTGGGCGACGGCCTGGTCGCCGCCCACATCATCGCGCGCGTCCACAGCGAAGTCGAAAACATCCTGCCCGCGGCGGCAGCGGCCTGATCGAGGCGTGCCATGGATAGGGCTGAAATCAAGGGCGGCAGCATGACGGGCACGACCACGGGCGTTGCGCTCGGCATGATCGAGACGCGCGGTCTGGTTCCCGCGGTCGAGGCGGCGGACGCGATGACCAAGGCGGCGGAGGTGCGGCTGATCGGCCGTCAGTTCGTCGGCGGCGGTTATGTCACCGTCCTCGTCCGCGGGGAAACCGGCGCCGTGAACGCAGCGGTTCGCGCCGGAGCCGATGCGTGCGAACGGGTGGGCGACGGCCTGGTCGCCGCCCACATCATCGCCCGCGTGCATGGCGAGGTGGAGAACATTCTTCCCACCGAACCGGATGCCTCGGCTGGCGGACGCGACGGCGAGGTGGCCTGCGTCGCACTCTAGGCGCACGGGCACCGATCAAGGAGCAAGGCATGGCAATGGATCCACGACTACTTGGTTATCTCACCCGGGCACTGGGCCATGAAACGGCTGCGGTCCAGCAGTACATGGCCCAGTCCAGACTCTGCGACCTGTGGGGCATGGCGGAATATTGCAGCCATTTCCGGCAGGACGTCATCGAGGAGCTTGGGCATATGGAAAGCCTGATGGGTGCGCTGCTCAGGCTGGGCGTGACACCGCATGCCACGCAGTTTCACCCGGTGCGTCTGGGCCGCACGCTGGACGAGATGATCGCGATCGACCGCGTTCTGGAAATCGAGGCGGTTCGCCTTTACGAGGAAGCCGCAGCCTACTGCACGAGGGTGCGCGACGCCCGGCACCACGCATTGTTCTCGCAAATCCTGCGCGACGAACTGCAACACCTGGACGAGCTGGACAAGATGTCCGCTTCGCTGCCGACGAAGGAGAAATGTTATGCCTGAGGACAACAGCCCGATCCCTCTCTGGCTGCGGCAGGACCTGCCGCCGATGCTGAGCCGGCGCTTCGAATTCGCGAGCTATGCCGAGACCCGGCGTTTTCTCGACGAAGTCGCCAAGCTTGCAGAAGAGGCGAAGCATTTCCCCAACCTGAGTTTCGGCAAGACCTACGTCAGCGTCACCATCGACGCCGACGGCAAGAAAATCGGTCCGGAAATTGTGGCGCTGGCGCAGAAGATCGACGCGCTGATGCCAGACGTGAGCTAGAACAGCCATGACCGCCTTGCGGATCGCGGTTGTCAATCAGAAGGGTGGTACGGGGAAGACTACGTTGACGGTCAATCTGGCGGCCGGGTTCCACCGCCGTGGGAAGACGGTGCTGCTGGATGCGGATCCACAAGGTTCGGCGGGCCATTGGGTGCGTGTCGGCGGTGCGGAAAACGATCTGCCGCCGGTGCAAGGCGTCGATGCTGGCAAGGTGCGCGCGAGCATCGCGCGAGCCGCCGGAACGAGCCGCTACGTGCTGGTGGACTGCCCGCCGCACTTGCAGTCGGACCTCCTGCGCCAGGTGATGGGCGCCGTGGACCTGGTGCTGATCCCCGTCCAGCCGTCTCCCTTGGACCTGTGGGCGAGCGTCGGCATGACGGTCGCCGTGCAGGATGCGCTCGACGGCAACCCGCGCCTGCGGGCGCACATGGTACTGAATCAGCTCGACAGCCGCAACGCGCTGTCGCGCTCGATGCGCGAAGCACTGGCCGCGTTCGAGGTGCCGGTGTTGGAAAACGGATTGGCACGCCGTGCGGCGTTCCGCAGCGCGGCGCTCGAAGGCGGCAGCGTCTACCGTCTGGGTGGGCGCGGCGCGAGAGCGGTGCAAGATGTGGAAGCAATCATCGAGGAGGTATTGAGATCATGAGCAAAGTGTCCAGCAAGTTGGCAGCCGGTGTGCGCAAGGTGAGGGAACAGCAGGCAGCCGCGCCCGCGGTGGGAAAACGGGTCGGACCCGAGGCCGGCGGATGCAAGCCACCCGGCGGCCGCGATGAAACGCCGGCCCTGGAGGCCGCCCGAGCCGAGTACGGGACCGATATGCGTCCGACCCGTGTCTGGCCGGATTAGCGGCGCGTCCGGACATGGACGACATCCTCACGCAGATGGGCAGTGCGCCGTCCGCAAGACTCGCCGGCGATTCCGCTGTGGGGACACCGATGCCCGGATTTCGCGTGACCGCAGGAAAAACGCTCGCCCTCACAGGAGAATGATACCGTGACGCCGGAAACAGTTCTGCCTGGCCTGGGCGAGAAGCGCGCGGCCTCGCCCAGGATGGCTCTCCTGTCCCGATTGTTTCCCTTCCTGGCCTGGTTTCCCATGACCCGTGAGACGCTGCGGGCGGACCTCGTGGCGGGCATCACCGTGACTCTGATTCTGGTGCCCCAGAGCATGGCCTACGCGCAGTTGGCCGGCCTGCCGGTGGTGTACGGCCTGTATGCTGCTTTCCTGCCGGTCATGGTGGCGTCGCTGTGGGGCTCGTTGCGCCAGCTGCACACCGGGCCGACCGCCATGCTGTCCCTCATGTCGGCGGCCGCCCTGATTCCCTACGCCGGCGCGGCCAGCGAGAACTTCATTGCCCTTTCCGTCATGCTGGCGCTGATGGTGGGCATTCTGCGCCTGGCGCTGGGGCTGTTCCGCCTGGGGCTGGTGGTCAACTTCCTGTCCCACCCGGTGATTATCGGCTTCACCAATGCCGCCGCCCTCATCATCGGCCTGTCCCAGCTCAACAAGCTGGTCAACGTCCCCATGCCCAGAACCGAGTTCTTCCTTGCGGACTTGTGGGTCGTGCTGCAGCAGTTGGGCGGCACTCACTGGCCCACGCTTATGTTCGCCCTGGCGGCCTTCTCCCTCATTTTCGGACTGCAGAAATTCTCGCTGCGCATTCCTGGCATCCTGATCGCCATCGTGATCACGACGATGGCCAGCTATCTGGTCGGCTTCGAACGCACCTCCAGGATTCAGTTGGATGCCATTCAGGATCAGAGCCTGCGGGCCCAGATCGTGCGGTTCGGCGAAATGAGCCAGCAGATCAGGGCGAACGGGGAAACGCTCGCTCGTTTTCAGGCGGAACTCTCGACGCTGGAGGAGCAGGGCGAGGCCGGCCTGTACAAGCGTCTGGAAATCAAGGCGCAAATCGACCATCGCAAGGCCTTGGCCAGGATGCTTGAGGAGCGGGTGTTCAAGTTGCGGATATATCTGCACCAGATCGACCTGGCACGGGAAACGGCAGCCGACGGAAGCGCCGTCTATGTTACCGCCGGGCACATGCCGGAAGGGGAGCCGCTGGGTATGGGCCACTGGCGATTCGCTGGCCTGGAGGGCGGCCAGGTCAAGCTCATCGGCGGGGGCGAGGTGGTCGGGGCGATTCCCGCAGGGCTGCCGGGGTTCCAGGTTCCCTATGTCGACTGGAAACTGGTGTTGCCGCTGCTTCCGGCGGCGCTGGTCATGGCCCTGCTGGGATTCATGGAGGCCACTTCCATTTCAAAGGCCATCAGCGCCAGGACCGGACAGCGCACCGACGCCAACCGGGAACTGGTTGGCCAGGGGCTGGCCAATATCGTGGGCAGTTTCTTCCATTCCTATGTCGTGAGCGGCTCCTTCTCGCGTTCCGCAGTGGCTGCGCGGGAAGGCGCGAAAACCGGCCTGTTCGCCATCGTCAGCGCCTTGGGCGTGATGCTGGTAATCCTGTTTTTCACGCCGCTGCTCTACCATCTGCCGCAGGCGGTGCTGGCGGTGATCATCATGTTCGCCGTGTTCGGGTTGATTCGGGTCAAGGCGCTGCTGGACGCATGGAAGGTCAACCGGCTGGATGCGGTGATCGGCATCGTCACTTTCCTCGCCACGCTGGCCATGGCGCCCGCCCTGGCCAACGGCATCCTGGTGGGGGTGGCGCTCACGGTCGGCCTCTACCTGCTGCGCAACATGCGCCCGAGAGCCGAAGTGCTGGGCCGGCATCCGGACGGCGTACTGGGGGGCGTCGATACGCACGGCCTTCCGGCCATCAGTGAGCATTACGTCGTAATGCGCTTCGACGGGTCGCTCAACTTCGTCAACGTGGCCTATTTCGAGGAAGCACTGCTACAGGCTTTGACCCGTTTTCCCGAGGCGAGGGCGATTCTGGTTATTGGTAACGGCATTAACGACGTCGACGCATCCGGCGAAGAGAAGCTGCGGAGTTTGGCGCTGCAGCTCAGGAGCAAGGGTGTGGGCCTGTACTTCAGCAGCCTGAAGCGGCAGGTTCTGTCGGTTTTCGAAAAGGGCGCGCTTTCCGGCGCGATTCCCGCCGACCACGTTTTCAAGACGAAGGAATTGGCGCTTCGGGTCCTCGACTGGTTGGCCAGGGGCTGGCCAATATCGTGGGCAGTTTCTTCCATTCCTATGTCGTGAGCGGCTCCTTCTCGCGTTCCGCAGTGGCTGCGCGGGAAGGCGCGAAAACCGGCCTGTTCGCCATCGTCAGCGCCTTGGGCGTGATGCTGGTAATCCTGTTTTTCACGCCGCTGCTCTACCATCTGCCGCAGGCGGTGCTGGCGGTGATCATCATGTTCGCCGTGTTCGGGTTGATTCGGGTCAAGGCGCTGCTGGACGCATGGAAGGTCAACCGGCTGGATGCGGTGATCGGCATCGTCACTTTCCTCGCCACGCTGGCCATGGCGCCCGCCCTGGCCAACGGCATCCTGGTGGGGGTGGCGCTCACGGTCGGCCTCTACCTGCTGCGCAACATGCGCCCGAGAGCCGAAGTGCTGGGCCGGCATCCGGACGGCGTACTGGGGGGCGTCGATACGCACGGCCTTCCGGCCATCAGTGAGCATTACGTCGTAATGCGCTTCGACGGGTCGCTCAACTTCGTCAACGTGGCCTATTTCGAGGAAGCACTGCTACAGGCTTTGACCCGTTTTCCCGAGGCGAGGGCGATTCTGGTTATTGGTAACGGCATTAACGACGTCGACGCATCCGGCGAAGAGAAGCTGCGGAGTTTGGCGCTGCAGCTCAGGAGCAAGGGTGTGGGCCTGTACTTCAGCAGCCTGAAGCGGCAGGTTCTGTCGGTTTTCGAAAAGGGCGCGCTTTCCGGCGCGATTCCCGCCGACCACGTTTTCAAGACGAAGGAATTGGCGCTTCGGGTCCTCGACGAACGCTACGGGAATTACGGTCAAGCCGGAAGGGAGGCGGCCGCAATCGACCCGGTCACTCGTGCCGGCCCAGCGACAACACCGCAGGAGCCTCGTCGTGCAGAACGTTCTTGAATGCCTCCGCCGGTCCCGGAACCGGGTGGCTCCGACCCTATGGCCTTCACGTCCATGCCGGCCGATATCGGCTGGTCGGCCGGCGCGATGTCCAGGCGGCATGGCCGCCCCCGGTGTGGGCTTCGGCGAGGAAGATGAAGATTGCTTGAAATTGAGCATGGCGGCCTGGCAATGAATCGAGAAATACGAATTAATCATCATGGTAATTCGAATTTTTATCCTTTATGGATGGCCGTAGGATGAGGCTGTGTTCAGACATGGGAAAGGATGCGGTCATGCAAATGGATATTCAAAGTCAGGGATTCACCCTCACGGCCGGCCTGCGTGATTACCTCATGAAGCGCCTGGCTTACGGCCTGAACCACGGCGACGACCACATCACCCGGGTCACTGTGCGGCTGTCCGACGTCAACGGCCCGCGCGGCGGCGCCGACAAACGCTGCTTTGTCGAGGTGCGGCTTAAAACTTTGTCTGCTGTGGTGATCGAGGACACCGAGGTCGATCTTTACGTGGCCATCGATCGCGCCGCCGAGCGCGCCGGACGCGCTCTGGCGCGCCGTCTGGCGCGACAGCGGGAATTCGCACCCGGCATGTCCGCGGAGCCGGAAAGCGCGGACGGGGCTGCTCAAATCGACATGCAACCTGGTGCTCCGCATCCATGACCAGGCCATCGACCGGAACGCGGCGTTTTTTTTGTGCCCGGCCTCATCGCCCCGGCGGCGGAGCGGCTGCGCGCCGGCGGCGTGGTGGCCTTCCCCACCGAGACCGTCTATGGTCTGGGGGCCGATGCCCGCTCAACGACCGGCTGGCGCGCGCGGCCGCGGGCAGTGCGGGGTGGCGGAGGCATGGGCGCGACGGTGGCGCCGCAAAGCGTCCAACCCTGCTGTGCACCGTTAGTGCCCCGCTTTAATCGTCTTTGGATTCATGATGCAAAAAATCGAACACTCCCTCGAACGCTTCATATTCGCCAGCCGCTGGCTGCTGGCGCCGTTCTATGTCGGACTGGTGGGGGCCATCGCGCTGCTTCTGTTCAAGTTCGTCAAGGAATTCATCAACCTGCTTCCGGTAGTGCTGACGGGCGAAGGCAGCCAGGTCATGGCGGGCGTGCTCACCCTGGTGGATGTGGCGCTGGTGGCCAACCTGCTCGTCATCATCATCTTCGCCGGCTACGAGAACTTCGTCTCCAAGATCGACACCGGGGATAACATCGATCGCCCGGACTGGATGGGGCATGTGAGCTTCTCCGACCTCAAGCTCAAGGTCATCGGCTCCATCGTCGCCATCTCCGGCATCGAGCTGCTCAAGGCCTTCGTCAGCGTCGAGGCCTACACCAACGAGCAACTGGCCTGGAAGGTCGGCCTGCACATGGCCTTCGTCGTCTCGGGCGTGCTGTTCGCGCTGATGGACAGGCTCACGAAATCCCCTGGCCACTGAGGAAATTGCCATGAACAAACCCGGTCTTTTCGCCTTCGCCGCCCAGTTCGCGCCGCGGCTCTTCCAGGTGCGCCGCCGCACCTGGATCGCCGTCGGCGTAGGGCTGCTGGTGCTGTTCGGGCTGCTGATCTGGGCCGCCCTGGCGCTGATCGGCTGGTTCTTCGGGCAGGCGAAGGGCTGGATGAGCGCCGCGCCCGAGGCGGCGCGCGGGGTGCTGGAACAGGCGGAGCAGGCTGTGCCCGGCGCGCGCGAAAAACTGGGCGAACTCATACCCGCCCTCAAGTCAACAACGCAGCCGCAACGCGACGTCTCCGGCACGGATCCGGGGCCGGTGGCGCGCTACCCGGGGATGGCACGCACCTACTGGCACCGGGAAGGAAAACAGGTCACGATCGAATACGAAGGCGAGGCCGACTACGCCGCGGTGCTCGATCACTACGCCAGAGGGTTCGCCGCGCAGGGCTATGCTCAGACCATACTCTCCGCCACGCCGGTCGCCGAGACGCACGAATATTCGAAAGGCCACGAGCGCGTGAGCCTGACGATCGCGCAAAAGTCAAAAGGCGGCGTCAGCGCGCGCATCGGGACCACCCTGCAATGAATGACGCCGAGATTTGATATCAATATGAATTCCGCGATTTCCATCGGCGAACCCTGGATGTGGGCCGCCTTCATCGCCTTCGTGCTGGTCATGCTGGCGCTCGACCTGTTCGTGTTGGGCGGCAGGAAGGCGCACAAGGTCAGCGTCAAGGAAGCGGCGCTCTGGTCGCTGGCCTGGTTCAGCCTGGCGCTCGTCTTCAACGCCGGCTTGTGGTGGTATCTGAACGGCACGGTGGGCGCGGAGATCGCCGACCGCAAGGCGCTGGAGTTCTTCACTGGTTATCTGATCGAGAAGTCGCTCTCGGTGGACAACGTGTTCGTCTTCCTGCTGATCTTCGCGGCCTTCCACGTTGCGCCCGAATACCAGCGCCGGGTGCTGATCTACGGCGTGCTGGGCGCCATCGTCATGCGCGCCATCATGATCCTGGCAGGAGCCTGGGTGGTGCGCGAGTTTTCCTGGGTGCTCTATCTGTTCGGCGTCTTCCTGGTCGTCACCGGCATGCGCATGCTGGTGATGGCGGAAAAGCAGCCCGACCTGGAGAAGAACCCGGTGCTGAAATTCGCGCGCCGGCATCTGCGCATCACCGAGGACCATCACGGCGAGAAATTCAGCGTGATGAAGGACGGCGTGCGCTGGTTCACGCCGCTGTTCCTGGTGCTGATCCTGATCGAGGTCACCGACCTGGTGTTCGCGGTGGATTCCATCCCGGCCATCTTCGCCATCACCACCGACCCCTTCATCGTCTTCACCTCCAACATCTTCGCCATCATGGGCCTGCGGGCACTGTACTTCCTGCTGGCCGACGTGGCCGACCGCTTCCATCTGCTGAAATACGGCCTCGCCATGGTGCTCACCTTCATCGGTGCCAAGATGCTGATCGCGCCCTGGTATCACGTGCCGGTGCAGGCCTCGCTCGCCATCGTCGCGGTGTTGATCGGGTCGAGCGTGATCGCCAGCCTGATCGCCACGCGCAAGGGGGCGAAATGAGGCTGCCCTGTCTGCTCGGCACCGCGCTGTTTGCGCTTGCCCTCGGCGGTTGCGCCGAGCCGCCTTATACCAACGTCGACAACGCCGGGTTGAAAGCGCTGACTGCGAAAGGCGTGCCTTTGTACGACATCCGCCGGCCGGACGAATGGCGATCGACCGGCGTGGTGGAGGGCAGCCGCACGCTGACTTATCTTGACGCAAGTGGACGGCCCCATCCGGAATTCCTGCCACGCTTTACCGCCGAGGTGGGCAAGGACGACCCGGTCGTCCTGATCTGCCGCACCGGCAGCCGCACCGACGCCCTGGCGCGCGAACTGGCGGAGCAGGGCTACACGCAGGTCTACAACGTGCGCAACGGCATTACCCGCTGGATCGGCGAAGACAACCCGGTCGTCCGAAACTGAATACCGCCATGCCCGACACCGCCAAACCCAATCCGCTGATCGAGCTGCTGGTCACCCTGGTCATCCCCTCGCTGATCCTGATGAAGCTCTCCGGCCCGGAGAACCTGGGCGCCGTCAACGCGCTGCTGCTGGCGCTGGCTTTCCCATTGGCCTGGGGCGCGCGGGATTTTCTTGCGCGGCGCAAGCTCAACCTGTTCGCCGCGCTGGGCCTGGTCAGCATCCTGCTCACCGGCGGCATCGGCCTGCTGCAACTGGACACGCAATGGCTGGCGGTGAAGGAAGCCGCCGTGCCCGGACTGATCGGCCTCGCCGTCGTCGTCTCCACCCGCACCCGTTATCCGCTCGTCAAGACCCTGCTCTACAACCCCGCCCTGCTCGACGTGGCGCGGGTGCGCGAGCGGCTCGAAGCGCGCGGCGCGGCGCCAGCCTTCGACGCCCGCCTGCAACGCGCCACCTGGATGCTCGGCGGCACGTTCTTCTTCTCCGCCGCCATGAATTATTTCCTGGCCACCTGGATCGTCGTGAGCCCCGCGGGCAGCGCCGCGTTCAACGAGGAACTCGGTCGGCTCACGCTCGTGAGCTATCCCGCCATCGCCCTGCCGTCCACGCTGATGATGATGTTCGTGCTGTATTACCTGTCCCGCGTCATCCGCGAACTGACCGGGCTGAAACTGACCGACTTGCTGCATTCCACGAAAGCCTGACCATGAACCCCGAACAGCAGAAATCCATCCTCGCCATCGCCCTTCATGCCGCCTTCGCCGACGGCGCCAAACACGACCGCGAGCGCGAAGAGATCCGCCGCATCGCCGATTCCCTGGCCGCCGAGGCCGGCGCGCCCGACCTGGCCCGGCTGTACCAGGACGTGCTGCTCAAGCGCGTGACGCTGGAAGCCGCCGCGGCCGCGCTGCTTGAGCCCGGCGAGCGCCAGCTCGCCTATGAAATGGCGGTGTGCGTGTGCGACGCCGACGGCCGCCAGAGCGAGGCCGAGCAGCGCTTTCTGGACGAGCTGAAAGCCCTGCTCAAGCTCGATGCCGGACAGGCCGAGGCGTTCGAGCGCGAGGCCGACGCCATCGTCA
This sequence comes from Thermoplasmatota archaeon, assembly GCA_023475455.1. The sequence goes on along the minus strand of JAMCVR010000076.1, from coordinate 8,164 downwards.
CGCTGTCTGAAGCACCCGCGCCCGGCCCGGTGGTGGCGGCCCAGCCGAAGGTGTCGGAGGCCGAGCTGGACAAGTCCGTCCTCAATTACGCCCTCATCAACGGCGCCCTGGAACTGCTGCCGCAGTCCTGGGCGTCGATGGCCATCATCCCCTTGCAGATCAAGATGGTGCATGGCATCGGCAAGGCGCACGGCTACGCGCTCGACCAGGGGCACATCAAGGAGTTCATCGCCGCCGCCGGGGTCGGCCTCACCTCGCAATATCTGGAGCAGTTCGGCCGCAAGCTGCTGGGCGGCCTGCTCGGAAAGGCCGCGGGCAAGACTTTCGGCAATATCGGCGGCGCGGCCACCGGCATGGCCTTCTCCTTCGCCGGCGCGCCCGACCTGGCCCGGCTGTACCAGGACGTGCTGCTCAAGCGCGTGACGCTGGAAGCCGCCGCGGCCGCGCTGCTTGAGCCCGGCGAGCGCCAGCTCGCCTATGAAATGGCGGTGTGCGTGTGCGACGCCGACGGCCGCCAGAGCGAGGCCGAGCAGCGCTTTCTGGACGAGCTGAAAGCCCTGCTCAAGCTCGATGCCGGACAGGCCGAGGCGTTCGAGCGCGAGGCCGACGCCATCGTCACGCTGTCTGAAGCACCCGCGCCCGGCCCGGTGGTGGCGGCCCAGCCGAAGGTGTCGGAGGCCGAGCTGGACAAGTCCGTCCTCAATTACGCCCTCATCAACGGCGCCCTGGAACTGCTGCCGCAGTCCTGGGCGTCGATGGCCATCATCCCCTTGCAGATCAAGATGGTGCATGGCATCGGCAAGGCGCACGGCTACGCGCTCGACCAGGGGCACATCAAGGAGTTCATCGCCGCCGCCGGGGTCGGCCTCACCTCGCAATATCTGGAGCAGTTCGGCCGCAAGCTGCTGGGCGGCCTGCTCGGAAAGGCCGCGGGCAAGACTTTCGGCAATATCGGCGGCGCGGCCACCGGCATGGCCTTCTCCTTCGCCACTACCTACGCCTTGGGCCAGCTGGCCAAGCGCTATTACGCCGGCGGGCGGGTGATGAACACGGCGCTGCTGCGCGACAGCTTCCAGAACCTGCTCGGCCCGGCCAAGCAGATGCAGACGCAATACCTGCCGCAGATCCAGCAGCAGGCGGGCACGCTCGACTTGGGCCGGGTCATGGCGATGGTGCGCGGCGGCTGACGGCCATGCGGATATTCTCGTCGCTCTACCGGCGCGCGATGCTTTGGTCGCGGCACCGGCACGCGCCCCGGTATCTGGGCGGAGTGAGCTTCGCCGAATCGTCGTTCTTTCCGATTCCGCCGGACGTGATGCTTGCGCCCATGTGCCTCGCCAATCCGGCGCGGGCCTGGCGCTTCGCGTTGATCACCACGCTGGCGTCGGTGGCCGGCGGCCTGTTCGGCTACGCCATCGGCTATTTCGCCTTCGACGCCATCGAGCCCTGGCTGCGCGAATCCCAATATTGGGACAGCTATCAGGCGGCGGTGGGCTGGTTCGAGCGCTGGGGTTTCTGGGCGATTTTCGTCGCCGGTTTTTCGCCCATACCCTACAAGATGTTCACCATCGCCGCCGGCGCCCTGTCCATGGCGCTGCTGCCCTTCACCCTGGCCTCGCTGATCGGGCGCGGGTCGCGCTTCTTCCTGGTCGCCGGGCTGATGAAATGGGGCGGCGCGCGCATGGAAGCGGCGCTGCACCGCACCATCGACCGCCTGGGTTGGGCGACCGTCGCCCTGGTCGCGGCCGGCGCGCTGCTTTATCGCGGCTGAGGCGCGCGATTCGATTTCGACCGACAGGAGCAAATTTCATGAAGCGGGACATCGAGAAGACCTATTCACGCAACGCGTTCGTCGTCAAGCTGCGCCGGCTGGCCGACGCCTTGGAGCGCGACGAGCGCTTCTCCATCCAGGTGGCGGGCGAGCGCATCGCCGTGCCGCGCGACGCCGCCGTGGGTATCGAGCACGAACGCGAAGGCGGCGTCGAGCAGATCGAGTTCCAGCTCACCTGGGCGACCGGGCGGCGGAGAAAGGCGGGCCCATGACCGGCGCCGCACCCGACGATTCGGGCCACGCCTATGCCGGCCGGCGCATCGCCTTGCTCACCCAGCACGGCAAGGAAGGCGCGATCGCCTCGGTGCTCGATCCCGCGCTCGGCTGCCGGGTGGAACGGGTGACCGGCTACGACACCGACCTCCTCGGCACCTTCAGCCGCGACATCCCGCGCGCCGGCACGCAGCTCGAAGCGGCGCGCAAGAAGGCGCGCATCGGCATGGAGCTGTCCGACCTGCCGCTGGGGCTGGCCAGCGAGGGCGCGTTCGGGCCGGACCCGTTCGCGGGGATGTTCCCCTGGAACGTGGAGATCCTGGTTTTCATCGACGACGAACGCGGCCTGGAAATCGCCGGCGTGGCGCAGGGCAAGACCAACTTCGCCCACGCGCTGGCGGCGGACTGGGGCGCAACCGAGGATTTTGCCCGCCAGGCCGGCTTCCCCGAGCATCATCTGGTGCTGTGCCCGCAAGGCCAGGACGACCCGCGCATCGAAAAGGGCATCGCCACCTGGGCGGCGCTCGAAGCCGCCTTTGTCCGGGCGCGGGCGCAATCGGCGAACGGCCAGGTTTTTCTCGAAAGCGACGTGCGCGCCCACGCCAATCCCACGCGCATGGAGAACATCCGCCTGGCGGCCGAGGATCTGGCGAGGAAACTGCGCTCGCCCTGTCCGGCCTGCGGCGCGCCGGGCTTCTGGATCGTCGAGCGCGTGGCCGGCCTGCCCTGCGCCGACTGCTGCGCGCCGACGCGGGAAACCCGCGCCGAAATCCACGGCTGCCTCAAGTGCGCGCACCGCGAGACGCGCGAGCGTGTTGGCGTGGAACACGCCGATCCGGGCCGCTGCGACTATTGCAATCCCTGATGCGCCCGATGGGCGCGGCATGTCCCGCCCATTCGATGAGGACAAAAACATGACGACGACAGAACCCAGCGCGACCCATCCCTGGCATGCGCAAAGCGCGGACCGGGCCTGCGCCGACCTTCTGGCCGACCGCTCGCGCGGCCTGAGCCCCGACGAGGCGGCGCGGCGTCTAGCCGTGCACGGTCCCAATCTCCTGGCTTCGACCCCGCCGCGCCCGGCCTGGCTGAAATTCCTCGACCAGTTCAAGAACGTGCTCACCTTTGTCCTGATCGGCGCGGCCGTGCTGGCCGGGGCCATCGGCGACCTCAAGGACGCGGCGGTGATCCTGATCGTGGTGGTGTTCAACGCGGCCCTGGGCTTTCACCAGGAATACCGCGCAGAAAAGACCCTGGCCGCCTTGAAGGGCATGCTCGCGCGCCGGGCGCGGGTGCGGCGCGACGGGCAGACCACCGAGGTGGAGGTGGACGGGCTGGTCCCCGGCGACCTGGTGCTCCTGGAGGCCGGCGACCGCATCCCCGCCGACGGGCGTTTCCTGGCCGCGCACAACGTCGAGGTGGACGAGGCGGCGCTGACCGGCGAGTCGCTGGCGGTGGGCAAGCACACCGAAGCAAAGCGCGGACCGGGCCTGCGCCGACCTTCTGGCCGACCGCTCGCGCGGCCTGAGCCCCGACGAGGCGGCGCGGCGTCTAGCCGTGCACGGTCCCAATCTCCTGGCTTCGACCCCGCCGCGCCCGGCCTGGCTGAAATTCCTCGACCAGTTCAAGAACGTGCTCACCTTTGTCCTGATCGGCGCGGCCGTGCTGGCCGGGGCCATCGGCGACCTCAAGGACGCGGCGGTGATCCTGATCGTGGTGGTGTTCAACGCGGCCCTGGGCTTTCACCAGGAATACCGCGCAGAAAAGACCCTGGCCGCCTTGAAGGGCATGCTCGCGCGCCGGGCGCGGGTGCGGCGCGACGGGCAGACCACCGAGGTGGAGGTGGACGGGCTGGTCCCCGGCGACCTGGTGCTCCTGGAGGCCGGCGACCGCATCCCCGCCGACGGGCGTTTCCTGGCCGCGCACAACGTCGAGGTGGACGAGGCGGCGCTGACCGGCGAGTCGCTGGCGGTGGGCAAGCACACCGAAGCGGTGGGGGCCGCCGCGCCGCTGGCCGAGCGGGTGAACATGGGCTTCATGAACACCACCGTCACGCGCGGCCGGGCGGAGCTGCTCGTCACCGCCACCGGCATGGCGACCGAGATGGGGCGGCTGGCGGCCATGCTGGAGGCCGCCGAGGAAGGCGAGACGCCGCTGCAGAAGGAACTGGATCGCGTCGGCAAGCGCCTGGCCGCCATCGCCGTGGCGGTCATCGCCGTCATCCTGGTGGTGGGCATCGGCTACGGCCAGGACGTGGCGAAGGCGGTGCTCAACGCCGTGGCGCTGGCGGTGGCGGCGATTCCCGAGGGGCTGCCGGCGGTGGTGACGGTGACGCTGGCGGTGGGCATGTACCGCATGGCGCGGCAACGCGCCATCGTCAAGAAACTCGCCGCCGTGGAGACCCTGGGCTCCACCACCATCATCTGCTCCGACAAGACCGGTACCCTCACCCTCAACCAGATGACCGCGCGCGCCCTGTTCTATCGCGGGCGGCGCTTTTCGGTCTCCGGCGAAGGCTACACGGCGGCAGGCGAGATCGCGTCCGACGACGGCCGCCCGGCGCCCGACTTCGCACCGCTGCTGCTGCCCATGGCCCTGTGCAGCGAGAGCCGCATCAGCGACGGCAAACTCATCGGCGACCCGACCGAAGGGGCGTTGCTGGCCCTGGCCGCCAAGGGCGGGATGGCGCCCGAGGCCGCGCTCGAACATCGTCCTCGCATCGCCGAGGTTCCCTTCGATTCCGCGCACAAGTTCATGGCCACCTTCCACCATATGGGCGAGGAGGTGCTGCTGCTGGTCAAGGGCGCGCCCGACGTGCTGCTGGCGCGTTCCAGCCGCTGGGCCGGGCCGGACGGCGAGACCGGTCTGGACGACGCGGCGCGCACGGCATTCATGGCGGAAAACGAGGCCATGGCCGGCCATGCCTTCCGCGTGCTGGCGGTGGCGTCGAAGTCCATCCCGGCGCGCGAGTTCGACCCCGGCGGCGATCTCATGTCCTGGGTGGCGGATCTGATTTTCCAGGGCCTGGCCGGCATCCAGGATCCGCCCCGGCCCGAGGCCGGGGAGGCCATCGCCTTGTGCAAACGGGCGGGCATCGCGGTCAGGATGATCACCGGCGACCACCGCGTCACCGCCGCCGCCATCGCCCGCGAGCTGGGGCTTCACGGCGAGGTGATGAGCGGCGCGGAGTTGGATGCGGTGAGCGCCCACGAACTCGCCGCCACCATCGAACGAGTGGCCGTGTTCGCGCGCGTGGCGCCCGAGCACAAGGTCAAGATCGTGGCGGCGCTGAAGGAGCAGGGTCATGTGGTGGCCATGACCGGCGACGGGGTGAACGACGCGCCAGCGCTCAAGACCGCCGACATCGGCGTGGCCATGGGCATCGCCGGCACCGAGGTGACCAAGGAGGCGGCCGCCATGGTGCTCGCCGACGACAACTTCGCCACCATCGTGCGCGCGGTGCGGGAAGGCCGCACCATCTTCGAGAACATCGTCAAGTTCGTGCGCTTCCAGCTCTCCACCAACATCGGCGCCATCCTCACCGTGTCTTCCGCCACCTTCATGGGCCTGCCCGCGCCCTTCACCGCGATCCAGATTCTGTGGGTCAACATCATCATGGACGGCCCGCCCGCCATGGCCCTGGGCGTGGACCCGCCGCGCGCCGGCGTCATGGACGCGGCGCCGCGAGCGCCGGGGCAGGCCATCCTGTCCGGCGCGCGCCTCGGGCGGCTGGCCCAGTACGGCCTGACCATGGCCGTCGGCACGCTGGCCGTGTTCTGGTGGGCGCTGGAGGAAAACGGCGAGGCCCACGCGCTGACGCTCGCCTTCACCACCTTCGTGCTGTTCCAGTTCTTCAACGTGATGAACGCGCGCAACGAGACCGGCAGCGCCTTCAACCGCCAACTGTTCGCCAACGGCAAGCTGTGGCTGGCGCTGGCCGCCGTGCTGGCGCTGCAGGCCGTGGCCGTGCACTGGGGGCCGGCCCAGGCCCTTTTCACCACCGTGGATTTGAGCCCGCGCGACTGGATGCTGGCCGCCGCCACCGCCGCCAGCGTGCTGGTGCTGGAAGAGGCGCGCAAGCTGGCGGCGCGCTGGAGGAGATGAAGCGGGTCCTGGCATGACGCCTTCCCGCCGCGCGCGGCATCAATCGGGAGGGCGGGAAAATCGGCATAGAGCCCACCCGCCATGGCCCTGGGCGTGGACCCGCCGCGCGCCGGCGTCATGGACGCGGCGCCGCGAGCGCCGGGGCAGGCCATCCTGTCCGGCGCGCGCCTCGGGCGGCTGGCCCAGTACGGCCTGACCATGGCCGTCGGCACGCTGGCCGTGTTCTGGTGGGCGCTGGAGGAAAACGGCGAGGCCCACGCGCTGACGCTCGCCTTCACCACCTTCGTGCTGTTCCAGTTCTTCAACGTGATGAACGCGCGCAACGAGACCGGCAGCGCCTTCAACCGCCAACTGTTCGCCAACGGCAAGCTGTGGCTGGCGCTGGCCGCCGTGCTGGCGCTGCAGGCCGTGGCCGTGCACTGGGGGCCGGCCCAGGCCCTTTTCACCACCGTGGATTTGAGCCCGCGCGACTGGATGCTGGCCGCCGCCACCGCCGCCAGCGTGCTGGTGCTGGAAGAGGCGCGCAAGCTGGCGGCGCGCTGGAGGAGATGAAGCGGGTCCTGGCATGACGCCTTCCCGCCGCGCGCGGCATCAATCGGGAGGGCGGGAAAATCGGCATAGAGCCCACCCGCCGTTCGTTCGCAAGGCTGTCGCGCTCATTGGCGGGTTGGTGGAACTTGATGAAATACCCGCTAGCAGCCTGTCGGGCTTAAAGAATCGAAGCGAAAATTTGGCTGGGCGAGGACAGATTTTGACGATTTTGCAGGGCAATAGTCGTTCTATTGCCCAAGAAAGCGGCGAAATATGGACCGGTCAGGCAAATTTGCAGCCGATTTCCTTTAAGTCCAGCAGGCTGCTAGGGCCGCGCCTTCATGAATGACGCCGCCTCGTCGAGCACGAAGTTATTGAACGCCCGCGCCGCCGGCGACAGCCGCTTGTCGGCGCGGTGGACGATGTACCAGTGCCGCATGATGGGAAAGCCCTCGACGTTCAGCACGGCAAGCCGCCCGAGCGCCCGTTCCATCTCCAGCGTCTGCAGCGACAGGATGGCCAGCCCCAGCCCGGCCTGCACCGCCTGCTTGATCGCCTCGTTGCTGCTCATTTCCATGCTGGTGTGAAGCTCCAGCCCTTTTTCCGCGAAAAAGCGCGTCATCGCAGCGCGTGTGCCGGAGCCGGCTTCCCGCACCAGAAAGGGCTCGGAAGCCAGGTCGCGGAGGGACACTTTTTTCTTCTGCACGAACGGATGGTCGGGCGGGGCGATCGCCACCAGCGGGTTGTCCATGAAGCGGGTGGCTTCCAGGCCGAGTCCTTCCGGCACCTGTCCCATGATGGCGAGATCGATGCGATTGGCGGCGAGCTGTTCGAGCACCGACTCGCGGTTGGACACGTCCAGGCAAGCCGCCCGAGCGCCCGTTCCATCTCCAGCGTCTGCAGCGACAGGATGGCCAGCCCCAGCCCGGCCTGCACCGCCTGCTTGATCGCCTCGTTGCTGCTCATTTCCATGCTGGTGTGAAGCTCCAGCCCTTTTTCCGCGAAAAAGCGCGTCATCGCAGCGCGTGTGCCGGAGCCGGCTTCCCGCACCAGAAAGGGCTCGGAAGCCAGGTCGCGGAGGGACACTTTTTTCTTCTGCACGAACGGATGGTCGGGCGGGGCGATCGCCACCAGCGGGTTGTCCATGAAGCGGGTGGCTTCCAGGCCGAGTCCTTCCGGCACCTGTCCCATGATGGCGAGATCGATGCGATTGGCTGCTAGGGCCGCGCCTTCATGAATGACGCCGCCTCGTCGAGCACGAAGTTATTGAACGCCCGCGCCGCCGGCGACAGCCGCTTGTCGGCGCGGTGGACGATGTACCAGTGCCGCATGATGGGAAAGCCCTCGACGTTCAGCACGGCAAGCCGCCCGAGCGCCCGTTCCATCTCCAGCGTCTGCAGCGACAGGATGGCCAGCCCCAGCCCGGCCTGCACCGCCTGCTTGATCGCCTCGTTGCTGCTCATTTCCATGCTGGTGTGAAGCTCC
>JAMCVR010000035.1 GCA_023475455.1 Thermoplasmatota archaeon | reverse complement strand
GCCAAAGATGCGATCCAGCCGCCTTGCGCGGCTTTTTTTACGCCCGGGAGAATCAAGACGTGATGGCTGATAAAGACATCGACAAGCTTGCAGACGCAATCATCCAGAAGATGAAGGAAGGTCACCATGCCGTATGGCTAGACCCGGAAACCCACGCTGCCCAGCATGAATTCCTCCGCGTCCTCATGGAAGAGCGGGCTGACCGCATCGCCCGCCACAAGCGAATCGAAGAGAAGATCGCCGGCAGCCTGATCCTGTCCGCAATGCTCGTGGTCATCGGCTTCATTGGCGCCGGCGCCATGGCCTGGTTGAGGAAAAATCTATGACCCCCGAATCCCTGATCCGCACCGCGATTGATCCCGCGCTCGATCTGCTGCCGACGATGGACAGCCGCGCGGCACGCACCATCCTGCTCGCCATTGCCTGGCAGGAATCCGGCATGGTGCACCGGCGTCAGATCAAAGGCCCCGCCCGCGGCTACTGGCAGTTCGAGCAGGGTGGCGGCGTGCGCGGCGTGCTCAACCACCCGACGAGCAAGCCGCACATCCTGCGCGTGCTGGGCGCCCTCGATTACTCGGTCGCGGCCTCAGCCGCAGACTGCTACGCCGCCATTGAGCACAACGACGTCCTGGCCGCCGCGTTCGCCCGCCTGCTGCTGTGGACCGACCCCGCGCCCCTGCCGGAGGATGCCGACGGCGCGTGGAGCCTCTACCTGCGCACCTGGAGGCCTGGAAAACCTCACCCCGGCACCTGGCCGGCACACTACGCAAGAGCACTGGAGGTCACGAAATGAACCTGGATTTTTTCCACGTCGACACCCGCGGCAAGCGCTCGCGCACGCTGGCGTTCGTGTCGGTGAGCTGGTTCGCGCTGACGGCCAAGTTCGTTGTTGCCGGCATCACGTTCGGCGACGTCGCCGTTGCGCCGATGACCGCCACCGAATACGGCCTCGCCGTCGCCGCCGTGCTGGCGATCTGGCTCGGGCGCGAAGTCACCGACAAGGGGAGCGCACCATGATGCTGCCATCGCTGCAATCCGCCGCCATCGCCTTCGGCGCGGGCATGGTGCTGTCCATCCCGCTCACCTGGTACATCACCGCCGAATACAAGGACGCGCTGCACACCGCCGCCATCTCCCAGCAGAAGGCAGAAGCCGCCACGGTGCTGCAACAGGAAACGGAAAAGCTCATCGCCGCCGAACGCCGCACCGCCAAACTCAAGGACGAACTGGAGATTCAACATGCGAAATCGCTCGAACAGGTCAACCAGATACTGGCTGATAACAAGCATCTTGCTGCTCAGCTTGGCGGGCTGCGCGACCCCGGACGTCGGCCGGGTCGTGGCGACGCCGTGCCCGCCGCCGCCCAAACCGCCGGCTGCGCTCCAGCTGCCGCCGCCGAAAGCCGACTTTCAGAGCCGGATGCGGGCCTTCTTTCTCCAGAAGCCGGCACCTTCCTCCTCGAGTTCGCAGCCAGCTGCGACCGCGCAGCCGTCTACGCCCAAACCGCGCACGACTGGGCCATGAAAAGCCTGGTCGGACAGTAAACAGCAATGATCCGAGACACTGATAAACTGGCAGGATGCCTGCCGCCGCCCTATACCTGCGATCCTCCAAGGATCGCGCCGATATGTCCATCGACGCCCAGCGCCGCCAGCTTGTCGAGCTGGCTCAAGCGCGTGGGCTACCAATCGTCGCGGAGTTTGCAGACGCCGTAGAGTCCGGGAAGGATGACGATCGCCCGGGCTTCCAGTCCATGCTGCGCGAATTGCGCAACTCCCGCCGCGGCTGGGACACCATCCTGGTGCTCGACACAGCCCGTGTAGCCCGCCGCCGTCACCTGGCCATCATCTTCGAAGAGCATGAATGCAAGCGCGCCGGGGTGAAGGTCATCTACAAGTCGCTCCCGGAATCAGATCCCATCACCGAAATGCTACTGAAGTCCATCCTGCAGGCGATGGACGAGTGGCACAGCCTCACCAGCAAGGCCAAAGGGCTATCAGGCATGGCCGAGAACGTGCGGCAGGGCTTCCGGGCAGGCGGGAGCGCGCCGAAGGGCTACCGGCTCGAAAGCGTCGCCACCGGCACGGTACGCGAAGGCCAGCCGGTCACGAAATCAAAGCTGGTACCAGGCGACGACGCCATGCTGGTGCGCGCCTACCTTCAGCACCGCGCGCGAGGAATACCAAGAGCCCGCGCGCTGGCGCAGATCGGCCAGGACTGGCCAGCCACAACGCTGCTGTCCATCGAGCGCAATGCGCTGACCTACGCCGGACACACCTGCTGGAACCGCCACGCCGAGCGTGCCGAACACGGCGGATATGTCGGCGGCGAGAAATACCGGCCGCGTTCTGAATGGGTGATCCAGCGCGACACCCACGAACCGCTCATCACCGACGAAGAAGCCGAGGCGATCCTCGCAGACGTCGAGTCTCGCAAGCTCACCCGCGCCAAACCATCGTCAGGCGCATACCTTTTGCCCGGTCTACTGGTCACGCCTGACGGCAAACGTTGGCACGTAGACGGCGAGGGTTTCTATCGCGTCGGCAAGGGCAGGCGCATCAAGGCGGCCGAAGTGGATAAGGCCGTGCTCGATGTGGTCGCGCGCGACATTGCCGGGGATGCTTTTGCTGGCGCCGTGCTCGATCATTACCGGCAGCAGGCAAATCCGGCCACGCGCGACACCGCCCGCGCCAAACTCGCCGCTCGATTGGCCGAGATCGACCGGCAATCCGAGAAGTTAGCCGGCCTGCTGGGCGAGACTTCCGCGCCGCAAGCCATCCTGCGCACACTGGAAAAGCTGGAAGCCGAGCGCGAATCGATTGTTTGCCAGCTGGATGCAGTGGCGGCGGACGAGAAAACGCGGGCCGCGCTGCGCAACCTGAAACTGGATGATGTGAAACGGTTTTTGGCTGGGATCGCCAGTCAGATGGACGCCGAGCCTGGGCTTTTGAAGGAAGCCATCGGCTCAATCGTGGACAAGGTGGTGCTTGATCCAACCTCGATGGAGGCTGTCGTGACCTACAAAATTGCCAACCTTACCGGGGATAAGGTGGCGTCCCCACGGGGTGGCGAACTTATCCCCGGTTTCATGGCTAAATCTGCTGTGGCGATTCCTCACCGGCGCAGGTGTGTTTGATGGCTTAAAGCCGATTAGCACACCTATGCGGGTGTCTATTACTTGTTGGGCACCTTGTCGCCAGGCGTCGGGTGTTGGCCGCGCATGAACCACACGACGGTGCATTCGGCCCTGGTTACAGGGACAGACCAGCGGCCATGCCGTTGGCGCAGTCTCTCGATCCGTCTGCATTCTCGGTGCATCGCATCAAAGGCGCAGCGGGTCAATAATTTCCATCGCATCCATCGGTGCCTCCGGTTACGTCGGTGCCCAACACGTCGTTCCAGGCGCGACCGCCTTCGGCGGCGGCCTGAACTCGGGCGTTAGGCCCCTCAAATAGCAGTGTGCCAGGTGGTAGAGGGTTAAGAATCCAAGCCACCTCTGCCGCAAAATCATCAGAATCAATTACGCGAGCAATTGCTTCGCCACATCCAATCTGACTCATTGCGTAAGCATATGCAGCTTTCGCCACTTTATGCGCGTGCTCTTCGTTATCTTCAGTATCTGTCTTTACAATTCCAGAGCCTTCCTCGAACCACCACCTATCAAAGTCAAGCTTCATTTTCCTCTCCTTCATTGGGCCTCAAAAACACCGGGACATCTCCGTCCAGAGAAGATGGTCCAAATTTCGCTGATCGCAGTTTTGCATCGTGGCCTCATCAATGCAGTCACGAGGTGACGGGTTTTCCGCGCTTAGCTTGCGCAGCTTCTCAACCAGCGTTTTCATTTGTTTTCCTGGGTCCATCTTTAAGCCCCCCCCCGAT
>JAMCVR010000198.1 GCA_023475455.1 Thermoplasmatota archaeon | reverse complement strand
GAAGATGCCCGCCAGCGCGGCCACCAGCAGGTTCAGCAGCATCGCCAGCGCCATCACGCCGCCCAGCGCCGGGTTGTCGTACAGCAGCCAGGCGAAGACGCCGACCGCCGAGCCCCACACCAGGCCGCTCGGGTTCTGGTCGAAGTAGCGCGTCGGCAGCGTCATCAGCTTGTCGAACATCGCCGCGCGCAAATCCATCACCAGGCGGCTGCCCACCCACGCCATGCAATAGGTGCTGATAAAGCCGGTGACGCCGCGCACCAGGAACAGCGCCAGCAGCAGGACCGGCACCCAGCGGATGAAATCGGCGTCCTTGGCGACGAAGCCTTCGTCCAGCAGCGGCTTGAACAGCGCGGGCAGCAGAGGCTCGGTGGCGGCGGTGAGGATCAGCGCGACGATCGACAGCGCGAACATGCGCCAGTAGGGCTTCACATAGCCGAGCAGGCGGCCGTAGAGGGCGCGGCTGTCGTTAACGGGTGTCACTTGGATCCAAACCCTTGAACCACAGAGGCACAGAGGCACAGAGGCACAGAGGAAAAATCGAAAAAACGGATTCACCCTGCATGGGTTTCTCTGTGCCTCTGTGCCTCTGTGGTGAGGGGTTTAAGTTCATAGCAACAGCACCGTGGCGAGCCCGAGGAAGATGAAGAAGCCCATGCTGTCGGTGACGAAGGTGAGCAGCACCGACGAACCGATGGCCGGGTCGCGCTTCACCCGTTCCAGCGTCAGCGGGATGAAGATGCCCGCCAGCGCGGCCACCAGCAGGTTCAGCAGCATCGCCAGCGCCATCACGCCGCCCAGCGCCGGGTTGTCGTACAGCAGCCAGGCGAAGACGCCGACCGCCGAGCCCCACACCAGGCCGTTGAGCATGGCGACGCCGATTTCCTTCACCACCAGCCGGCGCGCGTTGGCCTGCGTGATGTGGCCCAGCGCCAGTCCGCGAATGATCAGTGTGATGGTCTGGTTGCCGGAGTTGCCGCCGATGCCGGCGATGATCGGCATCAGCGCCGCCAGCGCGGCGAGTTTTTCGATGCTGCCCTCGAACGCGCCGATCACGCGCGACGCGACGAAGGCGGTGGCGAGGTTGATCGCCAGCCACATCCAGCGGTTCTTCGCCGCACGCCACACGGTGGCGAACAGGTCTTCCTCTTCCTTCAGGCCGGCCATCGACAGCATGTCGGCGTCGGCCGATTCGCGGATGTAGTCAAGCACCGCGTCGACCGTGAGACGCCCGATCAGCCGTCCCTGTGCGTCCACCACCGGCGCCATCACCAGGTCGTAGCGCTCGAACGCCTGCGCCGCCTCGTGGGCCTCGTCCTCGGGGTGAAACTTCACGAAATCCTCGATCATCACCGCCGCCACCGAGGCGTCGGGGTCGGCCGTCAGCAGTCGTTTCAGCGGCAGCACGCCGATGATCGCATCGTCGCGGTCGACCACGAACAGCTTGTCGAGCTGGTCGGGCAGTTCGCCCAGCCGGCGCAGATAGCGCAGCGCCACTTCCAGCGTCACATCGGCGCGGATCGTCACCATCTCGAAATCCATCAGCGCGCCCACCGTGTCCTCCGGGTAGGCCAGCGCCGATTGCAGGTGCGCGCGTTTCTGCGCGTCGAGGCTGATGAGCAGCTCCTGGATCACGTCGTGCGGCAGATCGGGCGCGATGTCGGCGATCTCGTCGGTGTCGAGCGACTCGGCGGCGGCCAAGAGCTCCGCCTTGTCCATGGTGCGGATCAGCGATTCGCGGTTCTTCGCCGCACGCCACACGGTGGCGAACAGGTCTTCCTCTTCCTTCAGGCCGGCCATCGACAGCATGTCGGCGTCGGCCGATTCGCGGATGTAGTCAAGCACCGCGTCGACCGTGAGACGCCCGATCAGCCGTCCCTGTGCGTCCACCACCGGCGCCATCACCAGGTCGTAGCGCTCGAACGCCTGCGCCGCCTCGTGGGCCTCGTCCTCGGGGTGAAACTTCACGAAATCCTCGATCATCACCGCCGCCACCGAGGCGTCGGGGTCGGCCGTCAGCAGTCGTTTCAGCGGCAGCACGCCGATGATCGCATCGTCGCGGTCGACCACGAACAGCTTGTCGAGCTGGTCGGGCAGTTCGCCCAGCCGGCGCAGATAGCGCAGCGCCACTTCCAGCGTCACATCGGCGCGGATCGTCACCATCTCGAAATCCATCAGCGCGCCCACCGTGTCCTCCGGGTAGGCCAGCGCCGATTGCAGGTGCGCGCGTTTCTGCGCGTCGAGGCTGATGAGCAGCTCCTGGATCACGTCGTGCGGCAGATCGGGCGCGATGTCGGCGATCTCGTCGGTGTCGAGCGACTCGGCGGCGGCCAAGAGCTCCGCCTTGTCCATGGTGCGGATCAGCGATTCGCGGACCGAGTCGGAGACTTCCAGCAGGATTTCGCCGTCGTGCTCCGCCTTGACCAGATCCCACACCAGCTTCCGCTCGTCCAGCGGCAGGGCTTCCAGAATGTAGGCCACGTCCGCCGGATGCAGCGCTTCCAGGTGCCGCTGCAACTCGGCCAGGTTCTGCTTGTGGACCAGATTCTCCACCAGAGCCTGACGCGGCCCGCCCTGCTTGTGGACGAGCTCCTCCACCAGCCGCATCTTGGCGAGCAGGGTCTGCACCTGCGCGAGATGGGCTTCGAGATTGTCCTGCGACTGGTTTTCGAGGTTTTCGGTCATGGCGCGAATGGCAAAAAGCCCCGCGATTGTAACGCGCTATGCCTTGCGGGCGCGTGGGGTACTGGTTCCATGGCTGGCATCAGAGCAGAAGAGCCAAGCTATCGAGCGAGACACTTCGAGCGGCCAAATTGTCTTTTTCCTGACATTTTCTGCCTTGTCAATACAACTTTAATCATGGCCCGAACATGGCCCGAATGGCTCATTAAGCGTCGTTATCATTCTTGACAAATTGTCATCATGGCCGAAGTAGCATGGCCAAGGTTAATTGCTCAACGGAGAGAACTCCAATCATGTGTTTCATCACCGCTTTTTTGAAACTATGCAAGAAGGCCATAGCCGCAGACTTAGCCTTGGCTTTGCTACTGAATGTGGCAAACGCCCATGCCGAACAGCCCAAGAGCATTGACAGCGCGCGCTATGAAGACCACTTCGCTTTCAAGCCGGGAGCAGGCACCTACACCGTTGATCCTTGGGTATGGGCCTATACCCCCGAATTCGCCGACAAATTCCGCATGCCGAAAAAGTGGGTCGACAAAGACCTCAAAGGGCTATTGGGTGTCTCCTTTGTAATTCCGTCGTTCGAATATGCCTGGAAAGGTCCACGTAACAGCAAAGGTAAGGGATACGTCCAATGAGAAAGGAAACAACAGAGCGACTTCATACCCTACTACATAACAAGGCGCTAGGTTTCGCGGTGATCTTTGGTTATGCGGCCGTGGGCGTGCTGATCGCGTTATTCGCCCCGCTGGACATTCTCGCGGCGCATCCGTGGGCGCGCAGCTTTGTCGATGCTGTCGGTTTGGTGATTCCGAGCATCGAGAAGATAGGACAGTTCTCCAGTCTGTCGGAACTAGCGCAGTTTCACTTGGCAGTGATGTGGGTGTTGGGACCTGTACTGATGCTGTACATAGTTTCCGGGGTGCTGATTCAACGCCCCCATGAATTAAGAACCTTCTTTTTGGAAATTCGCCGCAAGCGGTTGATTATGATTTTTGTTTGGCCGGTTGTCGTGCCGGCTATTTTTCTGGCCTTGTTTTTTCTCTCTCTCGGAGATCACCCCGGAAGACAACTAGTATATAAACACACAAATAACGGAACATGTATTATGCTGTTGCATATCCGCCCAAAGACGAGGAGATGGCCATGCGACAGACCGAATTGCATCTTACCGATGAGGATCGCGAGTTGATCGAGTC
>JAMCVR010000215.1 GCA_023475455.1 Thermoplasmatota archaeon | reverse complement strand
GCAGCCATTCAAGAAAGGGCCCGACTACATCGATCCGCTGTGGTTGGGGATGGCGGCGCAGCGCCCCTGCTACAACCTCGATTTCCACATGATGCAGCGCGACGAAATCGAGCGGCGGTTTGCCCGCAGTGCCGCGGGCGCGCGCATCAGCCTGATCGAAGGCAACAAGGGCCTGTATGACGGCCTCGATCTCGACGGCAGCAACAGCAATGCGGCGCTGGCCACGCTGCTGGGCGCGCCGGTGGTGCTGGTGATCGACGCGCGCGGCATGACGCGCGGGGTGGCGCCGCTGATTCTCGGCTACCAGGCGTTCGACCGCGACATTCGCATTGCCGGCGTCATTCTCAACAATCTGGGCGGCAGCCGCCACGAATCCAAGCTGCGCGCGGTGATCGAGCATTACACCGACGTCGGGGTGATCGGCGCGGTGCAGCACGACGCCAGCATGCAGATCGCCGAACGGCATCTGGGGCTGGTTCCGGCCAACGAGCAGGATGCCGCGCGCGCGCGGATCCGGCATGTCGGCGAGCGCGTGGCCGCGCAGGTCGATCTCGAACGGCTGCTGGCGATTGCCGACAGTGCACCGGAGTTGGACGTCCCGCTTGCCACTGAAACGGCAACGTCTGCCGAACGGGTGCGCATCGGCATCGCGCGCGATCTGGCCTTCGGTTTTTACTACAGCGAGGATCTCGACAGCCTGCGCGCCGCCAACGTGGAACTGGTCGACATCGACACCCTGCATGCGCCGGCGCTGCCGGACGTGGACGGCCTCATCATCGGCGGCGGCTTCCCCGAAATGTTCATGAAGGAACTGGAAGCCAACACCGCGCTGCGCTCGCAGATTCGCGACGCGATTGAAGCCGGACTGCCCGCCTATGCCGAATGCGGCGGGCTGATGTATCTGTCGAAGAGCCTCAGCTGGCAGGGGCAGACGCGGCAGATGGTCGGCGTGGTGCCGGGCGACACGGTGATGCACGAGCGCCCGGTTGGGCGGGGCTACGCCCGCCTGCAGCCGACCGGCGACGACCACTGGCAGGAAACCGCCCCCATCCCGGCGCACGAATTTCACTATTCCAGCCTGGAAAACCTGCCGCCCGACTCCATGTACGCGTATCAGGTGACGCGCGGTCACGGCATCGATGGCCGGCACGACGGCTATCAGCAACACAACCTGCTCGCCGCGTACGTGCATCGCCGCGGCACCGGCGCGCGGGGCTGGATCGCGCCGTTTTTGAACCAGGTGCGCGCGCACAAGGCGCGCGCTGCCGCCTAATTTTCACAAGGACACGACCATGATCAAGATCACCGACGCCGCCGCTACGCAGATTCGCGTCGCCAACAACAACCCCGACGTGTTCGAGATGATCCTGCGCGTCGCCGCTTACCAGGAAGACGACGGCAGCGTGAACTACGGCATGGGTTTCGATATCGAGCGCGAAGCCGACGAGCACCTCGTCGTCAACGGCATCGAGATTTTGATCGCGGCCTCCAGCACGCCCTACCTGCAGGGGGTGACGCTCGATTTCGTCGAAATGAGCCCGGGCGACATGCGCTTCATTTTCATTCCGCCCTATTCAGCAGAAGACGGGCCCGCCGAGTCTGGCGACGAATCCGCTCCCGCCGAGTGAACCCATGAACTACCTGCCCATCTTCCTCGATCTGCGCGACCGCCACTGCCTGGTGGTGGGCGGCTCCGAGACTGCCGCGCGCAAGGCCGAACTGCTGCTGCGCGCCGGCGCGTACGTTGATGTCGCTGCGCCCGCCTTGCACGAGGGGTTCGAACGCCTGCCGCATGCCGATCACCTGAAACGCATCGCGGAGGCGTTTACGCCAGACCTGCTCGACGGCAAGGACGCGGTGATCGTGGTGGAGGAAGAGGCGGCAACTGCCAAAGTCATCGCCGATGCGGCGCGCGCGCGCCACATCCCGGTGAATGTCGCCGACAAGCCCGCGCTGTGCAGCTTCATCCTGCCGTCGATCATCGACCGCTCGCCGATCATGGTGGCGGTTTCCAGCGGCGGCGAATCGCCGGTGCTCGCGCGCATGCTGCGCGCGCGGCTGGAAACCCTGATCCCTGCGGCCTACGGTCGCCTCAGCGCGCTGGCATCGCGCTACAAGGACCGCGTGCGAGCGGCGATCAAGCCGGAGCAGCGCCGTGCCTTCTGGGAAAAAGTGTTCCTCTCGCCGGTCGCCGAAATGGTGTTCTCCGGCCGTGATGCCGAAGCCGGGGCCCAGCTCGACGCCATGATCAAGGACTCAGCCTCCCACGACATCCCCCGCGGCGAGGTGTATCTGGTCGGCGCCGGTCCCGGCAACCCAGACCTGCTGACCTTCCGCGCGCTGCGCCTGATGCAGCAGGCCGATGTCATCGTCTACGACCGCCTCGTCTCGCAACCGATCCTCGACATGTGCCGGCGCGACGCCGAGCGCGTCTACGTCGGCAAGGAACGCGACGACCACGCGGTGCCGCAGGAAGAGATCAACCTCATGCTGGTGCGCCTGGCCAAGGAAGGCAAGCGCACGCTGCGCCTGAAGGGGGGCGACCCCTTCATCTTCGGCCGCGGCGGCGAGGAAATCGAAACCCTGGTCGAGCACGGCGTGCCGTTCCAGGTGGTGCCCGGCATCACCGCGGCGGCCGGCGTGGCGTCCTACGCGGGCATCCCGCTCACCCACCGCGACTACGCGCAGTCGGTCGCCTTCGTCACCGGCCACCTGAAGGAAAACACCTTCAACATGAACTGGGAAGGCATTGCGCGGCAAGACCAGACCATTGTCATCTACATGGGGTTGAAAGGGCTGCCGCTGCTGTGCGAGGCGCTGATCAAGCACGGCCTGATGCCCGACACCCCGGCCGCCATCATCCAGCATGGCACGCTGCCCACCCAGCGCGTCGTCACCGGCGACCTCACCACGCTGCCGGCGCTGGCCGAGCAGGCCGGACTCAAGGCGCCCACCCTCATCATCGTCGGCAACGTCGTCAAGCTGCGCGAAAAACTCGGCTGGTATCAGCCCGAACTGCACAGCGAACAGGCGCACCGCACCCCGCTCGAAGCGCCGGCTCACCTGCGTTGACGGCAGGATGAACACTGCGCGCCCGCAACTGGGCAACCGCGCCGATATCGAGGCGCAGGTGGCGGTGCTGCGGAAGTCCGGGCGGCACATCCTGCCGGTGCAGTGGCAGGGGCGGCCCGCCTGGCTCAAGCTCAGCGTGCCGCAGCCGCCCGCCTGGCGCTACCGACTGCTGGCCGGCATGGCCCGGCTGCTGCGGCACGCCGCCCTGCAGCCGGTGCGTCCGCACGGCGGCGCGGCCGGCATCCGCAACGAAGCCGGGCGCCTCACCACCCTGGCCAGCGCCGGCCTGCACGTTCCGCAACTGCTGGCGCATGCCGACCACTGGCTGCTGATTTCCGACCTTGGCGACACCACGCTCGAATCGCTGATCCGCCATGCCGATGCCGCCGCGCGGCTGGAATACTGGCGGCGCGGCGCCGACTATATCCGGCAGGCGCATCGGGCCGGACAATATTTGAGCCAGGCATTCGCGCGCAACCTGGTGTGGTCGCCCGATCACGGTCTCGGCGCGATCGATTTCGAGGACGATCCGATCCCATGACGCTGGCCCAGGCGCAGATCCGCGACTGGCTGCCGTATTTCTTTTCAACCGCGATTTATTTTGAAAACTGTCTGCCCGTGTTGTGCGACAGGATTCACGCCGTGCTGGCGCAAGAAGATGCGGCCGTCCGCGATGGCGTGTACACCGCGCTGCGCCGCACCGCCTGGCTGCGTGGACTGCGCCGGCTGCCCCAACGGATGCGGCGGCGCGATGTCCTGAAAACCCGATGCTTCGGCGAACTGGCGCGCCTGTGCAGCCAGCGTTTCCCGCCT
>JAMCVR010000173.1 GCA_023475455.1 Thermoplasmatota archaeon | reverse complement strand
ACGCGCTGGCGGCCGAGCATCAGGCCGAACTGCTGGCGACGCTCGGAGGTGAGGCGTGAGGGGCAAGGGGTGAGGCGTGAGGTGGCGACGGTTGCCGGCCTGCTCGACGACGCCACAGCCCGCATCGCCGCCGCGCTCGGACTGGACAAACGCGAGGCGCGGCTGGAGGCACGCACGCTGGCCGCGTTTGCCTGGAACGTCAGTCCGGCCTGGCTGATCGCGCACGACACCGACCCCCTGACTGATGCGCAAAGCGCGCAATTCCAGACCCTGCTGACGCGCAGACTGGTGGGCGAACCGGTTGCCTACCTCACCGGCACACGCGAGTTCTACGGGCGTCCTTTTCGGGTCTCGCCCGACGTCCTGATTCCGCGCCCCGATACCGAGTTGCTGGTCGAACTGGCGCTGGAACGCATGCCACCCGATCAGGCCATGGACGTGCTCGATCTCGGCACCGGCAGCGGCTGCATCGCCCTCACCCTGGCGCTGGAACGCCCGCTTGCCCGGGTCACGGCAGTGGATCGCTCGGCGGCGGCGCTGGTCATCGCGCGGCACAATGCCGACATGCTCAACGCGTCCGTCGAGTTTTTGACCAGCGACTGGTTCGCCGCGCTCGGCGGGCGGCGCTTCGACCTCATCGTCGGCAACCCGCCCTACATCGCCGCCGCCGACCCCCACCTGGCACGCGGCGACGTGCGTTTCGAACCCTTGTCCGCGCTGGCAGCCGGCGACGACGGCCTCGACGACCTGCGCCGGCTGGCCGTCGCCGCCTGCGCCCACCTCAGGCCCGGCGGCACGCTGCTGCTGGAACACGGCCACGACCAGGCGGACGCCGTCCAGGCCCTGTTGCGGAAGAACGGAATCCGCCATCCCCGGAGCTGGGCTGACCTGGCGGGCATCCGGCGTGTCAGCGGCGGCGAACTGTCGGAATAATTTACACCGCCGACCGCCAGGCTGTGCCCGGCAGGGCAGCGCGCCCCGCATGATGGGCATTTCAGGCGGGTTCGATTATATTGGTGCGATTCTTGCTGTAATTGTCGAGACAGTATGTAAACGATTATCGAGGCCCGTCATGTCCGACCCCACACCAAAAAATCAAGACGCTCCGCCCGAGGCAACCCAAAACGACGCGAT
The DNA here is from genome assembly GCA_023475455.1 of Thermoplasmatota archaeon. Next base: position 2,760 of record JAMCVR010000173.1, on the reverse strand, counting down.
CGACCCGTCCCGCCGCAAACTGACCGGCGCCGCGCTCGGCGCGTCGGCGGTTTTCACCCTGGCCAGCCGCCCGGTATGGGCCAACCAGTGCAGCATTTCAGGCATGGCCTCCGGCAACCTGTCATCTCCTGGCGGCGTGGCGTGTGCGGGTTGCACGCCGGGCTACTGGTTAAACCACCCGATGAACTGGCCCGCCCCCTACACCGCAGGCACCTGCCTCGAATGTCAATCCACGGGTAGCGGCAACAAATGCAAGAAGTGGAAAAATGATGGCACGGTTTTCCCCTTCCCGAGCGAATTCAAGGATGGCGGAAAAACCATGATGCAGGTTCTAGCCATGACGGGTAACGAGGATAAATACCAATTGGGCGCCCATGCCGTTGCAGCGCTGCTGAACTCGGCCGCCACCTATCCCGGAAACTACAGCTTCGGCTACCTGCCCGGCGATATATTGGATCTGTGGGACAAATATGCCTTTTCTAATCCCGAGGGTTTAAAGAACATTTATCAATCCTTAAACGAACGCAAACCCTGCCCGCTCGGCAATGAAGGCGACGTGCAGCAATGTACCGTTAATCCTTGATCGTCACAAAAACCGCACCCGGCAGGCAAAGCTGCCTCTGTCGATTTAGCCAAGTGGCCGCGACCCTAATATCTCATAGCGTGTTATTCAAATCCTGGGATAACGAGGCCGTCCTGTTCAACACAGCCTCGGGCGACACCCATTACCTCAAGCCGCTGACCCTGGCGCTCTACCGAATTTGCCGTGATCTCCCCGGCCGCACCCCGGCCGAACTTGCCGCCGAGCTGGCTGCCCGCCTCGGCGTGGCCGATACGCCCCAGCTCCGCGAATTGACCGAAGAAACGCTCGCCAGCCTGCGCAAAACCGGCCTGCTGGAATCCGCATGAAACTGCTGCAACTGCCTCACGCCGAGCTGCGCCGGCAACTGGCCGGCGCCGGCGTCTGGCTGCGCACCGGCCCGTTCTCGCTCAAGGTGCAATCGCGCATTCCCTCCGTGGCGGAGGGCCTGGCCGAACTCTACGGCCAGTTCGAGGTGCGCAGCGCGCACGAAGCCTTTGCCGACTTCCACGTGTCGGTCAATCCGCCCGCCGGCCTGCGGCGCTGGCTGCGGCCCCAGGCCGCGTTTTCGTTCGACGGCACGCAGCCGTTCAAGCCGTTGCCGCGCGGCCAGGCGTTTCCGATGCTGGAATGGGGGCTGAACTGGTGCGTGTCGACGCAGGCGCACCACTACCTCATCATCCATGCCGCCGTGGTCGAGAAAAACGGTCTGGCGGCGATCCTGCCGGCGCCGCCGGGCTCCGGCAAAAGCACGCTGACGGCGGGGCTGGTGCTGTCGGGCTGGCGCCTGCTGTCCGACGAACTCACCCTGATCGACCGCAAGACCGGCCTGATCCAGCCGCTGCCGCGCCCGGTCAGCCTGAAAAACCAGTCGATCGGCGTCATTCGCCGGTTTTCCCCGGACGCCTACATCAACCGCGCCTCGCACGACACGGTCAAGGGCACGGTCGCGCACATGCGGCCGCCGCGCGACAGCGTGCTGCGCCAGCATGAAGCGGCGCGCCCCGGCTGGGTGATTTTTCCCCAATGGGAAGCCGGTGCGGCTGCCGCCCTCACGCCGCGTTCGCAGGCACAGACCTTCATGTTTCTGGCGCAAAACGCATTCAACTACAGCCATCTCGGCGCCGACGGCTTCCGCGTCGGCACGGCGCTGATCGACCGGACGCGCTGCCACGACTTCCGCTACAGCGCATTGGACGAGGCCGTCGCCACGTTCGATCGCCTGGCCGGACGCCGCACGTCCTGAAGCCATGACGCCCCTATCCCGCGATGTGCTCTCCCGCACCCTGCGTTCTCCCGTTGCCGTCACCCGCTTTTCCATGAGCGACTGGGACACGCTGGTGCGGCAGGCGCGGGCGGCCGGGCTGCTGGCGCGACTGGCGCACCGCTTTCGCCAGCACGAACTGACGGGTGCGATACCGTCGGCGGCGCGCTGGCATTTCGACGCCGCCGAAACGCTGGCCGACAAGCAGCGAATCGCAGTGCGCTGGGAACTGCAGCAACTCCGCGACGCACTGGCCGATCTCGACAGTCCGCTGATCGTGCTCAAGGGCGCGGCCTACGTCGCCGCCGACCTGCCCGCTGCGGCGGGTCGTTTGTTCAACGACATCGACATCCTGGTCCCCCGCGATGTCCTGCCGCGGGCCGAATCCTCGCTCATGCTGGCGGGCTGGCACGCCACCGGGCTGTCGGAATACGACAAGCGCTACTACCGCCGCTGGATGCACGAAATCCCGCCGATGCAGCATGTCCAGCGCGACACCGTGATCGACGTCCACCACGCGATCCTGCCCGACACCGCGCGCTACCATCCGGATTCCGCCAAGCTGCGCAACCGCGCCGTCGCGGCGGATGGCCTGCCCGGCGTGTCTGTGCTGGCGGCGGAAGACCGCATCCTGCATTCCGCCACGCATCTGTTCCACGACGGCGAACTGCCGCACGGGCTGCGCGACCTCACCGACCTCGACCTGCTGCTGCGTGACGCCGCCGCCGCGGATCGCGATTTCTGGCCGCGCCTGACCGCACGCGCCGACGAGCTGCAACTGAGCCGCCCGCTGTTCTACGCCCTGCGCTATCTGCGCCATTTTCTCGATACGCCGGTCCCCGACGGCGCGATGGCCGCCCTGGAGACCGCCGCGCCCAATCGCGCCACGCTCGCCCTGATGGATCGCATCTTCACC
>JAMCVR010000237.1 GCA_023475455.1 Thermoplasmatota archaeon | reverse complement strand
GGCGACTTGCCCGCTTGCGGGCTTAGTCGAATGGTTAGAAGTCTCATCAGAGGGAGGCGAAGCCGCCATGCGCTGGTGCGTCCACTGCGCGCCGTTGGCGAGGTATTGCACGATCAGCGCCACCGCCGTGATGAGGCCGGCGATGAAGCCGCCGCCCGGCTGGTTGTGGCCGCGCAGCAGGATGAACGCGGCGACCAGCAGCGCCAGCGGCAGCAGGATGCGGGTGAGCGTCGCCATGATCGCCGGGTGGGCGTCGGCGTCCCACAGACGCCCGGCTTCGTCGCGGCTCGGCGCCGGCAGTTTCAGCCCCTGCAGCATCGCCACGATGCCGAGCCCGGCCAGCGCCAGCACGGTGATCTCGCCCAGCGTGTCGTAGCCGCGGAAGTCGACCAGGATGACGTTCACCACATTGCTGCCGCCGCCCCCCGGCACGCTGTTGGCGAGGAAGTAGCCGGCGATGGTGTCGTAGGGGCGGGTCAGCACCGCCCACGCCAGCGCCGCGGCGCCGCCGCCCGCCGCGAGCGCGATCACGCCGTCGCGCCAGGCGCGCACCCGGTCGTGCCCCGGCGCGGCATGCTGCGGCAGGAAGTAGAGCGCCAGCAGCAACAAAACAATCGTGACGATCTCGACCGACAACTGGGTCAGAGCGAGGTCGGGCGCCGAGAACTTGACGAAGGCGAGCGACACCACCAGTCCCACCACGCCGAGGGTGACGAGCGCGACGAAGCGCTGCCGGTGCAGCCGGACGGTGGCCAGCGTGGCGACGATCAGCGTGCCGGCGGCGATGAGGCTGACGGCGTCGAGCGGCAGGCCGTCGCGGCTGCCGGCCAGCGGTGTGCCGCCCGCCAGCCACGGTGCGATCCCCAGCACCAGCGCGGCCGCCAGCAGGAAGAACACCTGGCGCTGCAGCGAGCCGCCATCGATCAGGCGGGTGATGCCGCGCGCCAGCGCGAACAAGGCATCCTGCAGCGCGTTGTAGACGATGCGCGCGTCGATGCGTTCGACGGCTCGCTCGTGCCAGGCAGTCAGCGGACCTCGTGCCAGGTAGATCAGCGCGCCGCCGGTCAGCGCGACGAGGCTCATGAGCAGGGCCGGGTTGATGCCGTGCCACAGCGCCAGATGGTAGTCGGGCAGCGGCGCCTGCAGCGTGTCGGCCGCCGCCACCGCCAAGAGCGGCGCCACGGTGAGCGCGGGCGCGATGCCCACCACCAGGCACAGCACCACCAGGATTTCCACCGGCACCTTCATCCAGCGCGGCGGCTCGTGCGGCGTGCGCGGCAGGTCCACCGGCTCGCCGTTGAAGAACACGTCATGGATGAAGCGAAGCGAGTAGGCCACCGCCAGCGCGCCCCCCACCGTTACCAGCGCGGGCAGCAGCCAGCCGCCGACGTGGCCGGCGGAAATGTGCATCGCCTCGGCGAAGAACATTTCCTTCGACAGGAAGCCGTTCAACAGCGGCACCCCGGCCATCGCCGCGGCAGCCACCATCGCCAGCGTCGCGGTGTAGGGCATGAACTTCCACAGGCCATGCAGCCGCCGCATGTCGCGGGTGCCGGCCTCGTGGTCGATGATGCCGGCGGCCATGAACAGCGAGGCCTTGAAGGTGGCGTGGTTGATGATGTGGAACACCCCCGCCACCGCGGCGAGCGGGGTCGACAGGCCGAACAGCAGCGTGATGAGGCCGAGGTGACTGATGGTCGAATAGGCCAGCAGGCCTTTCAGATCATGCTTGAACAGCGCGACGTAGGCGCCGAGCAGGAGCGTGGCGAGCCCCGTGCCGGAGACCAGCCAGAACCATTCCGGGGTGCCGGACAGCGCCGGATACAGCCGCGCCAGCAGGAACACGCCGGCCTTCACCATGGTCGCCGAATGCAGGTAGGCCGACACCGGGGTGGGTGCGGCCATCGCGTGCGGCAGCCAGAAGTGGAAGGGGAACTGCGCCGACTTGGTGAACACGCCGAGCATGATCAATGCCAGCGTCGGCCCATACAGCGGATGTTCGCGGATCAGGTCGCCGGAGGCGAACACGTCGGACAGCTCGTAGCTGCCGACGATGCGGCCGAGCAGCAGAAAGCCGCCCAGCAGCGCGAAGCCGCCCAGGCCGGTCACCGCCAGCGCCATGCGCGCGCCGTGGCGCGCCTCCTCGCGGTGCTGCCAGTAGCTGATGAGGAGGAAGGACGACAGGCTGGTCAGTTCCCAGAAGATCAAGAGCTGGATCAGGTTTTCAGACAGCACGATGCCGAGCATCGAGCCCATGAACAGCATCAGGTAGCTGTAGAAGCGGCCCATGCTGTCGCGCTCCGACAGGTAGTAGCGCGCATATAGCACGATCAGCAAGCCGATGCCGAGGATCAGCCCGGCGAACAGCAGAGCCAGGCCGTCGAGGCGGAAAGCGAGGTTGAGTCCCAGTGCGGGGATCCAGTCGTGCTGCTGGATCAGCGTGAGGCCGCCGAACGGCAGGCCGAATGAAGGCGCCAGCCAGAGTATCGCCGCCAGCGTGACCGCGCCCGCCGCCCAGGCGGAATGCACGCGTCCAAGGCGGGACGCCGGCGCAACCAGGGCTGCGCCCACGAACGGGGTCAGGACGGCGAAGAACAGCGTCATTGATCGGGAATGGGGACAGGGACCGGCTTGTGGCCGGAAGACGCGGTCATTCTAACGTGTGTTGGCGCCGCCATGAACGCGGGACGGGCATGGGCAACGCGTCGTGCGGCCTCAATCGAGGCTGGGATGACGGGCCGACGGCCGGTCGAGGTGATAGCCCTGCGCCATGTCGACGCCGAAGCTGCGCAGCATGTCGAGAGTGGCCGCGTCCTCGACGAACTCCGCCACCGTGACCTTGCCGAGCCCCCGCGCGACGTCGATCATGGCCTTGACGAAAGCCTGGTTGTCGCGGTTGTTGGGCAGGTCGCGGATGAACATGCCGTCGATCTTGAGGATCTGCACGCCGAGGTATTTCAGGTAGGCGAAGGTGGAAAAACCGGAGCCGAAATCGTCGAGGCAGATCAGGCAGCCGGTCTGCTGCAGCGCCTCGATGAAGCGCTGTGCGTCCTGCATTTCGGAGACGGCGGCGGTTTCGGTCAGTTCGATGATCAGCCGTTTTGGCGCCACGTCGTGCTGCTCCAGTTGCATATGGATGTAGCGGGGCAGGCTGGGCTCGTCGAAGCTGCGGCCGGAGACGTTGACCGCCAGCGCCGCCAGTTCCGGGTGGCGCGCCAGCGTCTCGATGCTCTGCCGGATCACCCAGCGGTCGATTTCGAGGATCTGGCCGTTCTTCTCCGCGACCGGAATGAATTGCCCCGGCATGACGAGGCGGTCGGCCGCCAGCGGGTCGTGCATCCGCACCAGCGCTTCCAGATGGCTCAGGCTGCCGTCGCGGGTGTGGTAGATGCCCTGGAAATGAAGTTCCAATCCGCCGCGCTCGAGCGCCTGCGCGATGCGGGTGCTCCAGGTCATGCGTTCCAGCATCGCCTCGGCGATGTTGCGGCTGGCGTCGTACACCGCCCAGGTGTTCTTGCCGCTGTCCTTGGCCTGATACATCGCGGTGTCGGCGTGCGCCACCAGATCCTCGGCGTTGTCGCCGTGCTCGGGGAACAGCGCGATGCCGATGCTGGCGGTGAGACGGATGTTGCTGCCGCGAAAGCGGAACGGGATGGCGGAAATGGCGTGAACGACGCGCTCGGCCAGCTGCGCCGGCTCGTCGCCGTGTTTCACGTCGACCAGGATGGCGAATTCGTCGCCGCCCAGCCGCGCGAACATCTCGCCGCCGCGTACCAGGCTGGCGACCTCGCCGGCCGCGCGCACCAGAACGGTGTCGCCCGCGCGGTGGCCGAAGCTGTCGTTGATGCTCTTGAATTCGTCGAGGTCGAAGTACAGCAGCGCGAAGCGCGCACCGCTGCGCGTCGAGGCGCTGATCATGCGCTCCAGG
>JAMCVR010000259.1 GCA_023475455.1 Thermoplasmatota archaeon | reverse complement strand
CGATCCGTCGCGCTTCGTGGAGCCCGCGGAATCCGATCTGTATGCCGCGCTGGGCGAGATTGCACCGCAGGCCGACGCGGCCTTCGACGCGGGCGACTACACCGGCTCGCTGCAGAAGCTCGCGGCGAAATTGCCGCTGGACCTCGACGATCTGATCGAATACGGCCTGTCGGTTTTCCCGGCTGGAGTGCTCGGCGGCGACGTCGCCGAGGAGCTCAAGCTGTTCATCTACGAGCGCAACGCCAATCAGCTTGCCCCCGTGTTCGGTGCGGAAGCGGTTGCAGCCGTATTTGCAAACATGCCGCCCTTGCATGAGATCGTGAAGCGGATTGGAGCAGTGCGCGAGTTCGCGCGGCTGCCCGAATCGGCCAGCCTGGCCGCCGCCAACAAGCGCGTCGGCAACATCCTTAAAAAGGCAGAAGGCGAAGTGGGCGCCGCGGCCGATCCGTCGCGCTTCGTGGAGCCCGCGGAATCCGATCTGTATGCCGCGCTGGGCGAGATTGCACCGCAGGCCGACGCGGCCTTCGACGCGGGCGACTACACCGGCTCGCTGCAGAAGCTCGCGGCGCTCAAGGACCCGGTCGACGCCTTCTTCGATCAGGTGATGGTCAACGCCGACGACCCCGCCCTCAGGGCCAATCGGTTGGCGCTGCTGAACCAGCTGCACCGGACCATGAACCGGGTTGCGGACTTGTCGCGCCTGGCGGCGTAGACTTTGCTTATGAAGCTCATCATTCTCGACCGCGACGGCGTCATCAATTTCGACTCCGCCCAGTTCATCAAGAGCCCGGATGAATGGAAGCCCATTCCCGGCAGCCTGGAAGCGATCGCGCGGCTGACGCGCGAGGGCTGGCGCGTGGTGGTGGCGACCAACCAGTCGGGGCTGGCGCGCGGGCTGTTCGAGATGGCGACGCTCAACGCCATCCACGCCAAGATGCACAAGGCGGCGGCGCAGGCGGGCGGGCGCATCGAGGCGGTGTTTTATTGCCCGCACGCGGCCGAGATGGAGTGCGGCTGCCGCAAGCCCAAGCCGGGCTTGTTCGACGAGATCGCCGCGCGCTATGGCCGTAATCTGCGCGACGTGCCCGCCGTGGGCGATTCGCTGCGCGACCTGCTGGCGGCGGCCAGCGTGGGCGCAAAGCCGCTGCTGGTGCGAACCGGCAAGGGTGAAAAAACGCTGGCGGCAGGCGGCCTGCCCGAGAACACGCCGGTGTTTGCCGATCTGGGCGAGGCCGTCGAATACCTGCTCAAGGCTGCGGCATGAACCTGGTTCGTTCGCTGATTTTCGCGGTACTGCAGACCGCGCTGACGGTCTTCTTCAGCGTGGTCGCGCTCCTCAGCTTTCCGTTTTCCGCACACGCGCGCTACCGGCTGATCACCGGATACAACCATCTCGTGATCTGGCTGGCGCGCTGGGTGTTGGGCATCCGCTATGTGGTGGAAGGGCGTGAACACCTGCCGGCGCAGCCCGCCGTCATCCTCGCCAAGCATCAGTCGGCGTGGGAAACGGTGGCGTTCCTGTTCCTGTTTCCGCCGGTGTCGCCCGTCATCAAGCAGGAACTGCTGAAGGTGCCGTTTTTCGGCTGGGCATTCCGGATGCTCTCACCCATCGCCATCGACCGCAGCGCCGGACGCGAGGCGCTGAAGCTCAAGGCTGCGGCATGAACCTGGTTCGTTCGCTGATTTTCGCGGTACTGCAGACCGCGCTGACGGTCTTCTTCAGCGTGGTCGCGCTCCTCAGCTTTCCGTTTTCCGCACACGCGCGCTACCGGCTGATCACCGGATACAACCATCTCGTGATCTGGCTGGCGCGCTGGGTGTTGGGCATCCGCTATGTGGTGGAAGGGCGTGAACACCTGCCGGCGCAGCCCGCCGTCATCCTCGCCAAGCATCAGTCGGCGTGGGAAACGGTGGCGTTCCTGTTCCTGTTTCCGCCGGTGTCGCCCGTCATCAAGCAGGAACTGCTGAAGGTGCCGTTTTTCGGCTGGGCATTCCGGATGCTCTCACCCATCGCCATCGACCGCAGCGCCGGACGCGAGGCGCTGAAGCAGATCGTCGGGCAGGGCAAGGAGAAGCTTGCGCAGGGGTTCTGGGTACTGGTGTTTCCCGAGGGAACGCGCGTCGCCCCTGGCGAAAAGGGCCGCTATGGCATCGGCGGCGGCTGGCTGGCGGCGGAAACCGGCGCGCCCATCGTGCCGGTGGCGCACAACGCCGGCGAAGTGTGGCCGAAGAACGCCTTCGTCAAGCGTCCCGGCACCGTCACCGTGCGCATCGGTCCGGCGATCGATTCCACCGGCAAGAGCGCGGCCGAACTCACCCGTGCGGCGGAAGCCTGGATCGAAACCGAAATGACGAGGCTGCCCCCTGCTGCCGCGCACCAATAGCGGCGTGCTGCAACTCGGCGACGCCGCCGTCCCGTATCAGCTGCGGCGCTCGCGCCGCCGCCGTACGCTGGGTTTGACGGTGACCTCGCGCGAAGTGCGCATCCACGCGCCGAGCTGGACCCCCCGTGCCGAAATCGAATGCTACGTGCGGCAGCAGAACGACTGGCTGCGCCGCGCCTGGGGCCGGATGCAGGCACGTACGCCGCAGCCCGAGACGGCATCGGTGGAGCAAGTGCGTTATTTGGGACGCACCCTCGCGCTCGACATTCGAGCCTCCCTGTTTGTCGAGATTCAACGCCACGGCGACACCCTGCGCGTGCACGCCCCGCCGGATGCCGATGCCGGCGCGCTGATCCGCGCCTGGCTTCAGGCCCGCGCGGAACGGCTGCTGGCCTGGCGGCTCGCCCGCATTGCCCGGAAATTCGGCTGCGCGCCCCGCCGCTTCGCCCTGTCCGACGCACAGACGCAATGGGGCAGCTGCACCCGCCGCGGCCATATTCGCCTCAACTGGCGGCTGGTGCAGGCGCCGCTCACGCTCATCGACTACGTCGCCGCGCACGAACTTGCCCATCTCGTCCACCTCGACCATTCGCCACGCTTCTGGGCGCAGGTCGCTGCGCTGTGTCCCGATGCGCTTGCGCGGCGCGCCGAGTTGCGCACAATGGACACTGTGCTGTTTCAGGTTTGATTTTAAAAACCCTGTGGTCCGCGAAGGGCACGAAGAGACACGAAGAAAACCGATGGGGTGCCGTAACATTCCGGCTCAAGGCTGGCGTTCCGGGCGAGCCCGCGGAAAAGATTCCGATTTCTTTCGCGTTTCTTCGCGTCCTTCGCGGAGAACCGGTTTTAAGGCTGATCGTTATGCGAATACTTCACACCATGCTAAGAGTCGGCGATCTCGATCGCTCGCTCGATTTCTACACCAGCGTCCTCGGCATGAAACTGCTGCGCCGCAAGGACTATCCCGGCGGCAAGTTCACCCTCGCCTTCGTCGGCTACGACACCGAGGACAAGACGGCGGTGCTTGAACTGACCTACAACTGGGGCGTGGATCGATACGAGGTCGGCAGCGGCTACGGTCACATCGCCATCGAGGTCGACGACGCCTACGCCGCATGCGCCGCCGCCGCGGCGAAGGGCTGCAAGGTGCTGCGTGCGGCCGGGCCGATGTCGCACGGCACGACGGTCATTGCGTTCATCGAGGACCCCGACGGCTACCCGATCGAGTTCATCCAGAAGGGAACCGCGGGGTGGGTGAAGGAATGGGCGGAGTGAAGGGCGCTCACCCGCGCCGCCGCGCTTACCGACCGATCGCCCGGGTGATCAGCGGCAGCAGGGGCTCCGGAAATTTGATCTTGCCGGACAGGGCGAAGGCCTGGGCGTCCTTCGACATCTTCTTCCACGTCTTGCGGATGATTTCCAGCCACTTCGCCTCATCGTAGTCGGGCTTGCTGCGGGCAAAGCCCAGCATGTAATGCTCGATGAAGACGAGGTTGGCGACATCCTCCAGCAACTGCGTTTCCGGATTGCTCTTGATGCCGCGCTTGCCCACCGCT
>JAMCVR010000229.1 GCA_023475455.1 Thermoplasmatota archaeon | reverse complement strand
CATGTCCTTCTTGCTCAGCTTGCGGGTGTTCTTCACCGCCACCAGGGGCTTGGCGAGGTTCAGCGCGGCCACGTCGGGATTCTCCAGCGCCGCCTGCGAAACGAAGGTGACGGCCGTCTTCAGGCCCCCCGCGAAGCTGCCGAACATGGGCCGATAGTGCACCGGCTGCGGCGTCGGGATGGAGGCGTTGGGGTCGCCCATGGCCGCCGCGGCGATCATGCCGCCCTTCACGATCAGGCTGGGCTTGACGCCGAAGAAGGCGGGCTTCCACAGCACCAGGTCGGCCAGCTTGCCGGCTTCGATCGAGCCCACCACGTGGCCGATGCCGTGGGTGATGGCGGGATTGATGGTGTACTTGGCGATGTAGCGCTTGACGCGGAAGTTGTCGTTGCGCGCGCTGTCTTCCTTCAGGCTGCCGCGCTGCAGCTTCATCTTGTGTGCCGCCTGCCAGGTGCGGATGACCACCTCCCCTACCCGGCCCATGGCCTGCGAGTCCGACGACATCATGGAGAAGGCGCCCAGGTCGTGCAGGATGTCCTCGGCGGCGATGGTCTCGCGGCGGATGCGACTCTCGGCGAAGGCGATGTCCTCGGCAATCGCGGCGTCGAGATGGTGGCAGACCATGAGCATGTCCAGATGCTCGTCGATGGTGTTCACCGTGTAGGGCATGGTCGGGTTGGTGGAACTGGGCAGCACGTTGGGCATGCCGGCCGCCTTGATGATGTCCGGCGCATGGCCGCCGCCCGCACCTTCGGTGTGGAAGGTGTGGATGGCGCGGCCCTTGAAGGCGGCCAGCGTCGTCTCGACGAAGCCCGATTCGTTCAGGGTGTCGGTGTGGATGGCGACCTGCACGTCCATTTCGTCGGCCACCGTCAGGCAGGCGTCGATCGCCGCCGGCGTGGTGCCCCAGTCCTCATGCAGCTTCAGGCCCATCGCCCCGGCACGCACCTGTTCGCGCGCCGGCTCCGGCTGGCTGACGTTGCCCTTGCCGAGAAAGCCCAGGTTCATCGGGAAGGCATCCGCCGCCTGCAGCATGCGCTGGATGTGCCACGGCCCCGGCGTGCAGGTGGTAGCGTAGGTGCCGGTGGCGGGACCGGTGCCGCCGCCGAGCATGGTGGTGACGCCGGACATCAGCGCCTCCTCGATCTGCTGCGGGCAGATGAAGTGGATGTGCGCGTCGATGCCGCCGGCGGTGACGATCATGCCTTCGCCCGCGATGATCTCGGTGCCGGCGCCGATGGCAATGGTCACGCCCGGCTGCACGTCCGGGTTGCCGGCCTTGCCGATGGCCTGGATATGGCCGTTCTTCAGCCCGATGTCCGCCTTGATGATGCCGGCGACGGCATCGACGATGAGCGCGTTGGTGATCACCGTGTCGGCCACCTCGGCGGACACGCGCTGGCTCTGGCCCATGCCGTCGCGGATCACCTTGCCGCCGCCGAACTTCACCTCCTCGCCGTGGATCGTGTGGTCCTGTTCCACTTCGATCCAGAGGTCGGTGTCGGCCAGGCGGACGCGGTCACCGACGGTGGGGCCGAACATCTCGGCGTAGGCCTGGCGGCCGATGCGAACAGCCATGACGGTCTCCTCGTGGCCGGGTTAGCGGCGCGTGGTCCCGATGCGGGCCGCAGCACGGCGACGGTAGAACCGTGCGCCGGCGACGCCGATCACCACGGCGATGAGCGCCATGGCCAGATGGTCCGGCTCGCTCACAAGATGCACGACGGCATTCAGAATGCCGCCGTGATGCTCGCCCGGATGCGCATAGGCGAAGGGCGAAAACAGCATAAGCATTGCGAAGGATTTTTGGTTCATCTCGGTTTCTCCTGTTAAAGCGGACCCATGATCCGGCCCTGAAATCCGTATACCTTGCGCTCGCCGGCGTAGGCCACCAGCTGCACCGTGCGGGTCTGCCCCGGTTCGAAGCGCACCGCCGTGCCGGCGGCGATGTCCAGGCGCATGCCGCGCGTCGCTTCGCGGTCGAAGTCCAGCGCGGCATTGGTCTCGTAGAAGTGATAGTGCGAGCCGACCTGGACCGGCCGGTCGCCGGTGTTGGCCACCACCAGGGTGATCGTGGGGCGGCCGGCGTTGAGTTCGATCTCGCCGGGTTCGATCTGCATTTCGCCTGGGATCATTTTCGATACCTCATACGATGGGATGATGGACGGTCACAAGCTTGGTGCCGTCGGGGAAGGTGGCCTCCACCTGGATCTCGGGGATCATCTCCGGCACGCCGTCCATGACCTCGTCGCGCTTCAGCAGCGTGGTGCCGTAGCGCATCAGCTCGGCCACGCTGCGGCCGTCGCGGGCACCTTCCAGAATGCCGGCGGTGATGAAGGCCACCGCCTCCGGATAGTTGAGCCTGAGGCCGCGCGCGCGGCGGCGTTCCGCCAGCAGGGCGGCGGTGAAGATGAGCAGCTTGTCTTTCTCGCGCGGGGTCAGTTCCATATCGATACTTTCATGTGTTCCAGATGCGCGGCACTTGGGCCTCGCATCCGATCAGCGCCGGGCGCAGCATCTGCCACAGGGCAACGAACCACTGGCGTGCCGCCTCCGACGAATGCCCCAGATAACGCGCCACCAGGATTTCCGGCAAGGCCGTGATGCCATGCCGGGCGCCGGCCTCATGCACGGGAATGTCCCGGCACGCCGTCAGCAGCCCCGGCTCGATGCCGGGCGCCACCGCCAGAAACGTCCCGCTGACGCTGAATCCGGCCAGCCCGGCCGATGCGTCGAGCAGCCCGCAGCCGCCCTCCAGCAGGCCCCGCTCCAGCCAGACAGGCCGCCCGCCGCGGCTGACCCGGGTATCGAGACGCATGGCGCCCTCGGTGAAGCGTTCCCCTGACGCCCGGCGCCCCAGGCACAGCACTTCCATGCCGATGAAGCGGGCCTCGTCGGCGAGCTCGATGCTGCTGCGCATCGCCGCGCGCGCCGCGTCGAACACGATGGTCTCCTGCGGCAGCCATTCCAGCGCGCCCTGCGCTTCCACCGCGAACCCCAGGCGCTGGCTGGCCCAGGCGCCGGCGCTGCGATACCACTTGCCGGCCCCCGGCGTGGTCAGCAGCGCATGGGCGCCCTGCCCCACCGTCACGTCGATCTCCAGTTCGTCGCCGCCGACGATGCCGGACGGCGGATGCAGCACGATGGCATAACAGACCGCCTCGCCTTCGGGGTAGAGCGCCTTCTGGATGCGCAGCGGGCCCGCGTGCTCGCGGCGGGCGAGAATCGTGGCCGCCTCGCGCCGCCGGAAGTCCAGGGACAGGTGCGCATGCCAGGTCGAGGAAAGGGGTTCGGCGAGATCCATCGCCCCATCATACGGAGAGCAATTCCCGCACGCCATCCTTGTCCATGTCGGCCCCGGCGCCGCGCTTGATGAATTCGCCGCGTTCCATCAGCAGGTACTGGTCGGCGATGAAGCGGGCCTCGTCGGCGAGCTCGATGCTGCTGCGCATCGCCGCGCGCGCCGCGTCGAACACGATGGTCTCCTGCGGCAGCCATTCCAGCGCGCCCTGCGCTTCCACCGCGAACCCCAGGCGCTGGCTGGCCCAGGCGCCGGCGCTGCGATACCACTTGCCGGCCCCCGGCGTGGTCAGCAGCGCATGGGCGCCCTGCCCCACCGTCACGTCGATCTCCAGTTCGTCGCCGCCGACGATGCCGGACGGCGGATGCAGCACGATGGCATAACAGACCGCCTCGCCTTCGGGGTAGAGCGCCTTCTGGATGCGCAGCGGGCCCGCGTGCTCGCGGCGGGCGAGAATCGTGGCCGCCTCGCGCCGCCGGAAGTCCAGGGACAGGTGCGCATGCCAGGTCGAGGAAAGGGGTTCGGCGAGATCCATCGCCCCATCATACGGAGAGCAATTCCCGCACGCCATCCTTGTCCATGTCGGCCCCGGCGCCGCGCTTGATGAATTCGCCGCGTTCCATCAGCAGGTACTGGTCGGCGAGCGAGCGGGCGAAATCGT